>PHAA01000031.1 GCA_002840245.1 Firmicutes bacterium HGW-Firmicutes-15
ATCAGCACTTTCCGGATTTATTTTATCGGCATATTCTAATAGCACTCGCATTTCCTCAGCCATCCAATCCCCTCCTTTCTCTCTATTTATAGGCAGCTAGAACCTGCGGTAAAATTTTCGCAGTTACGTTGAACACCGGTTCACTATTAACAGTTATAACTGGAGTTGCCTGGCATTGTCCCACGCACTCGGTTAGTTCCAAAGTAAATTTACCATCCGGAGTCGTTTCACCGACCTTAATGCCCAGTTGGCTCTCTAATGCTTTTAATAATTCATCAGCTCCAGCCACATGACAGGGAGCACTTTCACACATGCGTATAATGTATTTGCCTCGCTTTTCAACGGACAAATAGGAATAAAAGGTCGCCACTCCATAAGCCTGGGCTTCGGAAACGCCGAATACCCGCGCTGCTTCAACCAGTGCTTCTTTAGGAATATAATTGAATTCGTTCTGAAGGGCATGGAAGGCTTCAATTATTCCTCCCTTTTTGTCTTTGCAACCGACAATGATATCCTTGTAATTAGCCATATTGTCACCTCCTTCCTATTAAATTTATATTTTGTAATTTCCAATACCTTATCCTTTGGGAAATGGTACCAGAAATTATCTTGAGACCCAGTGTAGTATAAATAAAAATGCCTCCAGCTAAGGCCAGAGGCATAAAAATACCATTGCCAAAACTTTACCCAACAATGACCTTCGCCCAGACTAATATATAATCCTGACCAAGATCTCTTTCAGGCTCCTTTCCGCAATGGGAGGCTACCCCGTTTCCAGGTTAACCCAATGGCTTTCTTTCCTAGCAAAAGCTGTAGACAGAAAGCTCGGAGCTATTAAATTGTAAAATACAACTATCCACAAGTAATACTGCTTAAAATCTCACCTATTTAATTAATATTCTATACAGATGACCCTACTTCCTTCCCCCAGAATAATACTATATCTAATTCTTATAATTTGTATAATGTATTCGCGCTCTATTATAAACAGTTTTACCTCAAAATTGCACCTATTCGTTTCGCTTGAGCTAGTACTTCCTTTTCATCTATGGTCTTAATAACCCGATCTTGCATGATTATCTTTCCATCAATAATCACCGTACTTACATCAGAGGCTTGCCCTGAATAAACTAGGTTAGCAACCAGATCATAACAGGGTATAAAATGAGCCTCGTCAATTTTGACCAGGATAATATCTGCCTTCATTCCCACCTTGATTTGGCCTATTTCCGCATTTAGCCTTAGCGCTTGGGCACCATTGGTCGTAGCCATTTGTAGGGCCTGGTAGGCTGGTATGACGGTTGGATCGAAGGTGTGAACTTTATGTAATAGAGCACAGGTACGCATTTCCTGGAGCATATCCAGGTTATTATTACTCGATGCACCGTCTGTACCCAGAGCCACAGGAATTCCAGCCTTCAACATCTCCGGCACCGGGGCAATCCCACTGGCTAACTTCATATTACTCTCAGGATTATGAGCCACGCCCACGTTGTATTTAGCCAGTATTTCTATATCCTGCTCTGAGAGATGTACGCAGTGAGCGGCTAAGACTTGATGTTGGAATAAACCCAAGCTTTCCAGATGGGCTACCGGGGTTTTGCCATACATAAGGTTCATGTCATTAAATTCGCCTGCAGTCTCAGCCAAATGTATATGAATGCCCACCTTAAGTTCCTCTGCTAGTTCCATTACTCTCTTCAGATAGTCGGGAGGACAAGTATATGGCGCATGGGGCCCAAGGATAAAGTTTATCCTACCATTAGCTTTTCCATTCCATTTGCCTACCAGTTCCCTGCTCTCGGTAATTGCTTGTTCATTTTCCGGTCCTACCCCTACCATTCCCCGGGCTAGAACTGCCCTAATGCCTGCCTGTTCAACAGCTCGAGCAACCTCGTCCATAAAAAAATACATATCAGCAAAACATGTAGTTCCAGATTTTATCATCTCTACAATCGCCAGCATCGTCCCCCAGTAGATATCCTCAGCAGTAAGTTTGGCTTCCAGAGGCCATATTTTTTTCTCTAGCCATTCCATCAGGGGAAGATCGTCAGCATATCCGCGCAAAAGAGTCATGGCCGCATGCGTATGAGCATTTATGAATCCAGGTAATGCCATTTGATTCCTGCCATCAAGCCTTTGATCATAATGGTCTGCCGGAGCTGTACCCACTCCTACTTCCTCAATTACATTGCCCGCTATGACTATATATCCTTCTTCAATAGTATAATTATCTTCCGTCATTGGGATAATACTTACATTTTCTATGAGCAGCTTCACCGGCTCTGCCCCCTATCATATAATATTTTTCACGAGGCTTTTAATGCTTCTCCTGTCCATAATTACGAAAGTTAATGTTTAACAGCTTGGTCTCTTCATCCGAAAGCGAATTGACTTCACCCAAGATGTGCGCTAGCATAGCCACCCGGGCCGTCTTCTCAGCAATATAACAAACTTTTAAAGCATCACTGGCACTCTTTCCCACCCCTATTAGACCGTGATTAGCGAGAAGTACGGCCTTACCATCACCAAGTGTCGCAACAGCATGGGCTGCCAGCTCACTCGAACCACAACTGGCATAAGGGGCAGTCTGAATTTCATGGCCAATAACCTGAGCAGTTTCTTCAAGTACGACTGGTATGCTCTTGCGGGCAACGGCAAAAACCGTAGAGTATGTACTGTGCACGTGAACAATCGCCGCTACATCCGGCCGATTACGATATATCTCAGCATGGAGAGGAGATTCTACTGAAGGTTTCCATATGCCTTCCACAACGTTACCCTTCTCATCCACCAGGACAATGTCTTCTATAGACATAGTTCCGTAATTCATACCGGAAGGAGTAATTAACATTAGCGGTTGGTCATTAATTCTAATACTTACATTTCCCCAAGTACCTATAACCATTTTGGCTGCGGATATCTCCCGAGCAGTGTTTAGTACCTCCCTGCGTTCCTTCAAGTAGTTCATATCAGTACAGCTCCTTTCATAGGGCTTGTCCCTGCCGTGTCAGCCCTTCCCCCAGAGGGGGGAGGATAACGCCTTTTTGCGTGATGATTCCACTTATCAGAACAGCAGGAGTTACGTCAAATGCAGGGTTGAAAACTTTGACCTCTGGAACAGTGATATATTTCCCCTCCACCCGACGCACTTCCTCCTGATTACGTTCTTCGATTGGTATTTCCTGTCCGGAAAGGATACTCATGTCAATCGTAGACCAAGGTGCCGCTACATAGAACGGCAGGTCATGATAACGGGCTAGAACTGCCAGGGAGTAAGTGCCTATCTTATTAGCAGTGTCCCCATTGGCAGCGATACGGTCAGCTCCTACCACCACAGCGCCGACTCGCCCTAGGCTCATTAGATGAGCTGCCATGCTATCCGTTATCAAGGTAACCGGTATTTTATCCTGCATAAGCTCCCAAACTGTAAGTCTGGCTCCCTGCAAAACTGGGCGCGTTTCACAGGCCCAAACCCGTTTAATCTTGCCCACTTTATGGGCTGAACGAATCACCCCTAACGCAGTTCCATATCCACAAGTAGCTAGGGATCCCGCATTACAGATAGTCAATACCTCAGTATTAGGTGCTAACAATACCTGTCCATGCTCTCCAATAGTATTATTAATGGCAACATCCTCATCGAACATATTCTCTGCCTCGTGCAACAACTCCTCAGCCAAGCTGCGTATATCCAGGTGCTGCATGGCATCAAAAACAATTCGCATTCTCTTAATCGCCCAGCAAAGGTTTACAGCCGTAGGGCGAGTAGAAGCCAGTAGTTGTTCAGCCTCTCTATAATAGGCCTCTAGCTGGTCCCGCGAGCCAGTGTAATTTATTACGGCCAGAGCCAAAGCAAAAGCAGCAGTAACTCCAATAAGTGGAGCACCCCTCACCTTTAGAAGCTTGATGGCCTGGGCTAAATCCTGGTGACTGAACATTTTTTCATATTCCATCTGGGCTGGAAGTCGATTCTGATTAAGTATTATAACCGCACCAGCATCGGCATCAAAGTAAATGGTACGAATCATGCCTGGTTCATCTCGGTTTCCTTTAATATTTCCCTACAGTCACAATTTCTCGTGTCACTAATATATTTTATACTTTCCATAATCAAGTGCCGGACATCATGAACGCTGTTCTTCATAACTTCTATTACTTCAGCATGGTTTAGGATATGCGGCGAAATACCTGCCGCATGATTGGTTACAATGGATATATTGGCATAACAAATTCCTAATTCTCGAGCCAGGCATACTTCCGGAACACTGGTCATGCCAATCACATGTCCCCCCAGCATTTTAAACATCTCAATTTCGGCTGCCGTTTCAAAACGCGGGCCTTCGGTGCATACATAAGTACCCCCGTTATAAACCTTCAGGCCTTTCTCATCACCGGCTTTTTTTATGGCCGCTCTAACTTCCGGACAGTAAGGAACAGTCATATCACAGTGAACTACCCCTTGCGACCCGCCTTCAAAAAAACTGTTCTGGCGCATCTTAGTAAAGTCAATAAACTGATCAGCTAAAACATATTGGCCTGGCTTGCGGTCAAAGTGCAATGAGCCTACGGCAGCAGTAGCAATAATAGTTTTTACCCCCAACTGCTTTAGTGCTAAAATATTGGCTCGGTAATTTATCAAATGCGGCGGGACGCTATGTTTGGCGCCATGCCGGGGAATAAATACGATTTCTTCTTGATTGTATTTACCTAAAATTGCTTTCACTTCACCATACTGGGTCATTTCTACGATTTCTTTTACATCATTCAACAACTCGGGGTTATATACTCCTGTTCCTCCGATTACTGCTATTTTGGGCATATTAATTACCTACCTTTCAACTATTAAGGGATTATCAAACAGTGCTTGGGCAAATATTTCGGGCGAGAAATCCCGCAGGTCTTCCAAACTCTCTCCTATACCCACTAGTTTAACCGGTATATCGAGTTCTTTGACCACCGCAATAACTATCCCACCCTTGGCGGTTCCATCTAACTTGGTCAATACTATTCCAGTTACTCCGGTGGCTTCCCCAAAGATTCTAGCCTGGCTGATGGCATTTTGTCCGGTAGTAGCATCAAGAACTAAAAGAACTTCGTGAGGAGCAGAAGGCATTTCCCTTTCAATAACCTTTCTTACCTTACCAATTTCCTTCATCAGGTTGGTTTTGTTCTGCAGCCTTCCAGCAGTATCTATAATTAACACATCAGCTTGGCGAGCACGAGCGGCACTTACTGCGTCATATACAACCGCTCCGGGATCCGATCCTTCCTGATGTTTAATTAACTCCCCCCCCACCCGGTCAGCCCATATTTGAAGCTGATCTATGGCCGCTGCCCTGAAGGTATCCCCCGCTGCTAACACTACCTTAAGGTTTTCATTCTTATACCTATTGGCCAGCTTAGCGATCGTGGTAGTTTTTCCAGCGCCATTGACTCCTACCACCAGAATAATGGTTGGTTTTTCTGCCGAGATGATTAGAGGAGTAGGATTAGCTCCTAATAGAATCGCTATCTCCTCTTGAATGAGAGCAGTGACCTGAGCCGGATCATTGACCTTTTGTTTCTTGGCAGCAGTCTTAATATTTCTTACCAACTCTAAGGAAGTATTCATGCCTACATCGGCCTGAATCAGTATATCCTCCAGTTCCTCAAAAAACTCATCGTCTAGTTTCTTGGTACTTTTAACCAGAGAATCAATTTTGTCGCCCAGGTTTTTACGAGTTTTGCTGAGTCCAGTTTTCAAACGCTCAAAAAGACTACCTTTGACTTTCTCTGCTGCAACTATCTCCATCTCGGACAAAGCATTAGGCGGAGCAACACTAACAAGTTCAGGTATATCCAAAACTTCCTCTTGTTCAGCCAGATCCGGTATCTTTACCTCATCATCCTGACTATCTCCCCCATTGTTAAATTCCAGCTTCGAGTCAGAAAGATTATTTTCAGTATCACTAGATACTTTCTCCTTTTTCCCCCATTTAAACTTATCAAAAAGTGCCATCCCCTGAACCTACTTTCTCTATATTTTGCAGGCGAGCAATATTTCAGCGCTCAGCCAGCCAAACTTTGTATTTCATCGCATTGAATGGACAGAACGGATGAAATTCCCTCCTGGGGCATGGTGATACCATAAATATTTCCTCCCGCCTCAATGGTACCCTGGCGGTGAGTAATAACAATAAATTGAGTATCCCCTGACATCCCTCTCAAAAAATCCGCAAACCTCATTAAGTTTGTCTCGTCCAATGCTGCATCAATTTCATCCAACAAACAAAAGGGAACCGATTTTAAACGCAATAGTGAGAAGATAAAAGCAATACAGGTTAAAGCCCTTTCGCCTCCGGAGAGTAAGTTCAAGGATTGACTGCGTTTACCAGGCATCTTGACCAATATCTCCACCCCTGCAGCTAGGTCGTGAGCTGATTCCATCATTAGACCAGCATCCCCACCATTAAAGATTTCCATAAACGTTCTGTTAAAACTTTCATTGGCTAACTCCATAAACTGAGAGAAATTCTTTGTCATAATTTTTTCCGTCTCCTGGAGCAATTTTTCCAGGGATACTATGGCAATAGACAGATCCTGGGACTGCTGATGCAAGAATTCATACCTAAGACTTATTACATCGTATTCCTTTATGGCATCAATATCAACCGGGCCTAATGAATCTATCTGTTCCTTCAGGTCCTCTATGCGAGTTCGGTATTCCCGGGTCTGACGAGAGGACAAAATATCGTCATAATTTTCAGGGTTTTCATGGCTAAACTTTTCCCTGAACTGACCTTGGATCCCTTCTAACTCGGTTTCTATGCGCACCACCTTCATCTCCATAGCCCTTATCTGTTCCTGCACATTAATGATCTCCTGTTGAAGCGGTTGTGCCGCATTACGAATGACATCCAAATCTGTGCTCAATTCCTTCTCTTCATTGGAGATGGTAGCAATGCTCTCCACAATTATTTTAAGTTGCTCCCGTTTATCAACTACTTTTTCAGCAGTACTCCCTACTCGAGAATGATTTAAATCCACCTCTTTCTGAAGTCGCTGCTGCAAAGCAAGAGCTTCCAATCCAGATTGGTGGTACGACTCCTTAACCTGTTCAAACTGGCCAATGTTTTTCTCTATGTTTTCTAATTCTTTTTGTTTCATTATAAGTTGTTCCTGATGAGATGAGAACCTTTCTTTTTTCACCTCATATTCTCGTCGGTTAATCTCTAAGTCCGCTTTTATCCTTTCTATTTCACTGGAAACCTGTTTGTTTTCTTCCCTGACGCTGCTATGGCTGTCCTGTAAACGCAATATCTCTTCTTCAGATTGCTTGATCATAATCTCCAATTGGGATATTTCGCTTAGATAGATTTTTGCATCAAGCGAGGAACTCTCTATGGTTACTTGGAGGCGCTGCTCTTCGTCTCGAATCATTTTCAATTGAAATTCCACTTCCACCAGCCCGTTTTTCGCTTGACTCAACTTGTCATTTACCTCTTGGATCTGCCCGGATAATATACCCGCTTCTTCCCGGTTTTGAGATTCAGACTGGCGTAAGCTATCTAGCTGCTGCGATATATTTTTTTGCTCTCGCTTTCTCTGTAATGGGCTGGATTTAGCTTGGGCATGCATACCACCAGTCAAAGCTCCGCTGGCATTTATCAATTCTCCTTCCAGGCTGACAATCCGCAGAGGATATTGACTCCGCTTGAATATCCGCAGTCCGCAATCCAGATCCTGAACCAATAGTACCCGCCCCAGAAGGTAAGCGATAGCCCTTTCATATTCAGGAGCATATTGCAAGAGTTCGGAGGCTAGGCCTAGAACTCCTTCCCCTGCCAGTATCTCTTCCCGTTGCCGGGCAGGAAGCTTTTGAACCCGCAAAACATCCAGAGGCAAAAATGTTGCTCTCCCCAAACGCTTTTGTTTTAAAAAATTAATTGCCATATGTGCTGAATAGGCAGTTTCCATTACTATATTTTCCATGCCTTTGCCAAGGGCAACATCAATGGCCAACTCCATTCCCGGTGGTGTCTCGATCAGATTAGCAACCAGGCCCTTCATACCCCGCAGGCTAGGCTCACCCCGGTCATAAAACTGCAAGATGGCCCTTACTCCCTCGGAAAAACCAGCATAGTTTTTCTGCAGATCCATTAGCGCCATAAGTCTATGTTCCAGCTTTATAATCTCTTGGCTCATATTCTTATAGTCTTTCTCAATACGAGCCTGGTAATCCAAGTATTGGGATTTTTGAGCCCCAACATCTGAGATAAGCCTCTCCCATTCCTCTTTATGGCTCAATTGCTGCTTTCTCAGTTCATTCAAATCTATGGCACTTTTTTCAGTAGCCCTTAGCTTCTTCTCATTCTCTTCAACCCTTATTAACAATCTCTCTCTTTTCTCTTGAGCCCGATTAATATTATTATCCAAACTAATTATTTCGTTCTTTATTTCCGCTTCCTTATTAGCCCGTTCAAAAACCAAGTTCCGCTGCTGTTCGAAAAGTTTCTCCAGCTCGACTATGTACTGTTCCTGTTTGCTGATGTCCTGTCTAAGTTGTTCAACCTCGTATCTTCTCTCCTGGCATTGCTCTTTCTCCCGGTTAAAATCGGCAGTTTTTATCTGCAAATCTTTTTCTATATTTTCTAACATAAGGGCGTATTTTTCGCTATCAATATCTGCAGCCGTGATTCGTTCTCGGTAGTTTTTAATTCGCTCCTGACTAAGCTTCATCTCCGACTGCATTTTATTTAATTCGGCCTCAATTTCATACTTACTTTCTTTTAATTGGTTTAAGTCGGTCCGTTTTTTTTCCAGGGAGTTCTCGACCTGCTCTTTACTAATATTTAGATTTTCCAGCCTGATATTAATCTCTCCTAGGTTATTATGCTTGAGGATCATTTCACCCTTTTTAACTTGAAGGTTATCAGCGGTTTCCCTTATTTGAGAGGCCATAACTTGCTTCTCTAAAATCTGGTACTCATCCCAAGCTGCCACATAGATAGCGGCCTTTTCTGCTTTGCTATGCAACTCCAACTTACGTATTTCCAGTTCGTTTAAAATATCTCCTACCCTCACTAAATCCTGGGTGCTAGAAAGAAGCCGCTGCTGTACTTCATCCCTTTGCTGTCGATATTTTATGGTGCCAGCTGCTTCTTCCAGCATTAAGCGACGATCAAAGGCTTGCCCGTTCAAGACTCTTTCTAGCTCACCCTGGCTTATAATAGAAAAGCCTCGTCTACCCAACCCAGTATCGGTATACAGATTCACAATATCCTTCATTCTTACCTTTGATTTATTAATATAGAATTCACTCTCACCAGAACGAAAGATTTTACGACTAACAGTAACTTCACCATATTCCAGTGGCAGACTACCATCCGAATTATCAACTGTCATTGCGACCTGAGCCATCCCCAGAGCCCTTTTTTTATCCGTACCGTTGAAAATTACATCCTCGTTCTTATGACCACGCAAATGGCGCACGTTAGCCTCACCCAGAACCCAACGAATCGCATCCACAATATTGCTTTTACCACAACCATTGGGTCCTACAATAATGTTTATGCCCGGCTCAAGATTAATTTCAGTATTATCAGCAAAGGATTTAAATCCCTTTATTTCCAAACTCTTTAAATACACCAGTTTTCCTCCTGCTATTCCATGAGCACATAATAGCCTGTGCTAGCCAATCAAATTCAGCCCTCTTGGTCTTTTACATTAATATTTGACAAAGGATAAAGCAAAACCTTCTTTTTGGTAATATTTTACACATACATTTTGCTAACTCTATTACGAAGATGATTAATTCATTTTTCGCAGTTGACTGATTATGCGCAGCAAACTTTTGAATCACAGAGATATAAGGGGACCGGGTGTTAGATGTTGAATGTAATCTGGGGCTAACAGATTCAGTAATTCTGCTTGCTCCCATCTCCGGAGGCTCGTTCTACCATTTGCTTGCCGAGCGAGCTTCAGGGGCACCCTGTCAAATCTCCCATCCGTGGTCGATGACAGGCTCGCGACGTCCTGTCGCTCGTCCCCTTACGCTCTCCCGTCTTCGCAGGGTAGAACGGCCTCCTCCGCTAGGTCGCCAGCATAATTACTAAATCTGTCGCGCTATAAAATCTACAAATACTTACTGGAAAGGGACGGAGTTGCTGGTATGCCCACTTCCCCTGTTATATAATAGTACCTTAAATGAAAACTATTTTGGCCAAGGAAGTAAGCAGGGATTGGGGACGGTTCTTATGTCGTTCCTATCCCCATGGATTAAATCATAACGGTTATCGTCAAGAAGTTCAGATATACAGGACAAATTCAGGAATTATGCAGGCGACGTTGCGCAGGAGGCCGTGCTGTCCTGCGAAGAAAGATGAGTGGAGGGGGACGAGGAACAGGATGTTCCGAGCCTGTCATCGACCACGGATGGGAGATTGACAGGGCAGCCCCTGGAACTCATCTGGCAAGCAGCTGACAGCTCGAGCCTCCGGAGTCCGGAGCAGGCAGAATTGCTGAATTTGTCCACCCAGCTGCCGCTCAAGAGCAAACCCCGTTTCCCTTATATCTCAGTACTGTAGAAGGTTGCTGCGCATAATCCATTAACTGCTACATTTGAATAATTAGTACTGTTTAAGAAAAAGCCCACGCAACAACAGAAAACCTGTTGCATGTGGACTATCAGGGTCACTTTTATTGCTTACGTATTTTGATGAACTCCTCTCGCGAGAGCAGTAATTGAGCTTCCTCAACATCGGTAGCACTAACCCCTACCCAATTACGATCCAAAACCTGGTCTAATTTCAACTTTATAGAGTCCAATGCCAATTCTCGCTTTAATTCCTGTAGATTCTTTTGCTTCTTGCCTGTCATTTTGGATATATCCCGCGAATTAACATGCAAGTTAATCTCAGCACGATGCCCAAAGCTCTCAAAGTATTGCACTATTGCAAATAACGCCTGTTGTTTGAATATCTCCTGATCCACCAGCTCACCAAAACTCGGATGAAAAGGCCCTGCTTGTATAACCCCATCTCGGCGCAGTTCCTCACCGGGATACAGGCCCATGCGGATGACTCTAATTTTTTCCTCTTGAAAAAGCAAAAGCATATCCGCGCAGGTGGAAACTGCCTCTTCCAAGCTCAAGGGCTCATATTCTCCCCTCTGCCACATTATATCCAAAACAGTACCAGCAATAACCAAGGTAGGGTATATTCTGACTGCCTGCGGTTGCAGGGCTATTGTCTGACGAGCTGTTTGCATATCCATTGCGTAGCTATCCTGCGGAAGTCCTATCATGAGCTGTATGCCCAAGTCAAATTGTCTTTCCCTAATTAGGTGAGAACTTTTGAAAACATCCTCCGGCCTATAATTCCGGGCTGATGCTTGCAAAACCCTATCACTCAGAGATTGCACTCCCAGTTCAATCATCTTCACCCCATAATTGGCCAGCATATCCAAAATAGGTCCATCAATGCAGTCTGGTCGGGTCGAAATTCTAATGCTCTGCACTCTTTCCTGCTGAAGGTACGGTTGAACCGCATCCAGATAGTCCTCCTGCAGTTTCCTGTCCACGGCTGTAAAATTACCCCCAAAAAATGCCACTTCTACATGCGCTTCACAGGGAATAGTCTGCAGATATTCTTCAATAGTATAAATCATCTGCTTAATGTCGGGTGTTCCCTGTTGCGCAGTTATCTTTTTCTGATCACAGTATATACAATCATATGGACAGCCCAAGTGAGGAATAAAAATGGGGATATTATAATGCTTCATTTCCCCACTAAACCCACTCAAGATAATCTTTCCATTATTACCCCATTAGCGAGGGCTTTTTCAGCAGCATTTTGCTCTGCTTCCTTTTTGCTTTTTCCGTGACCGCTGGCTAACAATTCGCTCTTGAAGAATACCCCCGCCTCAAAACTTTTCGCATGAGCAGGACCATTTTCATTAAGGATTTCATAACTGACATTATCTTTGCTACGCGCCTGGACAATTTCCTGCAAACGAGACTTATAATCCTGGTAATCACCCATGGCAGTCTGCATAATGACTGGCTGTAGGTGTTTGAGAATGAAATCTTGGGTACACTGCAGCCCCTGATCCAGGTATATAGCCCCAATTACCGCTTCCACAGTATCCGCCAGAATTGATTTTCGCTTTCGTCCCCCCGACATATCCTCACCCCGGCCCAGTAAAAGGTATTTGCCAATATCAATGCGGTTACCCATCTCAACCAGAGCCTTTTCACATACCACCCGAGCTCTAATTTGAGTTAAATCACCCTCGGCCTTGTCGGCAAAGCTCCGATAGAGATACTCAGCTACCACGAAATCCAAGACCGCATCCCCCAAGAACTCCAAGCGCTGATTATTGCTAAGGGCACTCCGTTCCTGAGCATAGGATGGATGAATCAAAGCCATGCTCATAAGTTCCTCGTCGTTAAATTGAAGCTGATTGTCTACCAAAAAAGCATGGGCAGAATGACGGCTGCTCACTTTTTCACCTGTTGCATGTATTCATAAAGAACATTAACCAAGGATTCCAGTGTAGGGTAATACTCCAAGTCATCCTCAGGGAACTCTACATCATAGATATCCTCGAGAGCCATAATCATTTCTACCACATCAATGGAATCAGCTTCCAGGTCAGAAAAGGTCGTTTCCGCAGTTATCTGCTCCGCATTAATATTCAGTTGCTCGGCTAATATCTTCCTGGCTAGGACAAACATTTTCTGCACAATACCACCTCCTGGATTATTTTCTATGGTTATATTATAAAGTTTGGCTTATGGTACTTTCAAGAAATAAACTAGTCACCCACAGCCCCTAATGCAAGTATCTGTCTTTGCACCAATCTCTGAGCTACGCATTGCTCGGCGATTCTAATCCCGTTAAAAACAGCCTCACTCTTAGAACTGCCATGACATACGATGCTTACTCCATCGACTCCGAGTAGTGGTGTCCCTCCAACCCGGCTGTAATCAAACTGCTGGTATATCTTGGGCAATTGGCCCAATTCTTCAAAACATGCTTTGCCAAGTAACATTGCAATGCCTTCCAGGCTTTTGAGCAGGATATTGCCGGTAAACCCATCACAGACCACTACTTCACTTTTGCCAAAGAACAGATCTCTTCCTTCAATGTTGCCCACAAAATTCAAACCAGGATGTTCTTTCAATAGTATATGGGTATCCAAGCTAAGGCTATTTCCCTTATTTTCTTCTTCCCCAATATTGAGTAGGCCAACTCGCGGGTTTTCCACCCCAGTTAGAATTGAAGCATAGACTTTGCCCAAGAGGGCAAATTGCAGGAGCTGTTGCGGCTTACAATCTACGTTGGCGCCTACATCAAGCAGCAAGGTATTCGTGCCTCCAATGCCCGGAGTAAGTGCTGCAATGGGAGAACGATCAATTTTGGCCAACCTCCCAAGTATAATAATCGCCGCCGCCATCTGTGCTCCTGTGCTTCCGCAGGAAACAACTGCATCAGCCTTTCCCTCCTTAACTAGACGGGTAGCCACTACGATGGAAGAATCCTTTTTGTTACGCAGAGCCGCTGCTGACTCATCCATTTCCATCACCTGAGAAGCATGAACAATACTAATTTTATTATGGTCATAGGAACAATCCTGAAGCTCTCTCGCGATGCTATCCTCCCTGCCCACCAGCAATAGCGTCGTTTCAGAGGATTGAGACCACCTTAAGGCTCCGGCCACAATTTCCTTGGGCGCGTAGTCGCCGCCCATTACATCAAGCGCGATTCTCATAAACGTTCCTCCTTTATTTGGGACTAACCCACAAAAAACAAAAAGTAAGTCTCTAGCCAGAAACGGCTATTGCTTACTTTTTCGTCTCCCTTACTATTTAAAGGCTAATTACACTCTTGCCCTTATAAAAACCGCAAGCTAAACAAGCCCGATGCGGCATCATCAGTTCCTTACACTGAGGGCACGCAACCAGCCCCGGCGAATCGATTTTCCTCCATTCAGAACGGCGCTTATTTTTACGAGCATGCGATTGTCTTCTTTTGGGAACACCCATGCATAAAACCTCCTTCCCTACTGTAAATTTTTTAATTTCTCCCACCTGGGGTCTATGGTTTCTTGCTGGCAGGAACAGCTTGTAGAATTCTTGTCTTGGCCACATACCAGGCATAAGCCACGGCAGTCCTCTCGACACAAGGAACATATCGGAATAGCCATAAAAATAGCTTCCTCCACAATTGACATTATGTCCGCCTCGTCGGCTTCAAAGAAGATTATACCATCATCAACGCTAACTTGGTCGCTGTTAACAGCTTCCGCCATTGTTAACTCAAATTCAGTGTCTACTGGATATGTAAAATCTTTAAGACAACGAGAACAGGGCAACTGGAGCAAGGTTCTGACATTTCCTCGACCAACAAATCTATTGCCGGTATTTTCTACTACTATTTCCACCTTGATAGAGGTCAAGAACTTTCCCCCTATCTCTTCCAGAAAACAATCGTTCCCCATGGTTTCCAGGAAAAACGCTTCTCTTTCCCGAGGACGAAGTATCAGCCTACTAAGGTTAATTCTCATATTTACACACCTCATGAAAATACCAGATTAATTATAGTCCGTACCTGTTATTATTGTCAACAAAGGCATCTCTGCATTCATGGAATTTATATTGATCTACTAGCTAAAGCAATTGCCAACCTCGCAATTATAAAATCGGCTAGATCCTCTAACTGCTCAAAAGAAAAACGGGGTATATCTCCAGGTAATGCAACATCACTGACCACCGCTGCCAGATCCCCACCTAGGTCAATTCGGTTAGATGAGTAATCCTGTCGATAAATCTCAATCTTAGGTCCAGGTTCACCTTTGAACCCCTCGATTAAGACAATATCTACATCCTTAATTCTATCTAGAATATCCTGAAGCAACTTCTTTTCCTGATGAAACTCATGCATAGTATAAGATCCTGGCCCCACAATAACCACCTTGTCAGCCCCAGCTTCAGCGTAATGCCAGGAATCCGTTCCAGGTGGATCCATGGTGTACCCATGGGCAGCATGTTTTACTGCCGCAACCTTATATCCCTTCCTTTTAAGAATTCTAATCAAACTTTCCATTACGGTAGTTTTGCCTGAATTCGAATAACCTACCAGCGAAATAACCGGCATCACAGCTTTAACCCTCTCTCTAAATATTAATAGGTGTCGGCAATACTCTCTCCATATAGCTATACACGTTCAGCTGTTCCCCACGAGCAAATCCTACCACCGTAATACCTAGTTTATTAGCTAGTTCTACTGCTAAATAGGTCGGTGCTGAGCGTGATAAAACCAATGGTATCCTGCTACGAGCGGCTTTTAGAAGGATTTCAGAAGCGATACGCCCGCTTAAAACCAATATCTTATCATCCGGGTCTACCTGATTTAATAATGCAAAACCCAACGATTTATCAACTGCATTATGGCGACCAACATCTTCATACCTGGCTAACAAACCATTGCTATCAGCCAAAGCTGCACTATGCACACCGCCTGTTCTTCGAAAGGTAACAGATTTCTCTTCCAAAAGGCTTATTAAGTGCAATAACTGAGCAGCAGTACATGGACTAGTAGTACGCACCAATGGCACTGGTTCAATTTCGTTGCAATTCGGCAGCCCAGCTTGCCCTTTACCATTGCAGGTATTGACATGGCGACTATTTCTAATCTCTCTACAGCCTTCTGGGTAATTTGAACGCACCCATAACAACCCTTCTTCTTCGTTACAGCTAAGTTCCTTGATATCCGCAAAGCTATGCAGTAATCCTTCACTAATTAAAAATCCTACACCCAATTCTTTAAGAGCCTCAGGTGAACAAACCAGCGTAGCAATCTCAGTATCATTGAAAAATATACTTAGCGGTTTCTCAACTACCAGCACATCGCTAACCATTTGCATCTTGCCATCACGGTACATTCCCACCCTGCGTTCCTGACAAAGACCCGGCTTAATCATTGTAAAACTACTCCTTAAAATCACCATACTATCTATTACCTTTGGTGATCATTTCCATTAATATCAACAAAAAAAGTAAAGCGGGAGAAGACTCCCGCTTTATCTGTAATACAATTTATTTGGCTAATGTATAGGTATCTCTAGCAATAACCAATTCCTCATTCGTAGGAATCAGGAATATTTTCACCTTGGAATCGGGGGTAGATACATCAACTTCTTTGCCTCTAACCTTGTTCTTAGCAGTATCCATTTTAATACCCAGGGCTTCCAGGTCTTTACAGATCTCTTCCCTAGTCCCTATTCCATTTTCTCCAACACCAGCAGTAAAGACGATACAGTCACAGCCATTAAGCTTAGCAATATAATTGCCGATGTAGCCCTTAATCTTGTTGTGATATACGTCTAGTGCCATTTGCGCTCTTTCATTACCTGCCTCGGCAGCTTCTATTACATCCCTAAGGTCGTTGGAGACTCCGGATAATCCTAACAAACCAGACTTCTTATTGAAGTAGTTGTTGGCTTCGTTGGCATCCAGGTTCAGTTTATCCATAAGGAAGAACACGATGGCCGGATCGATATCACCAGAACGGGTTCCCATTACCAAACCTTCCAGAGGGGTAAAGCCCATGGAGGTATCAACCACTTTGCCGTTGCTGATTGCTGCCATACTAGCGCCATTGCCCAGATGTAGAGTAACAATCTTGCAATCTTCATAAGCTTTGCCCAGCATTTCAGCCGCACGGTGAGCTACATAGAAATGAGATGTCCCATGGAAGCCATATCTTCTAACCTTGTACTTCTCATATACATCATAAGGTAGTGCATACATGAAGTTAGCAGGAGTCATGGTCTGATGGAAAGCAGTATCAAAAACCGCAACATGTTTAACATTAGGCATCAGTTCTTCGCATGCCTCGATACCCATAAGGTTGGGCGGGTTATGAAGAGGTGCGACATCGAAACAATCCCTAATGACCTTCTTGACCTTATCATCTATTACTACTGATTCAGCAAAGTCTTCACCGCCATGAACGACGCGATGTCCAACAGCACCAATTTCGTCCATACTCTTCAAACAACCGTATTCAGGGTTGATGAGAACTTCTAAGACTAGCTTCATACCAGCCGTATGGTCAGGCAAATCCTGCTTGATTAAAACATCGTCCTTGCCGGTCGGTTCGTGTTTGAGGGTTGTCCCAGGAATACCCACACGATCAACCAGACCTTTTGCCAGTACTGATTCATCCGTCATATCCATTACCTGATATTTAATAGATGAACTACCGGCGTTTACAACCAAAACCTTCATTACATAATTCCTCCTTCATAATTATAAAAAATTGAATCAGAAAGCCTGGATTAAAAACCTAGGCTCTAACTGCGGTCATAGCCACCACGTTCACTATGTCTTCCACGCTACAGCCTCTGGACAGGTCATTAACTGGTTTGGCAATGCCCTGAAGAATAGGACCAATTGCTTCTGCTTTGGCTAATCTCTGAACTAATTTGTAGCCAATGTTTCCGGCGTTGCAATCTGGGAATATTAGAACATTACACTGGCCAGCAACTAGGCTGCCCGGAGCCTTGGAAGAACCCACGCTTGGTACCAGGGCTGCATCCAATTGGAATTCTCCGTCCACTTTCAGTTCTGGGAATCTCTCTTTAGCAATATTGGTTGCTTCAATTACCTTATCAACTATCGGATCGCTGGCACTGCCTTTAGTAGAGAACGATAGCATACCAACCTTAGGATCCTTCATGCCACAAAGGCTCATTGCAGTCTCTGCAGATGCTTTAGCAAATTCAGCTAATTGCTGAGCAGTTGGACTAATGGTTACTGCGCAGTCGGCAAATACGAATAGCCCGTTATCACCAAATTCACAATTTGGAACAATCATGATAAACGCCCCGGAAACAGCAGAAATTCCAGGAGCAGTTTTAATGATCTGTAGTGCAGGCCTTAATACATTACCAGTAGTATTTTCAGCACCGGCAACTTCACCATCAGCTTTATCCATTTTTATCATCATAGAAGCGAAAAAGAGGGGATCAAGCATGGTTGCTTTGGCTTTGTCCAAATCTACACCTTTGCTCTTACGCATTTCATAAAATGCTTGTACAAAGTCATCTAATAACACTGAATTGGCCGGATCAATAATCTCGGCACCCGAAATGTCCGCACCGGCATCTCTAGCGGCAGCCCTTATGGCACTCTCATTCCCCAGCAGGATGGGATGGGCTAACTTGTTGGCAATAATGTCTTTTATGGCCAGCAGAGTTCTTTTTTCTGTACCTTCCGGGAGAACAATAGTTTTACCTTTTTGAGCAGCCTTGGCTTTAATTTGTTCTAATAAACTCATTCTTCAACCTCCTTATTTTGTAACCTGTTAATCACTTTGTGAAGCGATTCACCAGTTAAATTTTATCACAAATTAATGTAATAGCGATAAATATTATGATATTATGGTGGATACTAAAAGCAAAGGGGAAATACTTACGTCTGTTCTTGGAATTATAGCTGAATTCAACCCATTTCATAATGGACATCTACACCTCATCCAAACCGCCCGGCAGACTCAAGACTTCTCAGCGATTGTATGTGTGATGAGCGGTAATTTTCTGCAGAGGGGAGATGTTGCCTTGTGCAATAAATGGGTGCGCGCCCGTATGGCCTTACAAGCGGGAGCCGATCTGGTCATTGAGCTCCCTTTTTGCTTCGCAGTGCGCAGTGCTTACTTTTTTGCCCGGGGTAGTATTGAATTGTTATACAGAACTACGGCGGTAAGCCACCTAGCGTTCGGGAGCGAAAGCGGCATGCTAGGAGAACTGCAATCCATCTCCACTATTATTGCCCATGAAAACCAGGAATATAAAACCCACCTTAAATATCACCTGGACCAAGGACTCAGTTTTCCTTCAGCTAGAGCCCTCGCCATACGGGCTATCATTGGAAAGCAGGTTCCCGGCCTTGAGCAAATAATTATGCAACCGAATAATATACTAGCTCTGGAGTACTTACGCGTACTGGAACAGCAATCCATACCGCTGAAGCCTTTGACCATCGCCAGAAAAGGTTCCGGTTATAACAGCCTGGAACTTTCACCTTATGCTAGCGCCAGTGCTATTCGCCGTGTCCTGTTATCTCCCTCTGAAGATATCCGGATTGAAGACTCTATGCCCCTCGACAGCCTGGCATTACTTAATCAAGAAATCTGTGCAGGACGTGCTCCGGTTACCATTGATGCATTAGAACAATCCATACTGGGCAAACTGCGAACTATTCCCCTGAAAAAGCTACGCCAAATATACGAAGTTACTGAAGGTCTGGAAAATCGTATTAAGCAAGCAGCCATTTCCAGTGGTACGCTGGAAGAACTTCGGCAATCTATAAAGTCCAAACGGTATAGCTTAACTCGGATTAACAGGATCCTCCTGTACTCATTGCTGGATGTAGAAGGAGAACAAATGCTAAGCTTCGACCAGCATGGCCCATTATATATGCACATCTTAGGTTTTTCTACAAAAGGGCAGAAAATCCTGCAAACCATAAAAAATAAATCAAAATTGAGGGTTCTTAATCGTGGCAGCGAGGTAAAAAAAGCCTGCCAGGATACTAGTGATCCAACTCTACAGGCTATGCTCGGATTAGATGTACGTGCCACGGATATCTACTGCCTATTGTATCCCAATTCTTCCACCAGACATGGTTCCCAGGATTTTACCACCTCCCCCGTGATAGTCGGCGATGATGCTAACGCCCAAACGCTTCTATCTTGAGCTTTATTTCCTCAACTTTTTCCTGGGCAGCCTTTCTGCCCAAATCCACAACTTCACGAGATTTATCAAACTCACGCGGATTGATGTGACCAACAGCTGGTTGGATAAGGACATCAGCGTGAGCAAAAATACTATCAAAGTGAATTTTCGACATAATATCCAGTGAGGTTAAAATGACATCCATGGTATTTTTTATCGCTGTCTTCTTACCCGACCCAAAGGTAACATCTATAGCAATTACCAGATCGGCTCCCATGTCCTGAGCTACCTTGATCGGTAACCGGTCACTAACCGCGCCATCTACCAGCACCATTTCGCCCTTAATTACCGGCGCAAATATACCTGGCAAGGAAATGCTGGCTCTTACCGCTTCCGCAACTAGACCCTCGTCTATAACCACACTTTTCCCGGTAATAAGGTCAGTGGCCACTACTGCCACTGGAAAATCTAATTCCCCAAAGCTTTTCTTTTTGGTCACTAAATCCAAAAAATCGCTTACCCTTTTTCCAGAAATAAAGCCCATACGGGGAACACCAATGTCAAAAAGCATTCTGGTATTCATGTACTCCACCATCTTATCGAGCATATAAATATTGGCACCACAGGCATAAATCGTTCCTACCATCGCTCCCATGCTGCTGCCTACAATCAAATCAAAGGGAATCTGATTTTCCAAAAAAACCTGCAATATCCCAATATGGGCAAGGCCTCTGGCGCTTCCAGCTCCCAACACCAATGCCACTTTCGGTTTCTGGGCCATATCAAATCTTTCCCCCTCATTCTAAGAGTTCCATACCTTTGCATATATATAGTTTAAACAAAAGAACGGAGTGTCTTATTTTGAGCAAATATTCAAGTTATTTTTTTACTGCGCTTATTCTAATACTAACCGCTTTTATGTTAATAAATCCCCGAGAAACTGTAATCGCTGCTTCCCTCGGATTTCAATTATGGTATTCAACCGTATTCCCCGCCCTGTTTCCCTTTTTTATCGTAGCCGAACTGCTGGTTGCCCTGCATTTTGTAAACTTATTAGGAATTTGGCTGGAACCAATTATGCGCCCGGTTTTTCGACTACCAGGCTGTAGTTCTCTAGTTTTAGTTATGGGCTTTACCTCAGGCTTTCCGGTAGGTGCTATACTTACCCGAAAACTATATGATAAAAAAATGCTAACTGCAGATGAAGCTGAGAGACTAGTCTCATTCACAAATAATTCCAGCCCTCTTTTTATCGTGGGAGCCATCGGCGTAGGAATGTTTGCCAACCCTGCTGCCGGTTACCTCCTGGCTATCTCCCATTACCTATCCAACCTGCTATTAGGCTTACTATGGAGGTTTAAAGCACAAAAGCCAAAACTATCCGGTAGTTCTGCCCAGGGCCAGCTCCGGAAAGAAGATCCGGTTTTCGCAGATACAAACGAAAGCCATGAAAAAATAGCCAGCATGGGCAAAATCCTGGGAGATGCCATAAAAAGTGCTCTCAATAATATCTTTGCGGTAGGTGGCTTTATCATAATCTTTTCAGTATTAACCCGAATGCTTTCTTTTTGGGGATTTATTGACATGATGGCAGATGGGCTGGTAAAACTATTCACTTTTATGCACATGTCGTATCCCCTAGCTTACGGCTTGAGCATGGGTCTCTTCGAAATCACCATGGGAGCAAAAACCGCCATAGCCGCAAGTGACCCGGAAGCACTTCCTACATTACTGGTCGTTAGTTCTATTCTGGCCTTCAGCGGCCTATCAATCATTGCCCAAATCATGAGCATCGTAGCGGGAACTCCGGTACGCTTATCTTTTTATCTCTTGGCTCGTACACTTCAAGTCATGCTTTCTCTAGCTATAACTTGCGTTGTTTACAGATTTTTCTTCGCTGATAGTATAATCACCATGGGGTTCACGCCTCCACCCATTTACAAGGTCCTATACTCCTTCAATGCCTGGACCTTCTCCTTGTACAGCATGCTGGTTGGCCTGATTATTATACTGATTATGCTAGGGCTAGCATGGTGCAAGAAATATTAATATTCGTCGTTGGTCAAATCTTGCCTGATTTGATCCCTACCCTGAATTACCGTATCCAGACCTTTGCGCAACACAAACTCAATATGGCTGAGAAGCCCATCGGCATATTCCTCGGCATCCCGGCGTATTTGCTGTCCAACCTCCTCGCCTTTAGCCACAATATCTTCAGCCACGCTCATAGCATTCCTCGTAATTGCGTTATCGTCCACCATGCGAGCTGCTTCATGTTTGGATTGCTCCATATAGTTTTCCGCCTCGGTGCAGGCTTCATGTACAATCCTTTCTCTTTCTGCCAAAAGCAGTTTTGCCGTTTGCAGTTCTTCTGGCAATATAGCCCGCATCCGGTCTACCCGATCCAGAAAACGATTGGTTTCCACCAGGGATTTTCCACCTGTTAATGGAACTTTTCGGGTTCCTTTAAGCAAAAGCTCCATCTCATCTAATATGCGAAAAATCTCCATCATGCTTCGTATCCTCCTCATGTATACTATAATAATTCAAATTTGACTCTCCATAGTTACTTACACGATCCCTTTGTAACTGATTGAATGTGGGCAGAATATCCTTTTTACGGGGCGTCCGTATCACCACAATTCCATCCGATTCCAGAATGTCCACATTTCCCAAGGCACCCATTACCTCATTAAAAATTCTCTCATTGGTAAAAGGTGGATCTATATATATCAGTTCAAACCGACTTACCTGCCGGTGTAAAAGCCCCAACGCTTTGAAAACATCACTGCGGTATACCTCATAATCACTTTCCAAGCCGCAATTAGCGAGATTTTCTTTTATAACTTTGATGGCTTCGCCAGAGCTATCCACAAAAACAACTTTTTTAGCGCCCCGACTGAGAGCTTCAATACCAACACTGCCACTACCAGCAAACAAATCCAAAAACTTCGATTCCATAACCCTATTTCCCAAGACATTAAAAAGGGCTTCCTTGATCATATCGGTTATCGGGCGAGTATTAAGCCCCGCCGGAGCTTTCAGCCTCTTGCCCTTGGCCAAACCCGAAATAATTCGCAATATTTTTCTCTCCTTAATAAATTTCGATTAAAGGAATGAATTACCTCTTTTTGTTTATACTTTTTTGATTGTAACAGAAAAAATATTTATAAAAAATGTCATTTCCATGTATATTATTATAAATATCGGTAATGATACTAGTACTGGGTTGAAAACCTAGTAAACAAACCCTCCCCAACAACTTTACAAAATTCTCCTCTCCCCAAAATGGCGACTTCGGTCGCCATTTTAATTTGGTGGATAAAATTCGGACAATTTAGCAATAATTATCTTAAAGGAGGTAGTGAAAATGAATCATTTGTTAAATCAATTCAGTCTCAACGTTGACTTGGCGGTTGAGGCCAGAGATCTAGTCAGAGGGACTGCCAACCGTGAAATTCAGGGCGTCGAAGAGAAAGTCGAAAAGATGGAACAAATTAAAATAACCACTATTACAATCAAGGATGACCAAGGTGCCCAAAGTATGGGACGTCCTATCGGCACCTATGTAACCATCGAATCCCCGCCCTTAAAAATAAACGACCCTTATGTGAAAGAAGAAATCATTCAAGCTATGAGTAAAAGTATGCCCGCCTTACTTAATAACGCCCTTCAGCCCAAAGATCTGGTACTTCTGGTTGGTTTAGGGAACTGGCGAGCTACTGCTGACTCACTGGGACCAAAGTTCATTGAATACAGCCCCATCACCCGCCATTATCATCAATATGCACCCGAAGCCCTGGTAGAGGGCATGCGGCCCACCTGCGGCATTGCTCCGGGAGTCCTTGGAATTACAGGCCTAGAAACCTTCGAAGTTATCAAAGGACTAGTGGAAAAGATTAAACCTGCGATTCTTGTGGTAGTGGACGCTCTGGCAGCCCAGAACGTAGATCGTATTGGTACAACCATTCAAATGGGCAATACTGGCATTCAGCCCGGCGGTGGAATTGGCAATGCGCGTCATGCTTTAACTCAGCAGGAATTAGGGGTACCGGTCATAGCTATTGGCTGCCCGACCATCGTAAATGCAGCGGTAATCGCCAACCAGGCCATCCAAAAATTCTGTTCCAGCACTGGTTCCACCTTTAACGATGTCACGGCTACTAATTCAATTAAAGAGACTCTCTCCTTTTTTGGCGGTAGTCTTACAGTTACACCCAAGGAAATCGACGACATCATTGAAAACTCATCCCGTATCATCGCCCTGGGAGTAGCCAGCTCACTTTTCCCCGGCATCTCTCAAGAGCAACTGGTCCTGTACGCTAATTAAACAAGCCAGGCTAATAACAGGATTTAAGATCAATAAATGAAAAAAGCCCTTGATGCTAATGTATGAGGATGGACCTTCTGCTTCGCAGTAAGGTCACCTCACCATATCTAATTGAACTGACTTATTGAAATAACGCTGGAATATGGTTTTGTCAAATTGCCTTGGAGCAAGGGGTAACCCTCTGGTAAAATATCTATCTTGATTATTAGTCCTCTCTCTCCATATGGTGCTCTCGCCAATGGCTCGCCAAATAATCCTCAGTAGCCTTATAACGAACCCTTACCTCAGTATGATGGGTGAATGACTCCCCAGGTAGATTTATTGTTGCCGTCGTACCTGAAACCGTAAGATTAGCCCAGCTACTACTCAAGAAATGATGTCCTGGCATATCCACGCAATATTCCAGACTATCACCATCGTATTCCGGATTATCAGAGTCTGGCAGCACAGTCAGGGTTGCTTCTGAGGGATCTTCGCTGGAGAATTTGGCCTCACTGAAATGTGGGGCATTACGATGATACAGATGTATTAATTCGTGCATATTTTGGGGATTGTCTATCTCACGCAGCATTACTATTCCTGGGGAGAAAGTAAGTCCCAAGGTATTGGGGGAACCGGCTGTTGCCCACTCTCCCCCGCCGGGCAAATGGTATTGCATCTGTTCGGTGGTTCCGGTTAGCTTGCCATCGGCCACATTTATACTTACCCCTGACCAGTTCACCACTGCCTCTTCATCTCCACACAGATTGTCTGTGGCTAGCGAAGGCAATGCGGCAGAGGTAGCCTTCACACGGACGATTATAAATTCAGCCCCGGTGGTGTCAACAGTAGTACTAATAATAGGTGTCCAGGTCCCCCCCGTAATACGCTGGTATTCCAGTGTACCATCAGTGGCAATATCAGCTCCAGCAAAAGTGGACTCGCTCAGACTTATGTTCGGTGGATTGGCGGCTGGAGATATAGATCCTATCTGTTCAGGTTCGCTGGGTAAGGTAGTGGCTGTTGCTTTAGCCCGCACTTCCACCGGTCCGGCTACAAAGCTAACTACCGGAGCACTTGTGTAATCCCCTCCGCTTAGACTGTATTCATAGGTGTCTCCTAAACCATATATTTCTCCAGCCGCAACATCAAAAGTTACTTCGCTGTTCGGTACAGCCGGTTGATTAATTTGGTCCAAATATTGATTGTTAGAATTATTACCCGCTTCTCTCACCCATAATACATCCCCGGGCGCAAAGCTGACAGAAGTATTTGTATCAGTGCAAATATCCCAATTCCCATCTGTTCCATTAGTAGAATCCAGGCTGTATTCCATTGCGGTTGTGGTGTTGGTAATTAGTTCACTAGCCACATTAATACTCACGCTGGCAAGATCGAGATCCGTTGATGTGGTAGCATCACTATCTCCACTACCTGCACCACCACTTCCACTTGAGGTAACTGGTGAAACCGGAGGCGTTATAGTTCCGGTGTTCAGCAAGGCTTGATTTATAACATCCAGGGTTGACTGCACTGCCCCCGGAGCCTGCGTCAGCAAGACCTCCTGGTTTAAATCCATCTGTTGGGCTGTAGTTTGAAGCCAGCTATTGGCCTGTTGGAACAGGGCCGCCAATTCCCGGCCTAATACCGTGGTGGATGGAGGCGGAGTATTAGCACCGCTTATACCTGTTTGTTGGTTCCCATTCAGCGGAACGGTTACTCCTCCATTGGTTACTTCAGCATCTCCTGTTAAGCAACCTACCGTTGATTGGCCGCTGGGACTTACGGTTATCCCGACAAATGTTCCTCTTATGGACGCAACCCCCCAGGGCATGTCTACTTTGATCTTAACTTTCTTTTGTTGGGATGCTACATACCAGGGAAGCTCTTGGCCTTCTGCTGCTAAGAGCTTCCAACCGTCCAGGCTGGCTATCAATTGACTGCCTATTTGGTATACCTGTCCGGTGGTCTTATTCTTTTCCGACCCGCTGCTTTGTTTGGTGGCTAAGCCGCCTAACATGGTTCCTTGTTTAAGCTTAATATCTAACCATTCTACAGCGGTTCCTTCACTGCCATCGGTCTTGATGTATTTTCTACCTTTAGATTCAGCTACTGTTATCTGGGTGTTTTCCTCCAAGAGCATACTGCTGCCATCAGGATAGTTTAGTTCTGCGCTGCTATTAACTCCGGTTTTGATTATGTCGCCTGTTTTTACTATGGTTTCAGTCTTTACTTCCATAACACTCAGGCTCCCGGCAGACTGTATAGTTACGCTCCCTTTTCGAGTTATCAGTATACCTTCCAGTGGGGTTGCATATAGTCCAGGATCCTGGGTAAGTAGTACACCTAAAGCATGGGCTAAGCTAATTCTGTTGAAAGGGGAATCGGGTAGATATTGTTTACTGTCTGCACTTAGTCCTACCATACCGGAAGCTAATCCTACGGCTACAGAGGGGGCAGCCCAGTGGTTAGAATCAATATCAGTCAGAGCTGGCAGCTTAGTTCCCGTAAGGGTTTGTTGAGAAAGACGCAGAATGAGGCTTATAGCCTGAGCGCGGGTAAGTTGTTCATCAGGGTGGTAACTGCCATCGGGCATACCGCTGATGTATTTGGCTTGGGCGGCCTTTGTTATGTAAGCTTTGGCCCAGTGATTATCACTCACATCACTGAAGGGATTTGTTAAAGTTGGGTCTACGGATAGCCCGGCGGCTTTGACGATTACGGTGGCTGCTTGAGCTCGGGTTAATCCTTCTTCCGGATGATATCCTCCATCGGGATAGCCTGTGATAATTCCGCGTCCAACCAGGTAGTTTATATATATGGCATTGACATCGGTGGAGGCTACATCGGAAAAATTGGATTTCACAGCTTTCGGGGCTGCCGTCTCCGCTGTCTGTGCAGGGTTGACTAAAGTCAAAAGAGCACCACATAAAATTATGGTAAGAATAAGTCCATACCAGGATACTCTGCTTGTTCGCAAGAGATTCATTTTATCCCGCCTTTCTTAGTCTCTACAACCATTAAACTCCACTTATCATTAAGAATCGTAGAATATCAACTTCTTTACGGAGTTTGGTCGCATATTGTCATAATAGGTATTATTTACAATAATTATATCATTAATATAACAAAAGCGAATAGCGGTCATTTCTCTTACAAATTATGCCTACTTAAGTAACTGCTTAGAATAGGTCTATTAGGTAGTATTGGTTCTAGGACTTAGTCAAACTTTTTTCATAGAATCTCTCCAAAAATGTGACAGGCGGATAATATTAATCCGCCTGTTCATGTTAGATTGTTTAGTGAATATTTAAGATATTATTTCATTCCTGAATGCAAATATTAATTTAAGAAGCCTTTGATATTGCTGAATAAGTTCTGCATTCATACCTTGACTAAAAATGTCTTTTATAAATCTTATGACCCTCCAGCCCACAGCTACATTTAAGTAATTTCCGCATATACATACAGAGTCTGTCGAGCAGTCTTCTCCCAGGAAAAAAGCTCGGCTTGTTGCAATCCCTTGGTTTTTAATTCATCCCTTAACGCTCTATCCGCAATAACTTGGCGCAAGCTGTTAGTTTTGCCGACCAATTGGCCTGCATTACATATCCTAATAGGCTCCTTTTCTATTCAAAACTACTGGGATAGTTCTGCAAAATATCAAGATATCTATTTTTAGTGAACGATTCACCACATACCATGATTCCAGTTGTATACGTCCATCAAAGTTTATATCATTACGACCACTGACCTGCCATAAACCGGTCACACCCGGAAGGACTGAAAGTATAAGACCACTCCCTGCTCCCATCTTACTTTTTTCATTAGGCAGATAGGGGCGTGGCCCTACCAGGCTCATCTCTCCCTTTAATACATTCATTAATTGCGGTAATTCATCCAGGCTCCAAAGGCGTAACCACTTTCCTGAACGTGTTACCCGAGGGTCATTTCCCCTAAGTTTGGCAAATTTCACCCAGGTTTCCTTGTTGGCCGGACTATCCGCAAAGTGTTGTTTCAGGATCGCAGTGTTGTTTTCGTACATAGTACGAAACTTATAACAATTAAACTCCTGACCGTGGCGCCCCAACCTTTTATGAGAGAAAATGGCAGGTCCTGGCGAATCTAATTTAACCACTAACATTAGTACTATGAACAGTGGACTAAAAAGAACTATAAGAATGCTTCCCAGTAAAAAATCAAAGAGACGCTTTCCAGCTATGCCAAGGCTACTGTCAGTAAAACAGGGCTGAGCAGCCTGACTGGATAGGTTCTCTGTGCCATTACTCATTATAATTTTGTCAGCCAATTCGGAAATATTAATAGCCATCGCAAAATCTCCCTGTTAATTTTTGGACTGTTTTAGAAAGGCCAGCAAGGCATTCAAATCTACTTCAGGCTTGGTTGTCCCTGCCCTGGTTGTCTTTCTTTGGTTCTGCACGTAATCAACCCCTGCCAACCAGAGCCGAGCGGTTTTATTAATACTTTCATCCCCCAGGACAGCCTGGTTAAGATAGTTCCTAGCCAGTTCTGTTTCGCCCAGCAAAAGGGCGGATTGACCTGCTGCCAAATTTAATCCCGGCGTAGAATTAGTCAAATCGCCCGGTACCTTCTCCCTGGTACTAAGTAACAACCTAAAATAAGAAAAAGCTTCTTCACGTTGGCCCCTATCCAGACAGCTCCAAGCAGCCTTAATCGCAGTTTTGGCTAGTAGCTCATAGGATTCAGGCAGGAAAGGATTACTTCGAATCACTGCTTCAGTTTCTGATAACTGCAGGTCAGTTCTTCCCAGCGTACCATAGATAGAAATAAGGGCATTATGTAATGAAGAGTTATAAGGTTCAAGTTCTGAAGCTCTATGGGCATAATCAATCGCTTCTGCGGCAGATTGGTTATCCTTATATTTGGTTGCCTTGAGAGCGGCTATTTGGGCTAGGTTAACTTGATATTTTCCATTATAAGGATCAAGACTGCTGGCTTGGCGGTATAGGATTTTAGCCTGATCCAATCGCCCGGTTTCCAATGCTTGAGCCCCCTTGTCACCTTGCAGGGAAGCAATATAAAAACTGGATGCAGTTATACCTGTGGTTAGGGCTAAAAGTCCTCCGAGTATGCCCGTAATCAACAGAGAGTTATGTTTGACTAAGCGCTGTAGATCTCTACTTCTAATCTCGCCTTCAAGTGACTTCCTTTTATCCAACTTAAATTTTATCGTCCTTCCCCTTATGAGACCAATCAGTCCAAAAAAGAGAAATCCCACCGCTGCCATGGAAAGCTCAAAATCAAAACTGCTATGTACCGCAATTATAATAACTGCAACTGCTGCAGCCCACAACAGTACATCATCAGGATTATCCAGACTTGAAGCTCGAGCCCTGAGAAGTAAGCGCAGAAAGAAAAATGCCACAGCCAAAAGAGCGATTAAACCTAGAACTCCTGCTTCTACCGTGGTCTGAAGATAAAAATTATGAACCTCGTTAATCCAGTAAAGGCGTGAAGCGTAACTATGATACAAGGCTTTCCACCCGCCACCGCCGGTACCGGTTAATGGATAGTCCTTAATAATTCTAAGCGCGTCCTTATCTGTTGTAAGACGATCCTGAAAACTACCATCTTGAACGGATGTCTTCTGAGCTCTGGCTATAGCTGCATCGGGTACTATATATCGCATGACACCGGATAAGGAGGAAGGATTTGATATAAAAAAGATGGCCAGCAATACCATGCCTATAGAAACAGCAGCGAGTAAATATTTGAGGTTTATCCCTTTCTCTGCTAGTCGATCCATAAAAGCCAGCTGTGAAACCTTAATCATAGATGCAGCTATAGACAGCATTAAGCCTAGGATCAAGAAAGTTACTGCGATAAGTTCATTAGAACTATTAAGGTTATTAAAAAAGAGACGCCCAGCCAAAAGGCCTGTACTGATAAATATCAGTAACTGGTATACTGCTTTTCGTCGGTAAGAGACAGAGATAAGAAAAACGAAAGTGCCCATTGCCAATGGATAAAGAAGCCAGGTACCCCGTGAGAGGCTACCTAAAATGACCACCAATAGCAGGTAATTGCCGCCTGTATATGCCAGCCGGGATAGAGAGCGTTCAGTTCGCAAACAGAGAGCTAAACCTACTATATTCATGGCCGCCAGATAAATACCCAGAGCATTGTGGTACTGCAGGGTGGAGCGAATATGCCCCTGTTCATAAGCCCCTTCGAAATGCACCCACCCCAAAGCAGCACCCAGACCAATAATAGCCATAACCACGGCAGCCAGGTAAGCCATTAGTAGCAATCGCTTAAAATCTCGTTCATTCTTTCCGGCTCGAAATGCCATCCAATAAACCATGACAAAAGTGCAGATTTTAAGTAGTTCAACAATAGCGTCATGCCTGTGTACAGCTGCTATAAGTGACAAGATATAAGCTAACAACATTGCTAACATGGCAATATCCAAAGGATCGGGGAAAAAGTCGCTATCCCTGGCTAATAACTGGTCAGCAAGGCATATGCTAAAGGCTATGGCCGCCACGACAATCGCCGGCAGCAAGTCTTTCTCAAAATATAACCCCCTCCAGAAAGGAGACAGGAATGTGAGCATATACACGCCCAGCAAGAAGAAAGGCCGCAGATGGCTAGAGGGGGGCTCCACCTTGCTATTTAAATGAAAGCTCATTTTTTGCATCAATTTTTATACCTGCTTTCAAGCAAAGTATCATAAATAACCAATGGTGATATTTACAATTTCGCCATAATGCCAGAAATTCCTTGTTTATGCAACTAAGTTAATAATAATTATCTCATGAAACAGCAGGAACTCCGGTGATTATCCGGAGTTCCTGGAATATAATGTTTATGAAAAATATAAATTGATGCCTTTCTTTAAGTTATGATCTTTTTTATTTCTGCCAATTCATTTTAGCACCGCATACTCGTCTTTCCTTTAGCAGATGAGCAGCTTACTTATATTAAGCAAGGCAAGAACCGTCCCCACTTGCCCCAAAAAGGAGATAGGAATATCAGCATGTACAGCCCCAGCAGAAATAAAGACCGTAGATGGCGGGAGGGTTCATCAATGTTCATATTTAGGTAATAATTCGTTTTATGTTTCATTCATCGAGATCGCTTTCAAATTAATTACTAATTAAATCTATTTCGATATTCTTGTTACAATTTCTCCAAATTTCCAGAAAACCCTTGTTTAAGACAAGTTTATTTATAATTATGTATTATCCCCAAAAAGACAGGAGCTCCAGTTTAACACCGGAACTCCTGCCTTTGATATTATAACCTTACATATAAGTTGATATGTGGGGTGCCTGATAAGTGGGGTGCCTGGCACCCCTCTCACTACTTCTCTATTCTCTAACTATAGATATTAATACTATAAAAAAACTTGGTAACTCCGTCCTCGGCTGTAACTTCCAGTTTATCGTTGTAACCAATAAGGTCGTTATCAGACAATCTAGGATTATCAGAGCTATCCAGTATCTGATAGCTCTGCATGGAGCCATCGATAGAATTAATATGGCTTATCAGATCGCCAACTGTTGTACCAGGGTAAACATACAAATAGTTGCCTTCCAAATCCATTTCAAAATCGGGGTCGTATATAATTTCAATATCTGTTCTGAAACTAATGCCTCTTAACTGCATAACCGTCATTTTTCCGCCCTGACTGCCGTCCCGGAAGGCTAAATAGATAGTGCCAGTTTCCTTATCTATAGCAAGCGAAGGGCAACTGTCACCAGTAGTAGTAGCGTGTACCGGGCCTCCCAGCCATTTATACCCCTGACCGGCTATATAAACGAGCTTCATAACTGAAGCCCGGCCTGAGGCGTCATCAATATAGGCAAGGATGGGACCATCTTCTCCAACGCACAAGGAGTTATAAGTGCCAGCAGGCAAACCGCTGCCAACCTCCGCCCAGCTGCTGCCATTAAATTTCTGGACATGTATCTGGTTGCTGCTGGTTTCCGTGTAAGCCAGATAGGGCTTTTGATATTCATTACTATTCATGGAAAGGTAATCGGCTGGGCCGCTGGAGATACTGGCAGCGCCTACGGCTGACCAAACATCATTATAAACATACTCCATCACTGTAGCTCTACCAGAATAATTGCTATCACTAAAGGCTATATATGGAGCTGTCCCATCCAAATTATCCAGGTAGAAAGAAAGGTCATTCTGACCAATGGAAATACCCGGAACGCCAAGACCTACCCATTCATCGTCACAAAAAGAATATACCTTTACGTCATTAATACTATTGCGATAAGCAATATAAGGATAACCAGAACAGTCTAGGGCAAGGTGAGTATCTGCAACCACATCATTCGAAAATTCAGTAAATTCTAATGATTGCCAATTATCTGGATATACATATTGCATAACCGTTGCTTTGTCCTCATTACTGCCGTCTTTGAATGCCAGGTAGGTCTCTGAGTCTATTGCCAGACTGGGTGTGTAGGCTGAATCGGTTTCTGGCAAAGCACTCCCCAAAGTTTGCCAATCTCCATTGAAATATGCCCTCACCACAGCCTTTCCGCTATCACTATCCTTATAGGCAACATAAGGGTTACCATCATGTATCACCAGGGAAGTACTATCCACTGGATTGCTGGTAAAACCTGCATTGCCAACCGGTACCCAGCCAGATACTTGAACCGTGACGGGGTTGGTGACACCATCTATGGATATTACGAGTTCAAAGATTCCGGGGAAATTAGCCGGGATGTAAATATCAGCACTCCCATTTACAAAGGTAAATGGAAGATAGAGGATTTGAATCCCAAGTGTCGAAACGGTAACGTATTTCTGACCAGATAGAAGGATACCATTAATATCTTTAGCATTGTTTACCACCAAATAATCGCTGGGACCAGAACCACCACCTATGGTAAACCCGGATAGGTCTGTCGTAGAGGGACCATCGGAATCAGTATTATTGTTGTTATTAGAATTATTTGAGCTAGATTCTGCCACTGTGCCTAACGCACCAGTTATTGCCCCTAAAGTTGAACCAGCAGGTGGTGCAGGAGGTGCCGACGGGGGTGTTTGCCCAGGTACTGGACCTGGGGGCGGCGGCGTTGCTGCCGGCTGATTTTGATCCATTAATTGCGCTGTTGCCTGGAGCCAGCTATTGGCCTGGAGGAACAGTGCTGCCGATTCCTGGCCTAATACAGCACTGGGTGGAGGCGGATTATTGGCACCATTTATACCTGTTTGCTGGTTGCCACTCAGCGGAACGGTTACTCCACCATTGGTTACTTCGGCGTCGCCCATTAAGCAGCCAACTGTTGATTGGCCGTTGGGGCTTACGGTTATCACAACAAAGGTTCCACGTACGGCAGCAACACCCCAGGGCATATCTACCTGCATCTTGACTTTCTTTTGTTGGGATGCTACATACCAAGGTGGCTGCTCGCCTTCTGCTGCTAACAGTTCCCATCCGTCCAAGCTGGCAATTAACTGACTGCCCACCTGGTATACCTGTCCGGTAGTTTTGTTGGTTACTGGGTTTTCGGTCTGGGTTGTTTCATGTTTGGTGGCTAAGCCACCTAACATGGTGCCTTGTTTGAGTTTTATATCTAGCCAGTCTAGAGCAGTTCCTTCACTGCCATCTATTTTGATATATTTTCGACCTTGGGATTCGACTACGGTTATCTGGGTGTTTTCTTTTAAGAGCATGCTGCTGCCATCGGGATAGTTTAGTTCAGCGCTGCTCTTGGCTCCGGTTTTGATTATGTCGCCTGCTTTAACTGTGGTTGCAGTCTTTGCTTCTACAGCTTTCTTACTTCCGGCAGACTGTATAGTTACGCTTCCTTCCAGAGTTATTAGTATACCTTCCAAAGAGGTAGCATAAAGTCCGGGGTCCTGTGTGAGTAGAATACCCAAAGCATGGGCTAAACTGATTCGGGTAAAGGGGGTATCTGGTAGATATTGTTTGCCGTCTGTACTGAGTCCAACCATGCCGGATGCTATTCCTACGGCAACCGATGGAGCAGCCCAGTGGGTAGAATCGATATCGGTCAAGGTTGTGGGCAGCTTAGCACCGCCAAGGGGCTGTTTAGAAAGGCGCAAGATAAGGCTTATGGCCTGAGCGCGGGTAAGTTTTTCATCGGGGCGGTAGCTGCCATCTGGCATGCCAGATAGATATCCTGATTTAGAAGCGGTTGCTATGTAAGCTTTC
>PHAA01000032.1 GCA_002840245.1 Firmicutes bacterium HGW-Firmicutes-15
AACATAATTACCACCATCACAAAAAAACATAGTATATTTGATTTTTCTTGTTATGAATTGCTAGGAATCAAGGTTTTATACACATTTACTCCCTCAAACTATCCGGCAACTTTGGCTGATGACAAAAAACCGGACATGGGCTAAGCTGTAACATTCAAATATTTTATTTACTTATTGTATTTAACCAGTTGCTTCTGCATAATAAGTTTAGGCTCTTAAATATTCTTTTAATCAAAGGCTTTCAAAGGGTTAGCGATCATTGGAATATGCGAGAGCCTATTATAGTAGATGGGGATCTTATATGTGCCATGCTTGTCCACCTCCTTTGTATGACTTAAACCTTTGGGAGTAACCTCTCAATCAATCTCATAGTGAAAATTAGCATAATCAGCGCTATTTTTGTTCTACGTTATTGGACACATTTTGATAGATAGGAATTTGCTTTTTTACCCTTTTCAGTATATCATTGGATAATATATAACGCTATCATTATTATCCCAATATTACCCACGATATTATAATTTGCATAAATAAAGTCGTTACCATAGTAGATTTAAGTGAAATCTAACTTGACCATTGCATCAGATGGAACTGACCGGTAGACCCTTATCCAAAATATGGGCATGGGTAAATAGACTATAAGAAATTCACCCTCCTTCCGTGAAATAATCCTCATAGCCAGCTATTGTCCAGGTCGTCAATATATTATGTTTACAAGCCTGCTGAATCAATCCTCATAAAGTATCCACTGCGAATACTCATCTTCAAACGGCATTGGCATGGCATAATCATCAGAGAATTCATCAAAACTGAGTTGAGGAAGTTCCTCATAAGAAATCTCTTGAGCTTTTACCCTGCGGGTACTTCTGAGGTTTTCATCGTTCGCGATGGAGAGCGGAACACTTGCGACGTCCACGGATGGACTAGTGCAGCGGTGCCACGGATGGCAAAGAGCTGCCCCACAGATCCAGATGTATCAATATCTTCTTGACGATAGCCAGATCTTCGATAATGGATATAATTCGCATGTGACCACTACATTTAGGGCAGAGTAATGGATCGATATGATAAATCTTTTGAATCAGGCGAGCCCAGTTTCTGCGAAAGGCCTTTTTTTGAAATATCAGATTCAACCAACGACGCCATCTCTACATCAGTCTCGGTTTTTTTGCGCATCCCTCGCGACTTGTTGGAATAATATCCGTAATATCTGACCAACTGTTCTCCCTTATTGGGAATATGGGTAACAAGTCTTGCCAACCAGTCAAGAGCCATAAAGGATTCCCGAACCCCGTTGTTCTTGCCTCTATAGATTACTCTGGCAATACCGTCAGGCACTTCGGATGCGGGTATATAGAGCAGTCTTTCCTGTGAGAGGGGAGCTCTAATAATATATTGAGCAAGTTTCTCCAGCCCTTCTTGATCCCCTGGATTAATGGCTGGCCCACAATAGACATTAAAACCGCTGTGATGCCAGCTTAGCATATTTTCAATAATGTGGTTGTCTATTTTCCCTGCCTTTTTCAACATCTTGAATACTTCCCCACAAAACAAGTCTATGAGGCTCGAAGCATCCGGTTCAGTCCCCACCATAAATCCTCCATCTGTTGCAAAACAGCCATCGCTTGCAATGATATGCAGGTGTGGGTTGAAGTTTAGAAAATCCCCGAAGGTCTGCACCGCTATTACAGCTCCCGGCTTAGGGTCATCTAAAGAAACCCCCTGGGTCAAGTAAAGTGACAAGACTTTCCAGGCGCATCGGCATAATTTGGACAGCAGGCTACGGTCATACATAAAATAGCGTCTGAGCCTTTTAGGGATACTAAAGACCCACTGGCGATGGGGTACCTGTTTGAGCACCTCTGTATACAGAGATTCACCGAATTCAAGCACTCTTTTTTGATGGCAGCAACATTATTGGTGAGCGATAGCGAACATCGGTGGTACCCGCAGGGTGGAAGGGCAAAAATACCGGCGTTTGCAGGAAAATGGCAAGAGATATTCATGACTGCAGTCATCACACTTCACCCTGGCAAAACCCAGGTGAAGGTCACCACAGTCCAGGTATTTATATATAACGTCCAATATATAGGCCGCCAATACCCATAATCCTGTTGGTATCTATCATCCCATTTGCCTACCAGTTCCTCGAAATGCGCTTCCACACACCGATAATATTGGTTTTTGCGGGGGATTCGGGCTGCATAAACGTCAGCGTTCATAATGCAGGCAGGTATCATATGCCACCATCCTTAAACGGAACATGTGTTCTGTTTAAGGTGCCGTATATTACCAGGAAAATCAAGAACTGTTATAACAAGAGATTGACATTATAGAGTATGTAGACGGGTGGCAGAAAGGGGGCTGGATATTATTCCGATCCCCTTTTTCACCAGTGACAATCAATGTAAAACCCAGTTATATCGGACAATATTAACCACAAAAGCACTGCCATCAGGCAGGAGTACATAACTTTTAATCAGGGCGTCCCGCGTTCGAGTCGCGGATGGCTCACCATTACAAAAGTAGAACCCGCAAGTAATTGCGGGTTTTTTGTTTCCGATGTAATATACATTTTTATCCCTCATCCGCTAATATCGGTCGTAAATTTCATTTCTCCTATCTATTAAGGGACCAAAACTATATGGCATAATTAATATTTCATGACCTAATATGTTCGATTGATCTTTCAACTAACCGTAGTATCAACTATTGGAATTGGGAACCTAACGTAAAAAGTGCTACCAGTTGAACTGGTATCTATTTCTATTTTGGTATTATGCCGAGTAGCTATCCGGTAACAAACTGCTAACCCCAGCCCCGTCCCTTGCTCTTTGGTAGTAAAAAAAGGTGTACCTAACTTATCCAGCAATTCAAGGTCAATCCCGTGACCTTGATCCTGAACCTCTAATACCACTTTTTCCTTTTCCATAAAGGTTCTTACGGTTACAACTCCAGGTGAAGACATTGATTCCATTCCGTTATCGACCAGATTAAGTATTAGCTGACGGATTTCTTTCTTATCAAGGAGCAAATAAGGTAGCTCATCTAGTTCTAGCTTTATGTATTGACCTTTACTCATAGCCTTGGCCTGAATCAGTGGAAATATTTTGCTAATTATTGCATTAAGATTTCCTAACTTCATATCCACCATCTTATTTTTGGCCAAAGAAAGGAACTCGGTGATTATTGAATTAGCTCTATCCAGTTCTTCAATCATAAGATCAAAGCAATCTATCTCCTGAACGTAATCCTTATTTTCCCGCAAGATTTGCAGATAGCCGCGAACGGTAGTCATGGGGTTTCTGATTTCGTGACCTATACTAGCAGCCATCTCTCCGACTAGATTGAGCCTATCCAGTCGGGTCATTTCAACTTCCATTTGTCTAAATTCAGTTATATCCGTGAGTACACTGAGTATACATAGTTCTCCATTAATTTCAATGCCTTCTGCAGAATATAATCCCAGTCTTTGCTCTCCATTGTTCTTGCAGAAACGTATTTCCATATCCTGAACAGCTTGCTTCTCTATAATCCTTTGTATAACTAAGCAACGGTCAGCAGGATCGGCCCAAAAACCTGTCTCAAACGATGTTCGACCTATTGCTTCTTCATGACTATATCCCAAAATGCGATAAAAGGCATTGTTAGCCTTTATGAATCTACCATCTTCCAGTGTAGTAATTATCATTACGACTGGACTGGCATTAAAGGCTTTGGAGAAGCACTCCTCAGACAAACGTAATGCCTTTTCCATTCGTTTGCTTTCGGTAATATCCCTAGACGCATTAAGTAGATGCGGTATACCATCTATATCTATTATCTCCCCCGAAAGATAAAAATTCCGTATTTCTCCAGATTTCAATCTCAGCTCAAGTTCAAAGCCCCGGATATGTCCGGATTCTCGAATTTTTTTTAGCAAATAGTCTCGTTTTTCAGGAAGTGCCCATATTCCCAAATCTTGTGCAGTACGCCCAATGGTCTCATGCCGTTCATAGCCGGTAATTTCTACAAAAGCATCATTCACATCAATATAACGCCCATCTGTTAAAGTGCTGATTGCCATTAAATCAGGATTACCATGAAAAGCTTTGGAGAACTTCTCTTCTGACTGATGTAACGCGATTTCCGCTTGCTTGCGCTCCGTAATGTCCAAACCGAAACTTAGTAGTAACTCGGTACCATCAGTGTCGATAAAGGGATAATCATAATTTCGATAGATGTTTCCATCCGGGTACGTATATTCACCTTGCTCACATATAATACTTTCGCCTAGTTTAAAGGTTGAACATCGTTCACATGGCTCAGTTAGTCCACGAAACACCTTATAACAGGGCTTTGCCTCAGGATTACCAAAACGTTCTTGGAAAAAGCGATTGTAATATCGGAATGAATAATCTGGCGCAATAAGATACACATGTGCGGGTAGTCCGTCTATGATTGAACGGAGTCGTTGCCGATCAACTTCCAAGTTCTCTCCCCTCTGCCGCAGTTCGGCCAGTTCAGCCATAAGTTCCTCTTTTGTTTTGTCTTCATCCTGCATCCAAACTGCCTCCTTAAGTCTCATCAAGCCCTTCTTATCGCATGACTACTTTCCTTGGTTTATTTTGTCGAAAATGGTAACACCATAAATATATCAACAAATTTGCATATTTAAAATACCGCGGGTGATTTATTGCCTTCATCTCTTGTTGTCTATTACCTTATATCCATCCACCCAATTTGCAGTATATATATGTGTTCCCATATAATATAAACTAAGGGTAGATTTAAAAAGGAGAATAACTTAAATGAGCCAACGCTGGAAGCTTTTTTTATTGACTGGACTAATGATTGTTATGCTTGTCCTTATAGCTAGGCAATCGTTAAATATATATCAAAACATTAAACAAGTCCACGCACCTACACCCCAAACCAGGCAAGATAAAGAGCTCCAAATTCATCACTGGGAGACTATCAGAGAGCTAGCTCAAAAGTGTGGGATGTCAGAGAAAGAAGTGTTTAGTTACTTGCAAATAACCCCTCAACCAGGCGATGAGAATCTCACTTTGCGAGCCCTTAAAAATAAATATAATAAGACTCAGGACGAAATGGAATCTAATTTGAAGATCCTGATCACAAATTCCGCCAGGAAGCACGGAACGACTCGATGAGTGATTTTGTTATCTTACTGATAGAATTATTTCGCAATTATAACGTTTTGTTCTTAGGAGCATTAATAGTATTACAAAATAATGGTATACCCGTTGGAGCGAACTTTCTGGTTATTGTTTCCGGAGCTTTTGCTTACGCTGGTGAGTTCAATTTATTGGCCTTATGGGGAGAAGTCTGGTTTTTTACTCTATTGGGTGACAGCCTGAGCTATTGGCTTTGGAGGAAAGGCGGAAGGAACTTAATTGCTAAGTATCCCCGCATTCATGCTCGAATTGAACCCGGCATAGAAAGAGCAAACAACTTCTTCGACAAACATGGCAAAATAACCGTGTTCTTCACCCGTTTCCCATTATCTGCAATGGGGCCTTTAGTAAACATCTCGGCCGGAACTAGCCGATACAATTACAAGGTATTTGTTGCATATGCCCTACTGGGAGAATTTTTATGGGTAAGTTTTAATCTAGGAGTCGGCTACTGGTTTGGGGATTCTGTCGAGCAGATTGCCTTTATCATCAGTCAATTTGGAGAGTTAACTGTCTTACTATTAATTCTATTCGTAATAGTCTATTTAACTAGGGTTTATTTAAGGTCAAAGAAGAAAACAATTTCCTGATATTGTGCTATTTCGCTCTTGGCAGGAAATGCTAATGTGTATATCGAATAATATAGAAGGCATGAGATATAATCGGTTAATATTGGAATAAAACTGCCCCCCTGCACTTCATATTCGGCATTGCCACAGTTAAACTAGGTAATCAACAAATAATTAATAATAGTTAGAAAGGCGAGCAATTTATGAACAACCTTCTGGCTTTGGTCAAACAGATGAACCTGATCAGGATTCTTGAGGCTCTGGGCTCAGGTACTTCGATAAGGAAATTGGCGGCAAAGCAAAAATCAGGCCAAACTGCTTCAATTGATAATAAAACCGCAAGTAACACTAGCACCCGACCATTCAGCGAAATAATCAAGGAAGCCAGTCATAAATACGGAGTGGCAGAAGATGTTATTAATGCAGTAATCCAGCAGGAATCGTCATTTAATCCCACTGCGGTTTCCTCCTGCGGTGCTATGGGTCTCATGCAGCTCATGCCCAGCACAGCCGAAAGCCTGGGGGTTGAAAATGCATATAATGCAGAACAAAATATCATGGGTGGAACCTTTTATTTAAAGCAAAAATTAGATGAGTTCGATGGCAACCTACCCCTGGCCCTGGCAGCCTATAACGCTGGCAGCGGCGCGGTACGCAAACATGGCGGCATTCCACCTTACAAGGAAACCCAAGCCTATGTAAATAAGATTATGAAATCAGTTGACCACTGGGCTTAAGTCATCCGGCTTCTTATTGTGGAAAAGGACAAGATAAAATTATTCGATAAAAAGGCGAGAACACCGGCTCCTGAAGCCACAAGCGTTCTCGCCTTTTAAATATACTTAACTATGCCAGACTGGTTAAGTGTTGAGCCAAGGCTGATAACTCCTGAGACATGGCCTCCAATTGTTGAATGCTGGCCTGAACTGACTGGGTTAGCTGAGCTTGGGTTTGGGCTACCTTACCGGATTCTTTCACACCTCCAGTAATCACCTTCACTGATTCTTCAATACTACCCATTATACCCGAAATTCTTTCTACCGAAGCCGTGCTGTTCTCAGCCAGTTTCCTAACCTCATCAGCGACCACTGCAAATCCACGCCCATGCTCGCCGCTCCGCGCCGCCTCAATGGCCGCATTAAGCCCGAGTAGTTTGGTCTGTTTGGCGATATTCTTAATGAGGTTAAGCACCTCATCCGTCTCCCCCAACTGTATCACCGTATCATTAGCTGAGTGCATTAGATTGCTTCCTTCAGCTGCTAATTCCTGCGCTGAACTGGCCAATTGATCTACGATACGGCTGACATTTTGCATGGTGGATGACAATTCCTGAGACATCCCAGCCAATCTTTCCGCTTCGTTATGCAAGCTGTGAATCATTTCTTCCCGCGCCTCTACCAGGGTCATCATGAGATTAGCACCGTGGGAATCTACCACAGCGACCTTATTACCTTTATTAGCATTTATTATTTCCTGAACTTTCGCATTGCCGGTGGCTTCAATTATTAAATCCAGGTTCGGCATCCTGAAAATCTCCATCAGATCATTACTTGTGCCAACACCCAGTTTCCTAGCCAAAGTCATACCCTCTGCCGTAGTATTAACATCACATATACATAGAACTTTTAGCGAATCGATGCCCTGAAATGCTTTTAAGATTGAACTTCCACCTGCACCTGCTCCGACAATTACAATATTGGTCATTCAGACACACCTCCTTTTCTGGCTTATTTGATTATAATTCTAGGTTTCTGCTTTTTCTCCTCTATATTTTACCGAAATAATTAAATAATTATCTTATCTTTTTTCATTATATTATTAGATAAATGCTCACATCATCACGCTTTGTTTTTAGAATATCAAACAATACAACATAAAGTATTTAAAGCAGGTTGAAATAATCTCTACATCAGGTTATAATACTGTTTGTACCATTTCAAATGCGGATGTGGCGGAATTGGCAGACGCACCAGACTTAGGATCTGGCGCTTCACGGCGTGGAGGTTCGAGTCCTCTCATCCGCACCATAGGGAATACAGAGGCTTTCGGGCCTCTTTATTTTTTGCCCATTTACTGCTTAAGTGCAAAAAAAGTGCAAAATGTTTTTATTCTTTGGTATGCTTTGGAGAAATACCTGCTTAATTGCTCACCAATTAAAAAATAAGAACCCGCCTATGTTGACGGGTTTTAACAATGACAACTGCCTTCAGCAAAAACTTATCGCGTGTCTTCACTTCACGCGCGCGTGACAGCGCGTTGCTTCTTAGTGATTTTTATTTAAATATATCAATCTGAAATAATGCCGTTAAATTGGGCATTAAAAGTATTTTACAGATAATTTACAGATATTTTTTAGATAAATAAAGATTTTATTTTGATAAGAATCTGTACTTAATCATCATTAAATAATACCCATTGGGGTTTCTTGGCAGATCCCTTATTCCGAATACTCTTATCTTTTCGAGACATGGTGTTGAGCAGATTATGAATTTTATTTTGCTTCTGCTTCTCGTCCAGCGTATCAGAAAGCTTATTCATTAATAATTCGTCAATATCCTGTCGACTGGCGGAACCAAAAGTCCTAATGTGGCTTATAATCCATTCTTTATAAGTAGAATCATCGAAAGCCCGTTTTTTAGTATAGGCTGCCTTATCCCCAGTTGCAGCTGCTACGCTAGCCGAAACATAGTAATTTGGTTTTCGCCCCTCAATTAGTTTTCTAGCTTTCAGTGTTTTAATTTCATCCTGCTTTAATTCTGCCGTTCTCCCTTTCTGTACCTTATCAAGGCAGATTACAGTAGGCAGATCCAGATCCAACTTGTTTAATAAAAGGCGGGTGTAATTTTCATTTAAAATCCGGCCCCAGATTCTTACTTTAACCCGTTCTGACTCATTAAGTTCATAATCAGGCAAAGGAAAGAACCGCTCCCTTTGCTTAATAAACATACGTTTAATTCCACTTCCGTAAGCATCAATCATATTTAAGTTCACCATGGCCTGCACCAACAACGGATTGCGATAGCTTTCAGGGGGAGCATCACGAGTAATAACTGCCTCAACCGAACCCGGTAAAAAGGTACCGACATTGGTAAAAAGCAAATAATCTGGAGTTTCCACAACATTGATTCTCCCAGCCAATTGATAATCCTGATGAGCAATACAGTTGTGCAGAGTCTCTCTGAGGACATACTCCTCATATTGTAGAATCTCGGTAGGAAATAAAGTATTACCGGGTAGATAACGATAGGTAAGGTTTCGAATCAGTTCGAAAACACGATCAGAATTCAACAGGAAGGGAGGCCCAAAATGCCGATAATCCTTCTCAATGCCATGTTCATCTCTAAGCACCCAGGTAAGCCAGGCTTGAGCAGGGCTAATGAAGTGTTGTGCTTCCTCCCGACCTAATAATACAATCGCCGCCCGGGTTATTTTGCCCTGATAAGCCAACCTTAGTTTGCTGAGGAAGAGCATATCATCCCAATTGTCTACTTCTGCCGCAAGGCGGAAGTTCTTGATTTTAAATTCCTGGCGAGCCCGTGCCAACGCTTCCGGATCAAGATCTTCTACTCTTGCCTCCGGGCAATATTCTGCGGACCAATCCCTCCGGCGAGGCTGGTTGCGTATTTGGTCTATTTCTTGCTGATTTAATTGCCCAATATTTTCCCCAATCCTGCCATACAGGCTCCCTTTCCATTCAACCGGCAGGCCCAATGGTGCAGCTGGGATTTGGAACATTAATACTCGGCCATTTGGCAGCATCAATTCATAAATCTCAATAAAGCTAATTCGATTAGTGGTATGCTGGGCTATTTGGGCTTTCAACTTTTCTAAACTGGTACGGGTATTTTTATATGCTGTCCCTACAACCTTCCGGGGCGGTTTGTCAGTTACACCCAGAATCAACCAACCATAACGGAGTCCCTTTAAATTAGCTTCATTACTGAGCGCAGAAAAATATCTTCCCAGGTTTTCTAAGTCAAACTGGGCCTTGGCCTCTTTGAATTCCAGCCATTCAGTTTCCGTCGGTAAAGCTATCATCTCATTTAAAATACGAATAAGCTCTTCCTGTTCGATCACCGTCTTACCTCCTCCCCTTTAAACAAAAGCACTGGCTAAACGCTTATTCTATCTCCAATGCCTCCAGATCTATGCCATCCAGAAGCTCTTTCAGCTTCTTCAATTCCTCGTTATTCAAGGTAATCCCCTTACCCATTTTTTCATGCTCCGGTCCCCATTCGCGGATGTCTATCTTCGGCTTGCGCTCGTTCCAACTGACCAGATTTATTTCCTTCTGCCAGCCCTTGGAGCCCTCGGAGAGAACGCCCAGCGTTTTGGTTATCTTATATTTTAAATCCGCCATAATAAACTCCTTAAACGATTTGTTTTTTCACATTGCATTGCTACTTTCTTGTCTAGTCTAGGAATAAAAAAGTCGTTTCTCCCTGAGCATTTTCTTTTTGAATCTCTTTCTCACCATTTTTAGAATGTGTTTACGAAACATTATAGGCTGATAAACTATTGTGCCTGCACCATAGAAATAATATCCTATTGATGCAGGCGGATTTTTTAAATTTTCCCCATAATATTGAGCAGGGTCTGGTAACTGTCAACATCATGGTATTTGACCTTGCTGGTTGATAAATGGTTAAATAGCCGTTTTGCACAATCTATTTTAGCTCTTTCAATTGGGCGAGTTTGCAGTGTTTCCATGGTGCCTTTGGTTTCGGCAATGAAATAAATATGCTTCACAGTGCCTTCATTAAAAGCAATTGCCCAGTCCGGCGAGTAATTACCAACCGGAGTCGGGATGGAGAAGCCTTTCGGTAGTTTGGCATATACGCAAACCTCGTTGGCTCGGTCCATATTTTCAGCAAAACGGCGCTCAACGCTCTTTTCAGCGGTGCCATCAGTAAATACATAATCCTGAATATGTTTCTTGGCTCGAAATGCTTTAGTAAAATCACCCAGAACCTTTTTCGGAGTAAAAATGCTGCTGTCGTATTGCTTTTCAATTTGATCATAGGAAATGTGCTCAACGATCATGGTGGCCTTTTGCTCCTTGATTAGACGTATCGCTTTGGTAATAAACTCTTCCGGGTTGTCTCTGAACATGCCAAATCTCGGCTTTTCAATACCTGCTAAAATAGTTGCAACAGTACGGCGGGTCAGGGTGGTTCCATCGGCAATCTTCCCTACAATGTCGTATTTGATTTGGCTCATTTCCGCATGCCGCAAGGTTTCTGTTCTGGCAGCTTCACAAACGAAGCTGTCCCCACGAGCAATTGCATACGCATCCAGGTCTGTAGTTTGCTGACCGGTGGCTACCGTATATTGAAGCTGGGTAACAAACATTTTTTCGTTAATATGCTTTATGGCCTTTTTAATTAACTCCTCACTATCGAACTCAACGGTGTATGCATACTGATGGTTGATATAACCCCATAGTGTCTGAAATTCCTGCTTGTAAAAATTATCATTAAGAGCGTTTTCTTTAATCTTGGTGGCATTGCCATTTTCGATCATTGCATCCAGAACACTCTCATCAAAGACGCTCTGAACTAATGTATGAACACCTTCACCAAGAGACGTCAGCGCTTCAGGGAGATGCGCCAGACAATTGTTTTCCAAATCGGTTCGATAAGCTTCGGTTACGTTATCGTTGTCATCAATATAATCGTGTTTAAGCAGATAACGATAAATATCTTTGGCCTGCTTGGCATCCAGCACAACCGGCTGTTCTCCGACCATAATGGTCTTACCCATAAAATATTCCTGAGTTGCCTTGGACGGACGGTCATATAAAGCTGCTTTGATGCCGGTTTGCAAATCAGCAACAAAGTTCTTATAACCCTCGCTGGCAATAACAGTAAGCATATTGATGGAATGGATAGACTCCCCGTACCGTTCGGAATCCATTCGGTCGCCGTTTTGATTAACACAAAGACGAAGACCTCGACCGACTTCCTGGCGCTTTTGGGTCGGGCTGATACCGCCATGTTTTAACGTACAAATTTGAAAAACATTCGGGTTGTCCCAGCCTTCACGCAAAGCGGAGTGTGAGAAGATAAAACGCACCGGTTCCTCAAAGCTGAGCAAACGTTCCTTGTTTTTGAGAATCAAGTCATAGGCAGAAATATCATCACTCTCTTCGCTGCCTCGCTTGGTGGCACTGTCTACCTTATGACCTTGTTTGTCGATGCTGAAATAGCCCGCATGGGTTGAGTGTGGCTCAATACTTTTTAAGTACCGGCTATAAGGCGTATCTATCAAAGTAATGTAATCGTTTAGTACATTGATATACTCCTGTTCAAACATAGCACCGTATTCGGAATTAACCTCTTCACCTGCGTCATTGTATACCCGATACTTGGCTACTTCATCGATGAAGAACAAAGAAAGGGTCTTAATGCCCAGTTCAAACAGATGCTGTTCTTTTTCAAAGTGTGAGATGATCGTCTCCCGGATTTGAATTCGACGCATATCCTTTTCGGAAACATCACCAACAACTTCACCACGGGATAACACCTGGCCGTTGGTAAAGGTTACCGTACCGCGTATAGGATCTATATCGCTGATATGATAGCCCTTGTACTGTTCCATATTGTTGGAAATGACGTAAAGGTCATCATCCACACCAAGAATGCGGGGTTCACGGTTGATGGATTTTTGATACTTGATTTCCAGTTCGATTTTTGCCATGGGAGGCTTTTTAGGCGAGATCAAGATATTTTCCAGGAATAAATATTTATCCGCACCTCGCAAATTCTTCAGTTCAAACCCTTTGACTTCAATCTTCTTAACCAGCCGCTTATTATAGGCATCCACTGCATCCAAAACATATACCAGGTTATGATGCTGAGCGTGGGTGGCAGAGTAATTCAAGCAGAACAAAGGATTGAATTTTTTTAAAGCTTCCTGAGTTTTGTCTCCGCCCATTTTTTGCGGTTCATCCAGTATCAGAATTGGACGGTTGGCTTTAATGACATCAATAGGCCGGCGGCTGCCGAAATCATCTAATTTTTCATAAATGCGGCGAGCTTCTTTACTTCTGGCGTCTTCTTTCATGGAAGTATTGAACGCCTGGATATTGATGATCATGACGTTGATTCCGGCACTGGAACTAAAATTGTCCAGTTCGGACAGGTTTTTGCTGTTGTAAATAAAAAACCTTATCTTTTTGCCGTAATGCTCCATAAAGTGTTCCTGGGTGATTTCAAAGGACTTTTTCACACCTTCACGAATCGCGATAGATGGAACCACCACGATAAATTTGCTCCAGCCGTATTGCTTGCTCAGCTCAAAGATGGTCTTTATGTATACATAAGTTTTACCGGTACCCGTCTCCATCTCCACATCCAGACTACAGGCACCTAAATGGCCTACCAGGCTGTCCGACTGTTTGATATTATTGAGCGCTTGCAAATTGCGAATGTTTAAGAGCAGTTGTTCAGGTTTTAAAGCCAATTTGGCATTTTCGTAGCCAGTTGCAGCCTCATCTTCCGAAGGCTCCTGAGCTACAAATATCGTTCCCTGGGTATGCTGCGGTTTTTTCACGATACCTAAATCGCGCACATAGCTTACCCGTTCGGTAAAAGGTTGTCCGGCAAAGATATTCACGACACTATTTACGGAATCGGTTTGGTAGGGTTGAATTTTAAATTTGAATTTCATGCTTACAGCACCTTCCTTACCGTAGTCGGACTGTAAGTTTCAAAAATCTGCTCAAAGTTAGTGGCGACACTGTCGCTGGCCATGGAGCTGTCACGGAACACGGCATAATAAGGCTGCTTTCTGGCAATTTCAGTGATGACCTCGCTGGTGACATTGCTGTCAAAGCAGGCCAGCAGATAACCTTCGGCTACGTTGAATACCATTTTACCACCGATAATTGTTTCTTCAATTTTGCTGGACAGCAGTACACCCAGATCCAGCATAACCTGAAAGAGCAGGTCTTCCGGGGTGCGGTCAGGTTTGATGTTGTCAGCAAACAGTAACATCTTATCCTGCTCATATTGGGCAGGGTTGTAGTAAACATCCTGCATGTTGGTTGTATCTACCTTCAGAACACGGAAGCCGATATCCAATTTGTCCGCAGCTTCAGGGTGTTCCTCCAGAATTTTTTTGCCCGCACTATGGATACGCTCTTTGCCGATTTCGCAGATGTTCTTATAGCCCGCCTTTAAGGCTTCAGATTTTTCATCAGTCTCCTCTGGTAGCTGCACCATAATAAATTTACGGTTACTTCTATGTTCGGAATTCAGTTGCATAATGGCATGGGCGGTAGTTGCTGAACCGGAGAAGAAATCGAGTACTATATCATCAGAGGAAGTAAAGGACAAAACATGCTCAGCTACGATATCAACAACTTTTGGGGTATCAAATGGTATACCAAGTTCTTTAAGAAGATCATCATCGCTTCCACCATAGTACAGCAATGATGGTATGTTTTCGAACATATTATCTTTTAAAAGATACTTTCTGTTCGGTTGGGTTGTTTCATCTTTACCAAACAATATCATTCCTTTTTTTATCAAATCTTGCATTGTAGCAGAAGGATTACGCCATCCTCGTTCTGGTATAGGACACGATTTGCCAGTAACAGGATGAATCAATGGGATAAAGTAGTCATCGGGTGCCTTTTTCTTATTAGGCCATGCCATGGAAACTGGTCTGTATACATTACCATTTTCATCAATCCTATTATAAGCTTTCTCTCCTCCGCTCAAGTCCGTCTGCGAATTAACCCACTTTGCATAGTCGCTATTAGCTTCAACTAATGAACTACTGCGATTAAGTAATTGAGTTGCTTTAGTAAGCATTTTATTAGCATTCTTTTTTGGCCGAATAATTGGGTGCCTTGTAGTTAAAAATTCTTTATTTCTTGCAAACAAAACAATGTATTCATGTTGAGCCGAAATACCCTTCGCATCGCCTTTAGGATTACGTTTATCCCAGACAATTGTGCCTAATTCATTTGCATTGCCGAATATTTCATAACAAATCTTTTGGAGGTTAGAAATTTCATTTTCATCCATGTTAATTAAAATAACCCCATCATCAGTCAGTAAATCCTTAGCCAGTTTCAGACGCGGATAAATCATGTTCAGCCAGTCAGTATGAAACCGCCCATTGCTTTCCATGTTCTGCACAAGGCGGTTGCCTTCCTCATCGTACTGCCCGCTATTAGCCAAATATTCATCAGTATCCTGTGCAAAGTCATCCTCATAAACGAAATCATTTCCCGTATTATATGGCGGATCAATATAAATCATCTTCACTTGGCCTAAGTAGGTTTCCTTCAACAATTTGAGAACATCCAGATTGTCTCCCTCTATGTACAGGTTCTCGGTTTTTTCAAAATCCACGCTTTCCTCGTGGCAGGGACGCAGGGTTTTGGCAATAGGGGCATTGGCCAGCAATATGGATTTTTTCTTATCCGGCCAGGTAAACTGATAGCGTTCCTCCGGGCCTTCCACTACAAAGCTGGACAGCTCCTGGCGCAGTACATCAAAATCAATAGCCGGCTCAATGATGGCCGAACCATCTTCCCTATAACCTTTAATAACCTCAGTCAGCGCGTTGGGGAACAATGCTCCTATTTTTTCGATGTTTTCATCAACTTTATTAACAGAGTGCATTTTCAGCTTTTCCATTCATAAAACCTCCAGTTTTATTTAATGCAGAAATTAGATAAGCCTGTACGCCATAGGTTCGTTTGTATTAGTACACCCCTCATATGTCTTTCAATTATTACAGTAAGATTGCGGTAAATACCTTATACAGGGAACACAAAACCACGCAAACCTGCGCGGTAATATACATCTATTGAAGCTGAGGGACGGATTTGAACCGCCAACCGGTGGTTGTTCGTAAGGGTGGGTACAGCCGTTATCAAACCCATCTAATCTAACCAATCCTCAATAATTGCTTTCTGTATTCCTATATCATTGAGCGCAGTTCTGATGTCTAGTTTATGCTTTTTAAAATTATTCCGCATTCCTTCATCGTCCTCAACAATTAGCAGTAACCGCTGCTTTGTCCTTGTTAGAGCGACATACAGAAGATTTGTTTCTTTGTCATAATTGTTCTTTATGCCGAGCAGAATCTCTAATAGGGAATTACAAATGATAAAGTATGCGGTATCATCCTCTAATCCTTTGATTTTCTGTATAGATTCGACGTATATTCCGGCATCTTTGTCACCATTAAACTGGCTGGCAAGTTTTGCATACTCCGGGGTTGGCAGTCGAATCCCTTGTTTATTAAGATATCGGCTTAAGCCAATTTCATGAATTTCATGTATAGCTGTACGCCGAAGTGCACTAATATCATGCGTAGGATATTTATCGGCAAGAATTTCAACAAATTCATGCGTCAAACCCACCTGATCATTAGCTGTTGAGAATACATCGGTTTTCATCTTTATATACGAGAATAAATTACGGCTCGTGAGTTGTTCCTTGACCTTAGTATCAAGCTCAGATAAAAATACATAAGCAACTGATCCGGATTCTCTATTGCAACTACTTAGCGATGAGTTTTCTGGCAATATACTATTGCACAAAGGTATTATGCATGCAGGTATCCTGCGTGATACTGCGTTAATTACTGGGGTTATTCCTTCCTGTTTCTCAACTTCCTCATTAAACCATGTGTATTTGTCGTTGACCCGTAAAGCTTGAAACGGATCGCCGACAAAATAAAAATGCTCAAGTTTACAGATAATTTTTAACATGAGATCGAAAAAGCACTCTTCCATATCTTGTGCTTCATCAACAAAAAGGCAAAATATATCACTTGCAAAATAACTTTCAGCAATTTCCTTACGCTTCTTAACGCCAACCTTGTCTCTCTTTTGAGCAATCAGAACGGATTTCGCATACTTTGGGACTTCGCTGGCATGAATTAATCCTGAATCTTTTAAATTCCGTTTACGTTTTGAATGCCATTTTATATCATCAGGAAGCTTCTCCACGCTACAGGAATTTAATGCCTCTCCTTTTACAAAACACGAGTAAGGGTAAATTATGTTGTTAAGAAAAAAGCCATGCACAGTATCAATTATAATCTTATCAGGTATATCTCGGATATTTTTTATCAATTCATCTTTTATCTGCTTTACCGCATAATTCGTATAAGTAATTACATAAATCTTTTTATCTTCTGGACAATCATCCAATATGTCAATTATTTTCTGTGCTATACCATATGTTTTTCCAGCTCCAGCGCATTCAATATGTACTTCCCTCATCGCTTTATCCATTCTAGCAAAGAGCCGATATAATCTGGTATTGAAAAATCCACTCCTGCGTCCATGGCGCGGCATATTGCGATAATATTATTAAGCTTATCTGAAGTCATATGATCGTACATCTCTTGTGCAGAAAATGTCTTATCAAATAGTTTATTCAATTTTGCAAGGTTACTAGCCTTTTTAACAAAGTCGTTCTCAAATTCTTTGCCCGCAGAAGTTTCTATCATTATTACGTCAGAGTTATAGACCTCATGCTCTCGCTTAGCTTGGTCCTGGTAATCATAATCCCGTACTATGCCCAATTTTTCCTGAGTGGTATGTTCGTGAAAAGAAGTCCACGCTTTTATAAACGATTTAAAACCTTTTTGGCCAATTGAAATAACCCGTATATTATTGAGCGAGCTATCCCGTTGCAATAAAGAATTTATGTATATTTCTTCTGTCGAACCTTCCACCATTATCAACTTTGAAGCATAAAACATATTCAGCGTATCAAAGTTTTCGCGTTTAGCAAGATAATATACAAGTTCTGGGTCAACATTGGCTAAATCAATAACAGAAGTATTGTTAAGCAAAAGTATCACATTTGTTAATTCCAGCTTATTCATTATTTGATTGCTATGAGTAGAGATAACAAGCTGTGTCAGCGCATTTTTACCCTGCGCCTTTTGAAAAAACTCTATAGCAATTTTAAGATTATTTATGTCCAGGTGTGATTCTGGTTCTTCAATACAAACAAGATTAAATCGTTTGAACGTATCACTGAGAAAATAGCTGTATAACGTAAGGAGGAAAATAAGATTGCGAGTCCCGAGACCCCGCTGAAAGAGCATGTCGTTACCATAGCTTAAAGTGATATTTTCAATAATATCTTTATATTTTTTTGCATTTGGAACAAGCCGTATATCATTAATAAAGTCTTCGATAGATTGATTCTGAGAGATAATATCGCTGTATATGCTTCTAAAAGAATCAAGTGACTTAATGCCATCAAAGAATTCTTCATACCTCTTTGTAAGCTCAGCTTTATCCTTTAAATTCAGGCTGCTATCGATTATATTTGCTACTACCCTTGTGGCACTTGCAGTATCACCGCTTGAAAAAGAATCGCGTTCAGCATCAATTGTGTTCGCAACGAAGTTTTTTATCTTTGTGTAGTCAATACTTTTATTGTTGTTGGTAGATCTCAGATAATGTTCATAGCATTCAAGAAATAGCTGAAAATCCGCATGGCGCTCCTCTAACAACCCCTCTTTTTCCAAGTCGCAAATCAGCTTATTTAGTCTTTTGTTGTCCTTAAGATAGTACTTATATTCTATTTCAAAGAACTGCAGCTTTTCGTCTCCGTTCAGCCAGTCTCTCAGAAGGCTCTGCTCATATGGCGTTTTCGCATCTTCAAACTGCATGCGAATTATAACTATTGGGGCATTTTTTACCAGTTCCGCAGTATAATTTTCTGCATTAAAATCATCTTTCATTCCTTCATAAATCGCTTTCATTTTGGAAACAAATTCATTAACACACTGGGAGTTAAAGTCATATTTCGATAAGGATTTTGCATAATAATTACCTTTGCTGTTATAAAGCAAAATGTTTATAGCATCAACAAGATTGCTTTTGCCTGTATCATTTTTCCCAACAATAATTGTAAACGGTTTGAGGGGAACATCAACCGTCGAAAAATTTCTAAAATTCTCTATATGTACATTCGATATATACACTTTATTATCTCACCCCTTTGGCATTTCCAGCCTCTTTAGCCGTTCAATAGCTGCGCTGTCCAGAAGTGATCTCATCATATGCTTGGCGCTGGCATTAAGCCGCAGGAGGCGCTCCTTTTGTGGTAGCCCCTGACGAATGAATTCAGCATTTAGGCTTTCCATATTCGCCAGAACAATAAGCTGCTGGAGTGATGCCTCATCACGGATATTTCCTTTGGCATCCGGATTAGCCTGACGCCATTCTTTTGCCGTTACTCCAAACAGTGCAACATTCAAAAGATCTGCTTCATTGGCATAAGTTATGTTTTGTTTTTGTGGTGTAACGTCTGGCGGGATTAAAACATCCTTTATGGCATCGGTATGTATCCGATAATTAATTTTTGCAATGGTGCGGTTAAGATTCCATCCGAGCGACAGTCGGCTGTTTTCATCTGCTTTTAGTCGTTGATAGTCTTTAATAATGTATAGTTTAAACTCTGGCGAAATCCACGATGCAAACTCAAAAGCAACATCTAAATGTGCAAATGTAGCAGCATATCGCCCTTGTTTCGTGGTGATACCAATGGCTCCAGTTTTCTCAACCCACTTTTTTGGCGTTAAAACGAAACTGTTGAGTCCGGCTTCATTTTCAATTGCCTCGAATTCGAGGCAATTGAAACCCGAATTATTTATTTTCTCCCATAATCCAAGAAAACGAACTACATTTCGGTTCCGCATCCAGTTCTGTATCACATACCCTGGATTTTCATCCGTTTTATACTTTGCAATATCAGTCAGGGAAATATAATCATTCTCATCGCCACCGGAAATAACAGCAATTTCGGTTCCTTTTGCAATAATAGTTTCCTTCATATTTTTATCCTTTGTCATCGAATTTGCCCCCATTCAATATATGAGAAAAGTAGTGAGACTAATTATGAACTGCAAAAAAAAATTCGTGCGGTTCACTTATTCATGTAATAATAACAAAATTTACCTTTATTCTCAATCCATTATTCTACCCGACCCGTTCCTTAACCTCTGCCATCATTCCTTCATCAATCTCGATATCCTTAGCCATCGAGATGATATGCTTTTTCGGCTTATCCCTTCTCATTCTCCTTTTTCTTCGTCTAATTCTTTTTTCAAACCCTGCAACTGGGTAAATAGTTCAAATCGTTTTTTAGGTTGTTTTTCATTGCGAGAGAGCCGTTCTAATTTATCGATTTCCTTTTGCAGTTTTAGAATTGTATCCTGTTTTTTTAGCTTTTCAGGAATAGAAAGACTATCATTAACAGGTCCTACATTTTCCTGCAGAGCAATCTGCTCGATAAAGCCTTCCCATACGCTATCGAGATTGAGGCCTTTGGCATCCAGTTTTAGGTCGGTAAGCGGCATCCAACTGGTCATGTAAAGCTTGCTGTAGTACAAAGCCAACTGTCCCTGTTCCTCAGATTTTAAAAAGAAAAGCAACTTGTGTGCATTTTGCCGGGCTATATTTTCTACAATACGATAGTCCATTTCCTGCTTTTTCAGTTCAATTGAGAGGACCAGAATTTCGGATACCTCTGCACCTTTTTCAATATTTATCGTATCCGGTGACAGTTTGTACTCCATGACAATGCGTTTTACGTCCGCAACGAATTTCTCGCGGATTTGGCTGCTAAGTGTCAGCCTTTTATAAAAAGCTTCCTTTGGCATGATTCTTCCAACAGCAGTCCTACTCGGAAAAGTCAGCACCCTATCACCACCATAAAGCAAATTAGTTCAAAGTCATCCAGACCTGAAATGCTACCAGTCAAAAAAGTCGTTTGTCCATCATTGAAGAAGCTGTCCAGATCACTTTCTTCTTTAACGCTGATAATCGAAGCAATCGCTTGTTGGAGCAAACCCGATACACTATCCATTTTTTTGCCATCGTTGGTTTCGTTATTGAATATCTGGCAGGCATCCATATCAGGTGCATTATTGTCGCGAGAATGATGACGCATAATATCGAGAGTTGCTTTGGGCTCCAGATGATTGCAAATGACCTCTCCATCCTCACTAATATATACCATGTAAAACGGATGCAGGCGGTTTTGATTTTCGATGTCAACCGCTTTATTTACGTTCTTTAATACAAAAATTACTCCCGGCTTTTCGCCACGCACTACCGCATGTATGCCGAATGGGGTTCGATCCAGATTCGGATGATCCTTAATGTAGGCCAGCAAGTCCATACGGAATTCATTCAGTCCCAAATCCATGATAGATATCCCTGTGGTCATATCTTCCAGGTCTACTACTTCGTTCTGCAGCTTTTCCAATTGCTGGCGGCGATAGGAAAGATCGCCGTTTTCATCCTGATTAATATAGTCATCATCACCTGTGGAGGTCATGACAGAGATCCGCATTCTCGTTTCAACGCGGCTTTTCAGGTTTATATAATCATCCAAAGTCAAATCCGGCCAGAAGTTCACCAGCTGAATCACCTGGTTCTTGCTGCCGATACGGTCAATACGTCCAAATCGCTGAATAATACGTACCGGGTTCCAGTGAATGTCATAGTTGATTACATAGTCACAATCCTGAAGGTTTTGCCCTTCGGATATACAGTCGGTCGCAATCAGGATATCAATATTGTGATGATCATTGGGCATGAACAGTGCCTTCTCTTTGGAGACTGGCGAGAAGCAGGTCAAAATGGTATTCATATCGATGGGAAACTTTGGGATTGTCGTTCTTCCGTCAATTGATCCGGTAATTAAGGCGCTGTTCAGGCCAAATTTAGCTTTCACAAAAGCGCTTACATTTTCATATAAGTACTCTGCTGTATCAGAGAAGGCGGTGAATATAATTATTTTTTTATTATCTTGGTTAATGGGGTTCATGAGTTTCTTCTCTATAACATTCAAGAGCTCATTCAGCTTATAATCATATTCTGGCGTAATATCTTCACTCATCATGATCAGGATTTCAAGAATTTCTAAGTCAGCTTTCAGATTACGCTGCCATGATAGGTAGTCCATATCACGAAGATCAATTTTAAACTTTTTACCGACATTAAAAATATCTAAATTTTGATCATCCAGATCAATATCACCAAAATCATTAATATTCCGCACCGTAACTTCCGAACCGGACAGGAAGCTGTTAATGATATCCAGGGTGTCATAAATTTGATCATAGATACGTTTTACGGTTAGCCGGAAGGAATGAACCGAGCTTTCCATTCTTTTGAGTAAGTTAATGCTCATCAAACGGCGAATTCCTTCTTCACGTCCGCTTTGAGACAGCCGTTTGCTGTGTTCAGAATCCAGATCAATATATTTGCCCAGCTTGCTGGCCAGGATACAATTACTCGGCGTATAAATCGATAAATTTAGCTGCATTAGCTGTTCATATATCTGCTCGTAGTTAATGGCATTGTTCAGCGTGGTCAGTTTTGGACGCAAGGAAATCGGCTTATTTCGCTCTGGGAAACCACCAATTTCCGAAATATCATAGTAACGTGTTATATGTTTCCGCGAACGGGCAATAGTCACACTATCCAATACCTCAAAAAAGTCAAAATCCAGCTGCTTCAGTAAAGAGGAAGTGGAACGTAGTTCTGGTGGTTGCTTACTCCATGCATTGAACACTTTCTGAGCCTGACGGAAAATTGTATCAATATCTGATTTGGTGTTTAGTTTATCGTTGATCAATTCTGATTGTCCCTCATAAGCCAGGGCCAGTTGGTTGCGCAGATCATAGAAACGATTATTAACGGGTGTAGCCGACAGCATTAAAACCTTAGTTTTTACACCAGGGCGAATGACTTTATTTAGTAGCTTCAAATAACGGTTTTCTTTTTCATTGTCTTCTCCGGAAGTAGACCCTCCGTTGCGGAAGTTATGCGATTCATCAATAACCACCAGATCGTAGTTGCCCCAGTTAATACGATCGAGAGGCAAGCCAATGACAGAATCTCCACGTTCACGTGATAAATCCGTATGGAAAAGAACATCATACCTCATACGATCTTTGGATAGTGGATTGTTGATTAAGTTGCCGCGATAGGTCATCCAATTGTCTTTCAGTTTTTTGGGGCAAAGAACCAGTACATTTTTATTTCGGTTTTCATAATACTTGATTACTGCCAGCGCAGTGAAGGTTTTACCAAGACCAACGCTGTCTGCTAAAATGCAGCCATTGTACTGTTCTAGTTTATTTATTATTGCCAATGCGGCATCCTTTTGAAAATTATATAGCTTGTTCCAGATCAGACTGTTTTTGAAACCAGTAGCCTCGTTAGGAAGAATATCTTCGGAAATATCTTCAAGAAACTCGCTAAAAATGTTTTGAAGAGTCACGAAATAAATAAGTTCAGTAGAGTTTTCCTGATAAACAGCCGAAATATATTCAATGACTTGTTCCGTCACATCCTGAAGACGGCTCTCATCATTCCATATACTCTCGAAGAGGCGAATGTATTCGCTGCTAAATGGAGCTTCAAATTTATTCACCATATTATAGACATTGCTACCACGCTCACAACCAATATCAACAGTTGTGAATCCGTTTAAAGGCATGTAGGTTAGCTGCTGATCAGGCGGCGTTTGCACATTGAGAAATCCCCCCATGCTGTCTTGTGTAGAGTTTGATTTAAAGGTGACCTTTTTACGAATCCAATCAGCACATTCCCGAGCAATGGCTTTTTGCGACAACTCATTCCTTAACTTCACCTCGAATTCAGTACCATAAAGGCTTCTTTCCCTATGTAATCGCGGAATATAAAATTCCCGTTTTTCCTTGGGAGACTTTTCGGTTACAAATGTGGGCGATGTAAATATAAAATGCAAGGAATCAACCTTACTTAACTGACGCTTCAATTCCTGATATGCATAAATCGAAAAACAAGCAGCCGCAATAGAAATACGGCTTCCCGGAGTAATGACTTGTACTAAATCATCCTTCACTATTTTTGTTGTATTGTTAAACACTTCCATGATAAAATTCCCCCCAGATGATATCATACCAAAGTATCAGTCCCATAGACTAATATAGTTACAACACGCGCGTTTCACTGAGGTTAATAATGATTCCAGTGAAGGCATAATGTCTGAATTATTAGGAGATTCAAAATTATTGGTTGTCAATCTATAAATATTCAAGTTGCATCCCACCGGGGCAAGCCCCTCCGCCCAGGGCTTCGCCCGCGCTCCGGGACGTGCCCCTATCCCGCTCCGTGCCATGTCCTCCACTGCATTACGCTGCGCAGTTCCGCTCTATTCCGGACTACGTCCTCCACTGAGCTACACCCTGCGCTTCATTCCGTTCCAGACATAGCCCTTCCGCTCGCTGCTCGCCCGCTCCTTCAGGTTCCGCCTGGAATAGTGGTGCGGAACCCGAACCAGCTCCCCGATGTTATGCTGGTGGTTGGGAGAACGCTGACGACATCCAACCGCCCATCATCCGATAATGGGGATTATGTATTCCCTGCGGAATCTCCGATTTACATAATCACCATTATCGAAAGAAGGGCTACCCCGGCTCCGCACGTCCCTCCCGGCTACCCGATCGGCGCTCACCCTCGTGCGCTGCGCGATTGTAAGACTCGGATGTTCGCGGCCTTCCGGGACATGCTCCACCTCGCTACCCGCCCGCTAGAACCGGCTGCGCTGGCGCTCCGCTCTCGGTACCAGCTCCCCGATGGTATTTGGGTGGGATCCTGGCATAACTATCCTTATTAGGTTTGATTAACCCCGCCTAACGGCGGGAGCTGCTGCGGCAGCTGAATAAACTATATCTATCCGTGGCAAGCTCCTCCGGACTGCTGCGCGCCCTCCGGAACTTACGACGTCCACGGATGGACTAGTGCAGCGGTGCCATGGATGGCAAAGAGCTGCTCCCGTTAACCCGCTCCGGCCAGTCCTCCAACGGTTACCCTTTCGGCTCGCTCCTGCCTACTTCGTATCGTGTGCAGATGAGCTCGACCGGTTCCTGGCTAGCTTGCCGCTCAGTGGTCGCCCGCTCGAACCGGCTGCGCTTACACTTCGCTCTCGGTACCAGCTCCCCGATGATAGTTTTTTAAGTTTACCGCTCCTTCAGAGTCTCACGGAGTGATATATGCCCTCGCCGGGCTGGCATTATTGTCTTGTCAGACGGTCTTATTATCATCCTCGCCGGAGGGCATCCCTGCGCTCGATCCTCCTACGTCGGAACCAGCTCCAGGATAGTGACCGGGACAGGCTCCCTATGGTCGCCAGTCCCTGGGGTTACCCCCCCATAACCTGAATAGGCGGGGAAGATAAAATTATACCGGCTCCATTATAAGCGGTAAAGGTTTCCCTGCGGCGGGCTTAGCCCGACCTTGACCGCTTATAAACGCCGGAGCAGGCAACCTGCCCCCGCCCCCCAGAACATCCATTCTCGCATTTAGTTTGCGTTATCTATTGTTGACCAAATTCTATTTAATTTTCCATATTCCTGCAAATTATAGTTATTAATTTGCTAATGGGCTTTTAAATAGGAGTTCACTCTCACCCCTTCTCTCGAACATCCATTCCCTTTTGTGTTAAAATAGGATATACATGGGATAATGGAGTAATTTATCAGGGATGCCGTTAGGCAGGGGAGAATAAGAATGGATAAAAAAGTTGAGGAAATTCATGGCCAACTCATAGCCTTTTACCCGGTATATGCCTCTGATGGTAACATGACCAGGCTAATATTTAACAGCGATGGGCAAAAGCTAGTAAGCAACAGCACCGATCCGCGCCAGGTGGAGAGTGTTAAGCGCGCCCTGGCGCGTTGCTATGCGGTTGACCTCTCAGCACAGGCCTCCCTTTTGCGTGATAAATACCACCGCCGGATACTCTTGCATTTCTATTTGACCGATGGCCGGGTGTTCGTGCCTTTTAAACTGCGGGAAAGCAGGATCAGCGGTGATGCTTGTTATGGTTATATTGACCTTGACCAGGTAGCCCGCCTAGTACCCGGCAATGATTCTTATGTGAAACTAAAAAGTGGCAACCGCCTGCCTCTCTACAGTAACATCACCACGGCGCGCCTGGCTTATTTTATGGGTTTGGAGATTTTGTCCGACTGTGTAGATCCCAATGAAGATGCTGATCTGGATTTGGTAAATGCCCTGGCGGTTTTGCGCAAGGTGTTTGCGAGTGAGCCCCAGCCGGGGCGGGAACCTGCTCGGCGATTTCGTGTTAAATTTTTGCCCACTAAATAATTTACTGCCACGCTTAGGCGGTTGAAATGAATAAGTACGTCTTGCCAGCAGCTATTGAATGCATAAATAGCTGCTGGCTTTTCTATTTATCGATTATGGCCGATTCGACCGGTAGACCTGGGAGTTATACGATAAGGTCAGGGTTGGCCTTAGGTAGGCAGCCACTAAATATAAGGAAGGAGGTATAAGCCAATGGCAGTAACTTCTACCAATGTCTCAGCCAGTGTGGCCGTTTGTTACCAGCTCCCCGATGGTATAAAAAGCGTAACCCGCCAGTATTCGGATTTAAAAATTGCCGCTACTGATGCCGACGTCTATGATGTAGTCTCTGGACCAACCGGGATTGCTACGCTGCAGGACCTAACCGTGATCGCAGTGCAGCGCAGGGATATCAATGAACTTGAAAATGTCTAGTCTGCAATAGTTGAGGAGATTGAATCTACCTAACCATACAAAATGAGAAAGGAGGATCATCCATGAGAATATTAGAAATGACCTTTTCCACTGAACTTGGTAAAAGTCAAACCATGCGGGTATACGAAGCGAAAGCGGCTTTAACTGGGGCACAGGTTAAAGCGTGTATGGATAACATTGTCGCGAAGAATATTTTTTCCGGTTCGGGTGGCAATATAACCGGCAAGGTTAGCGCTCGAGTGGTAACGACTACTTCTGCGGAAATGAGCCTGGTCTAGTTTGTTGTCGACGCGCCGGGGCGCGCCTCCCGGCGCAGGCCATTGGAAAGGAGGGCGCGGTATGGATGAAATGATAAAACTAATAGCCAATGTAGGTTTCCCTATTGCGGTAGCTGTTTTCTTACTGGTGCGGGTGGAGAGCCGGGTAACTATCTTAACCCAGGCAATCACCGAATTGCGCGAAGCGATATTGGTAATGCCGCGCGAGCAGCCCCAGGTCGTTTACCCGCCTGCCCGGACACCGGTGAGGGATGGCTTATGACCCTGGTCATACCTACCGGCCTTAACTTCGGTTCCCTAAGTCCGCGCCGGTTTACCCGGCGCATTATAATTCACCACTCAGCCAGCCCGGATGTATCGGCGGATACCATCCACGGCTGGCATTTGCAACGAGAGTGGAGTGGGATTGGGTACCATTTTGTAATCCGGCAGGATGGCAGTATCGAATCAGGGCGCCCGGTAGATATGATAGGGGCCCATGCCGGTTCTCAGGTTAATGGTGATAGTATAGGAATTTGCTTGACTGGAAACTTCATGGAATACGGTCCGACCGATCAGCAGATCCAATCGCTGATTCAACTGATGAGATACCTGCGGGAACTCTACCAGGCTAAATTGGAGGTCTTGCAGCACAAGAATGTGGCTTCTACCGAGTGTCCGGGCGATTTGTTCCCCTGGTTGGAATTTAACCAGGCTCTATATGGACCGTCAGGCCACGATAATGAGGGAGGTAATATTATGGAGCCTTGGAAAAATGAACTTGTCGCCCAGGCTATGGATAAAAAACTGATCAGCCAGCCCCATGACCCGAATGAACCCTCTCCCAAATGGTTTGTGCTGGCAGTTGGTCTAAAAATATTACAGGAGGTCGAGAAACGTGGCGAAAAAAGTTAAGATGAACTCTAAACAGTTTGGATTATGGATAGAGGAAAAGGCTGGAGCCAAGTTCCGGCTGGGACCAGGCCGGACAGACTGCGTGGTTAATATTGATCACATCGAGCCCGGCAAGTTTGCCTCCTTATATGCAATTGATTCAGCCACCGGCTTAGTGGTGGTGGAACTGGTGGACAGCTTTGCCAACGAGGATGAGGCCTGGCAGGCAATCGAAGATGCGAGTAGCCCGGCTCATCCTCCCCGGTTTTATACGGAATGGATGGGAGAGCAATATTTGACGGATAAAACTGCCCATGTGGAGAGGTTTAAATTGTAAACCATCTTGTAGCGCCAAAGGTCATAGAACTATCGTATCTGCCAGCTGGTAGAAAGAACTTTCAAGGGAGGTAGATCATATTTTCCTATATGATTACTGTCTCTGATAAAATAGAATTATTTTCGTAAGAGAGCCTCTTCGTATGCTCAAGTAGCAGGGATGGGCTCATTTTTTCTAAAATTGATCGACACCAACGACATGAAAAATATGTTATAATTTCCATATAATTAACCTGGAAATCTGCGGATATAAAGTAATTAATGTCTAATAATGGCAAGGTGCCAGAAAATAAATTTAATAAGGAGTGTTAATTTTATGTCAGTATTGAGTTATTTGGAAGATACAGCAAGCAGCTTGGTGTTATCTAGCAACGAGAAAAGTAGCATAACTACTTCAGTAAGTACTATTAAAAGCCGGATTGATTCATATTTTGGTTCGGATGTTAAAGATCATTTTCAATTTGGTTCATATACAAGAGATACTATCCTTCCAAGAAAATATGATGAGCGGTCAGATGTTGATTATATTGTTATTTTTAAAAATCCCGATAACTATAAGCCTCAGACACTACTTAATTGGCTAAAGCAATTTGCAGAAAAATATTATTCTAGTTCAGAAATTTATCAATCACATCCAACAATGGTATTGGAATTATCTCATATAAAATTTGAACTTGTTCCTGCAATCAAAGACGGTTGGGGTACAATATCTATCCCTTCACCTTCAAGTACGTATTCTGATTGGATGACAACTGACCCTAATGGTTTCAATACAAGTTTAACGAATGCAAATACAAATAACTCATATAAAATAAAGCCCCTTATAAGGTTAATGAAGTATTGGAATGTGAAAAAGGTAAGTAGAGGGTATTCTTCATTTTTGCTTGAAAAGTGGGTAGTTGATAATTCCTATTATAGTTGTAGTAACCTTAAGGATTATTTCTTTAAGTGCATTGATGATATTTCATATAATTACGATAGCCCTCAATATTTGAAAACTGCAATTGATAATGCTAAGACAGTTGTTAAAAATATTAGACAATATGAAAAAGATGGACAAATAACTAGTGCTGAAAATGAAATAAAGAAAATTATACCAGAGTTATAAGTAAAGATATTATGATCAATAGATATGATTCTTTAAATAAATATTATAATCCGATAGAGATATTTGAGACTATTAGTAAAGTGTCGTACTGGCTTCTTGCATTCTTATCTCTTATAATTTTGTACGTGAAAGATACAAATATTAACAATATATTATCTGAGATTTTCATACTACTTACCCTTGTTTTTTTCTTTTCAAATAACACTAATAAAATATATCTAATACCGAATGGTGAAAATAGAAGAAGGGTTCATTTACTGTCAAATTCATTGGGTGTTTGTCTTGACTACGAAAAAACTAATGGCTATTACAACAATAATATTAAACCATCTATATTAAAGCTTGGAGCTAATGTATTTGAGAACTCTTTATTTGCCAAAACAGTAGTATCCAAGATGTTGATAATCGAAAGAATTAAAATAGCAACATATTTTTTTGTCTTTATGACTTCAATACTTTATAAAGGGATAGATTTATCAGCAGTTGCTATTGTAGCGCAGACCTTATTTTCTGGAGAAGTTCTTTCAAGGTGGCTCTATATGGAACACCTTAAACGTGAGAATGAAAGAATATTTGAGGATATGAATAAATTGTTTCTTAATTACACAGACGAGAAAAAAAATGAATTTAAAGCTCAAGTTATAGACAGTTTTGTGAGATATGAATCTGTTAAGGCTTATTGCGGGATTAAGCAATCAAGTAAGATTTTCTTTAAAATAAATGGGGAGACAAGTAATCACTGGGAAGAAATAAAGAATAAATTGACAATATAACTGTCCAAAATCTTTTTTTTGGAACGAATATTCCGGGAGGGGCGGGAGTAGGTTCCCTGCCTTGGCGAGTCGGAGAGGTCAAGTCCGGGCATAAGCCCGCCGTAAGGATAGACTTGACCTCTCTGTTTGCGAGCCGGTATAATGATCAATTCCCCGCCCGTTCCGGTTCCCCGGGCACCCCCCTGGGACTGGCGAGCGCAGGGATGCTCTACTCTAATTTAACAAGTACTTCCCTTTTTATGTCTATAATTTCTTTAAAATTACGGGCGTTTTCTTGCACATCTGACTGCCACTTATCAAAGTTAGAATCTAAATATGTGTCTGCGTCATTGGCATATTCTTTGGCATAAATTGAAACAGCTATGTCTAATGAGCATTCTCTTAAATTTTCAAATCCATCCTTTAATTCATTATCCATTGTGTGAATATATTGATAGAACAGAGATTCAATTGCGTTCCAATCGTTAAGAAGGAAATTAAATATAAGCTGTTTTTCATTCAAATCCTGGTCTTCTAGCAGTCCAACTACATCAATTAGTCGATCCAATCTTTGAGAAATAGGATTTAGTACAAATCGAAGTAATTCTTCGTCTCTTTTTCTATTTTCCGTTTTAGACTGTAAGAAAAAAGTTAAATATACTCCTACAAGTGAAGTTAATACACCTAAAACGAAGCTAATATAATCGTTCATTACGTATCCTCCCTATTTCTAAATACTTAAGGGTGCTATAAAACTGGTCCAAATGAATGCTACGGGCCATATAATACCACCTCCAATTTCCAGCACTCTTTTAATGCATTATACCACTTAATTCCAGTTAATTAGAATCGCTGTGTATGAGCTCATTATTAGAAAAGCTCTCCGATACATTTACCTCTCTGTTTGCGAGCCGGTATACTAATTAGCTCCCCGCCCATTCCGGTTTCCCAAGCGCAACCTCTGGGATTGGCGACCAGAGGGAGCCTGTCCTCGTTCCAATCCTGGAGCTGGTTCCGACGCAGGAGGATCGAGCGCAGGGATGCCTATCCGGCGAGGATTATAATAAGACCGTCTGACAAGACTATAGTGCCAGCCCGGCGAGGGCCACAGATCACTCCGTGAGACTCAGAAAGAGTAGGTGCCCGAAAATACTATCACCGGGGAGCTGGTACCGAGAGCGGAGCGCAAGCGCAGCCGGTTCGAGCGGGCGGGCAGCGAGGTGGAGCATGTCCCGGAAGGCCGCACTCATCTGCGACTTACAATCGCGCAGCGCTCGCAGGAGTGCGCCGATCGAGCAGCCTGGAGGGACTTGCGGAGCCGGGATAGCACCTACTTAGTATAATAGTCGTTATGTAACCCATAGGGTGCGCAGCGCATACATAACGTCTATTATAGGAAGTCGGTGCGGCGGGCTATCGCCAGCGGGCTCTAAGCAGAAAGACTACCACTGGGGAGCTGATACCGAGAGCGGAGCGTAAGCGCAGCCGGTATGAGCGGGCGACCACCGAGTGGAAGGCTCAGGGCGGAGGGCCGCGAACATCCGAGTCTTATAATCGCGCAGCGCACGAGGGTGAGCGCCGATCGGGCAGCCCGCAGCCCTGTGCCGGAACGGGATATCAGGGATCGCCAGCGTTCTCCAACCCACAAGAATATCATCGGGGAGCTGGTACCGAGAGCGGAACGAAGTGCAGCCGGTTCTAGCGGGCGGCCACCGAGCGGGAGGGCTATGTCTGGAACGGAATGAAGCGCAGGGTGTAGCATAGTGGAGGGCATGGCCCGGAACGGAACGGAACTCCGGAGGGTAATGGAGTGGAGGACATGGCACGGAGCGGGATAGGGGCAAAGTCCCGGAGCGCGGGCGCAGCCCGGTGCGGAGGGGCTTGCCCCGGTGGTGCGAAAAATAACAACTGAAAATAATCTCAAATTGGAGATTATAATATATTTGTGGGATAATTTAAAGAAATTTGCTAAAAGGATTTTAGTCTTCTAATATCGAAGATAACTAAGATAATTGTTATTTTATTACGAATGACTATTAATGTGTTAGCAGAGCAATAATTATTAAAAAGCTTAATAATTGGAGGATTTATATGGCGAAGGTTGACCGTATAGTAATAAAAGGATTTAAATCCATTAAAGACACGAATATTGAGCTAGGTAACCTTAACGTCTTAATCGGTGCTAATGGCGCAGGTAAAACTAATTTTATTTCTTTTTTCAAAATGCTCAATGAATTATATAATAAAAATCTTCAACTTTATACCGCTAAATCGGGTGGAGCAAACAGTTTGTTGTATTTTGGCAAAAAACATACTAAATATTTTTTTGCCAATGTTTATTTTGGTAAAAACGATTATTGGTTTCAGCTAGAACCTACAGATGATGATCAATTCATATTTGCTTCTGAGGGCGTTGGTTTTCATAATCCCGCGTATCCAAATCCTTATGAAGATCATTATGGTGGAGGACACAAAGAGACAGCTCTATTTAAAATTTCCAAATCTAAGAATAAAATGACCCCCGCTGATCATGTAATAAGTTCTTTACGAGGTTGGAAAGTATATCATTTTCATGATACAAGCCAATCTGCTGAAATGAAAAACAATTGTGATATCAATGATAATGATGTTCTAAAGCCTAATGCCGCAAATTTGGCACCTTTTTTGTATATGTTAAAAACCAAACATTACGGTCATTACGAGCAAATTTTGAACACTGTTCAATTGGTTGCTCCATTTATAAAAGACTTTTTTATACAGCCTTTAAAACTTAGTGAAGGTTTAATCCGCTTAAAATGGGTACATAAAGATGATGATGAAATATTTGATATTACACAATTATCAGACGGAACTATTAGAACTATATGTTTGATTACTCTACTACTTCAGCCTGATCCACCATCAACAATTATTATTGATGAACCAGAATTGGGCTTGCATCCATACGCTATTAATATATTGGGTTCGGTTATTAAAAGTGTATCCAAAAAACTTCAGATCATTATTTCTACCCAGTCTATTTCTTTGGTAGATGTTTTTGAGCCCGAAGATATTATTGTCGTCGATTATTATGATATGCAATCGCATTTCAGAAAGTACTCTTCTGATGAATTGAAAGATTGGCTTGACGAGTATTCTCTTGGTGAACTCTGGGCAAAAAATGTTCTTGGGGGGAGACCGAAATGGTAAAGAGAATACATATTTTAGTTGAAGGCCCTACAGAAGAGACTTTCGTGGATAGATTAATAATTCCACATTTAAGTAGATTTCACATATACGCTGATGCTACAATTGTTTGTACTAAAAGGGTACAAGGTAGACGGGCTTATAGAGGTGGTGGTAATGATTATCAAAAAATGCGGAATGACCTTCAAATATTGTTGAGAAATGATACTTCCGCAACGGCAGTCACAACAATATTTGATTATTATGGTCTTCCTGGAGATTTTCCTGGTTATCATACTCGGCCAACTATGGACCCCTTCTCTAAAGTTGCTTATCTTGAGGAACAAATGTACTTAGATATAAATCATACTAAGTTCATTCCAAATCTTATTCTTCATGAATTTGAAGCTTTACTCTTTAGTGATCATGAGATTATTGCAGAAACCCTAGAGATTTCGAGAAGACAACGCGATAAACTTAATACTATAATTAACTCCGTTTCATCACCAGAAGAAATCAACAACTCTCCTGATACAGCCCCTTCAAAACGATTAGAACAAATAATTCCAGGGTATCAAAAGCAATTCCATTGTTCCATCATAGCTCCTAAAATTGGTTTGGGAAAAATGAGGGAAAAATGTACTCATTTTAATAATTGGATGAATAAACTAGAAAGCTTATAAGCTATTATTTCAGTGCAACTACAACTTTCTCAAAGCCAACAGTAAAAATTGTATGACACCTACCAATTTAATACTTTCATATCATATTATTAACTGCTAAATCAACAGTTTTTCCGTTTCCTCCAATCCTCCCCCCCAATCTTAACCCCTTCACACATTTCCATAATCCGGGACACTGACCGGCTATAATGCTCCCAGGGAGTGAGACACATAAAACTAAAAAATAAGCTAAACTATGATTATGGAAAAACGAAATCGCTACACAGCAGAATTTAAAGCCAA
>PHAA01000060.1 GCA_002840245.1 Firmicutes bacterium HGW-Firmicutes-15
TATGGCATTGTGGAAACGAAGGCTTTTAATGTGAACGATCAGTGTGAATCTATGATTTACCCTGGACTAACCTTTCGGGTGAATGAATAGTTAGTTGTTCTATTGATGTAATCTTGAGATGATCTATAGATCTCGAGATTTTTGCTGGCAACTATTTTTATATAAGATAGAGAGGATAAAATGGAACTTCAACTAAAAACAAATGTCTTAAAAGGCTTCTACAAGCAAATGGTTATACTGGGTCTACCTATTATGATTCAAAATCTGGTAAGTACATCCCTCAATATGGTAGATACCATTATGATCAGCAGTCAAGGTGAGCAAGCACTTGCTGCAGTTGCAATTGCGAATAAATTTCTATTCATTATGTTAGTTATCATGTTTGGCATCAATAGTGGGACATCAATTTTTATATCCCAGTACTATGGCGCTAATGACCATAAAAATATCCAAAGCGTTTTGGGCATGGGGATCATTCTTGGGACGGGTGTTTGTGCTGTGTTTTTTGGCTTGGCATTTTTGACTCCTGAAATGGTGATGGCCGTATTTATTAAGGATGCTAAGGTTATTGAACTGGGAAGCAGCTATTTACGTATCGTTTCGATTTCCTACCTGGCAATGACCTTAACTTTCGCATTTAGTAATGCAAGTCGATGTGTTCATCGAACCAAAGTTCCCATGATTGGGAGCATTATATCCATTTTACTCAATACCTTTATTAATTATCTATTAATCGAAGGACATTTTGGCTTTCCAAGTTTAGGTGTTGAAGGGGCAGCTATTGCAACTTTTATTTCGAGACTGCTAGAATTTGTTATTTTAATGTGCTTTATCTATTTGGATCGTACGCATCCGTTAAATGGAAAAATTCGTGAGTTGTTTGTATTCTCAAGAGAACTGTTCAATAAAATCTTAAAGACAATTCTTCCAGTCATCATCAATGAAGGGCTATGGGTTGTCGGAACTTCTGTTTATTACATAGCTTATGGTAAGTTGGGTGCAAGTTCCATGGCAGCAATGCAGATCTCCATGACTTTAACAGACTTATGTTGGGCTATTTTTACCGGATTTGGTGGAGCTGCGGCAGTTTTAATTGGCAATGTAATTGGTAGAGGAGACGACAAAATAGCATTTACTTATGCAAAAATGACGTTAAAAGCAGGGGTATTGATGGCGATTCTAATAGGAATTCTTATGATTGCAATAAGTCCATTTTTAAATGTTATTCTCGATTTATCAGAGGATACACTGAAACTAGCAATGTCTTGTGTTGTCGTGATGAGCATTTATCTACCGATTCGTAATTTTAATTATATTATGTTCATATCGGTTCTCAGAAGTGGAGGCGATACGACCTACTGTATGATTGTAGATGCTATAACCGTCTGGGTTATTGGTGTTCCGGCAACCTTTGCGGCTGTTTATTTCCTGCCAATTAGTATTCCGCTTTTAATTGGTGTTTCCTATTTCGAAGAAGTGGTGAAGGCTGTGATTGTCTACAAAAGATTTGTTACCAAGAAATGGATTCACGTGTTAGTTACACCATAGCTTTATTGAGGTATTTTGTGGTTAATTAATATTAGAAATAGATATAACCATTCCTTTGGATTTTAGCGGATTTTTTTTATATTGCTTGTTAATGGCTGATTGCATAGGAATTGATTTAAAGGAAGCGACCCTTAAGAAGATTGAAAAGAACCGAGAAAAATATCCAGTGGAAAAAGCCAAGGGGACAAGCAAAAAATATACGCAGTTGTAAAACTAGATGAGGTGATGCTATGACTTCTGATCAATATGAAGTGGCCAATAAAATATCAACTTGAGGAAGCTATAGATTAGATTTTTAAAGAGCTGCTGCATCTCTAACAATGTGTTAGATTTGCATCAGCCCTTTTATTTTTTCTTCTATGCTTCGGGGTTACACAAACTGGTAGGACAACCTGCTACAAAAGGTAGTATAGTCGTTTCGATACCCTTGGATCGAACTAAAACAGTTGCTTGAACTGTTGTTTGAATTAAGCAATTAGTCGATACGGTACTTTCACAGGATGACTCAAGAATTTCACAACTAACACGAGTACCTTCTGGTGCTAGTATTGAGGTCGTAGTGGTAAAATTAAATAATCTAAAAATATGTCTGATTCGACCACTAATACTAATCTGATAATCTAACACGAAGGATAGTAATATTATTGCTTCAACGATCTCCGCTTCATTAGGTTCACTGGTTCTTAAAACAAAACAGCGCCTACTTTTTATAGAACAACCTAAATAGGTTCGGAGCTTTAATTCAGGAATACGGAAGGTCATAGTCCTTTCTGCTTCTTGTCGGCATGCACCAAATATTCTTATAAACTCAGCGCATATGTTGTTGTTAATAAACGGTGGTACAATGCCAGGCTTTGTTGCAAATAATGCTGCTGTCCTGGTGAAAGAGCCCCCACCAGCCTCAAGAATAACTGCACTATTCGTATTATGACCCCAATAGTAAAGGACTGCAGTATCGTTTATTGGTTCATCCGCTATATCTTTATTCGGATCGGTTGCATAGTCAAATGCTGTAACTACACTACCAGACCAACTTGCGTATTGTATTTTACTTGGTGCAATGCTAACTGGCAATTGGCTTGTACCAAGGGCGGTTCCATATACAATGAAGGAGGGCGGTGATGGATTTGTATCATTATCCACCATCTGATAAGCTTCAAAGGTTGGAGGAGTAAATTCAGCTTCATTGGTTAATACTGGACCATTTGGCAGCAGTGCTTGAAAGGTTGGTCCGTCGTCACTAAGAATGATAAAGTCCCAAAGATAACGAATACCAATTTGGGCAGGTATATCTCCGTCATTTGTAATCCCTACGCTTACTTCAATGTAGGAATCATTAAAAGTAGTTCCTATTACGTTAACATCTTGAACTATAATTAATTCATCTGGCGAAATAGGGGGACCTGGTAATATGTAAGTCGTACGAACACCCGTTGTTCCAATTGGTTGAGTACTTGCATAAGGTTCAATATTGAATAGTGTAAATGGCGGTGTAGTGAACGTATTTACTACAGTATAATCTGTATTGGTTGTAAAAGAACGGAAGGTGTTAAAGGAGGTACCAGGGGAGCCATTTCCAAAAAGTACACTTAAACCGTCACCAGCAGGATGATTAGGACCAGTGGTTGCAGTATAAAGACCAACTCCAGATCCTTGAATGTCTTCTACAAATACACGGTATATGGTATTTCCTGCTTCAATTGTTCCAGTAACTGGTTTTTTTGCTAAAGTTGCTTGCTTTTCTTTTTTGTTTGACAAATGTTTCACCTCTTTTCAATAAGATATTATGCTACAGTACATCATATGAAAAAGAGGACAAGAATGTTTCATTTATTAGATGCTATTTAATAATAATATATGGAATTAAGTCAGGTTATGTTGGATATTCCCCAGAATGCTAAATCTTTCACGATAGAAAGTTGCAATAGTGTGTGGTTCATGAATGATTATCACTCGCCCCATTGACTAAAATGGCTAAATTAGTTAAAATGGATATAATAACGCAAGTGTAAATTATACACTAAGTTCGAATTAGAAATTTAATCGAGGAGGGTTCGTATGAAAGTGACATCCACAGACATTAAAAATTCGTTTGGCAAGTATTTAAGGCTTTGTTCAACTGAGCCAGTGTACATTACTAAAAATGGCGAAATCATTGCAAAATTATTGAATCATACAAAAGAAGATGAAATCATAGAAAGTTCAGCTAATTTACGTCAGGTATTCGATGTGGATGCCTCAATGCATAAAGCTTATGAACCAGGCCGTGTTGCTGAAGCGATGGAAGCATATAATCTGAGTAGAGTTCAGATGACTTATGAAGAATTTAAAAACATGAATGAAGAGGCTAATAATCGTTACGAATATATTGATGGTGAAGTGTACATGTTGGGATCCCCTAATGTCTATCATCAACGCGTTGTTTCGCGATTCCACATTGAAATTGATCGTTATTTAACAGGAAAACCTTGTGACGTATTTGAGTCGCCTTTCGATGTCACATTGCTTCGTAGAGGGAATAATAAGTTCACAAACATTGTCCAACCAGACCTGTTGATTATTTGTAATTGGAAAGAGGATACGAACGAGAGTGGTAGATATACGGGTATACCACGA
>PHAA01000033.1 GCA_002840245.1 Firmicutes bacterium HGW-Firmicutes-15
AGACTATACTGAATTTACCCGCATAATAGTCAGCGATATAAACAACAAAAAAATTGGGATAATAGTCGATGAAGTGATGGAAGTATTAAGGATACCAGGTAAGCTGGTGGAGGAATCGCCGGATATTCTAACTGGCAACCAGGCCCAAAGTTTCATGAACGGAATCGCCAACCTGGGCAACCGCATGATTATGATGCTGAACCTGGAGAATATCCTGGTAGAAAAGGAATGGCAAAAGATAGCTGATATAAGCAAAGTAGATGAAAAACCCGTTAAGAAAGCACCAAAACTAAAGAAACAGGGCCGGGAGGATTAAGTTGATAAGAGTAATAATAGCGGATGATTCCGCAATGATGCGCAAAATGTTGAGGAAAATGCTGGAATCAGACTCCGATATTGAAGTAATAGCTACAGCTCGTGATGGAAATGAGGTTGTAGAAAAGGCTCGGGATCTAAGGCCCGATGCAATAACTATGGATGTTAATATGCCTGGCCAGGATGGTATCACTGCACTTCAATATATCGTTAATGATAAAATATGTCCGGTAGTTATGGTATCCTCCCTCACCCAGGAGGGAGCTATGACTACCTTTGAGGCGTTAGAGCTGGGGGCTTTCGATTTTGTAGGAAAGCCTGGCGGTACGGTATCCAGTAATATGGAAAGTGTTACGACTGAACTGATAGCCAAGATCAAAGCGGCGGCTGGTATGAAGAGAGGTGGCCGAAAGGCTCCGGAACGCATTGCGCGTGCTAAACGCCAGCCAGAAGCGAAGGCAACGGTAATTAATGGCAAGGTTACAAAAGTGGTAGCCATGGGCATATCCACCGGTGGACCTAAGGTTATTTACGAGGTTTTACCCCAACTCCCAGCGGATATCAATGCGGCTATGTTTATGGTGCAGCACATGCCCCCCAATTTCACAGCCACCTATGCCAAACGACTTAATGAATCGTGCAAGGTAGAAGTGGTTGAGGCTCAGGCCGGGATGAAAGTTGAGGCTGGCGTAGTGTATGTGGGCAGCGGTGGTCGCCATCTTACTTTGGTTAAGAATGCATTCGGTGATGTTTTACTGAGACTACCCACTAAACCGGACCATCTCTTTATACCCTCGGTTAGTGTAATGATGGAGTCGGTATTAAATATTTATGGCCGCCGTACCATTGGGGTTATTATGACTGGAATGGGAGATGATGGCGCTAATGCAATGGTGGAAATTCGCCGGGCAGGGGGAATCACCATAGCCGAATCAGAAGAAAGCGCAATTGTGTTTGGTATGCCGGGCGAGACCATTAAGCGTGGTGGAGCTGAAATTATAGCTCCTATATGGGATATTGCCGGCGAGATTATAAAGGCTGTTAAGCGTTAAAAATCAAAGTGTGCCCGCATTATACGGATACAACTTTGTCTTTTCAAAAGAAAAAGGAGGGGTAGATATGACCAAGAGATTGGAAAGACCAGCCAGTGTAAAACTTAGTGAAAAGACAGGCATTACCGTGAAGAAAGAAAATGATGATGTGGCACGCAAAAGAGAAATAGCTAGAAAAATGGCTCTGGAAAAAAATAAAGCTCGAACCATGGCTAAACAGCAAGGGATGGCGGAACGTATTGCTTCGGCCTCAGAAGAGTTGCTGGCGGGAATTGAAGAATCCAACGCTGCTGCTGCGGAATTCACTAAATTAATGGATAATGTGGCTGGAAATGGTAAGCAAATAGCGAGCAGCAGTGAACAGATGAGAGTGGCATCCACACAGGTTAACCGCTTAACAGGCGAACTTGGGAAAAGCTGGAAACAACTTAGCAAGGTAGCCCAAAATAGCTCAATGGGAGCAAAGGAATCAGTGCATACCAATCTGAATATGGTAGGACAGCTTAAAGAAGCTGGCGCTAAAAACATGCAAACCGGGAAACGTATTGAGGAATTAGAAATACAATCTCGTCAGATTGGTGATATTGTGCAGGCCGTTGTTATGATTGCTGATCAAACAAATCTTTTAGCGCTAAATGCGGCTATTGAAGCAGCTCGTGCTGGAGAACACGGCCGCGGTTTTGCAGTTGTAGCTGATGAGGTTAGAAACCTGGCAGAGATTTCCGAGCGTTCCGCTCGTGACATCCGGGGTGTTGTTGATGACATTAGGGCAGGTGTAATGGAAGTCGTAAAAGATATAAATGCTGTTGTTGAAGATTTTAATAGCATGGTTACGGGTATGAGTTCAAGCAATGAGGGATTTGAGGTCTTAGTTACCCGATTTAATAGATATGCTGAAATTGTTGATAGGTGTGATATTTTAACAGATAGTTTACAAGAAAAAGTTCATAGTTTTTTAGCATCAAGTGAGTCAATTTCATCTGCGGTAGAGGAAGTGGCTACCGGAACCGAAGAGTCTTCTAAAGCAGTATCTGAGCAGGGCAAAGCGTTGGCTGAAATTAACATCGCAACCCAGGAACTAACGGAAATGGCAGAAGAGCTTAAGACTTCTGTAAACATAAATAAATCGGCAGAAGAAGTTGCAGCTACCGCACAGCAACTCTCAGCCAACATTGAGGAATTAAGCAGCACTGCCGCTGAAATTGCAGCAACACTGTTACAAATGTCAACTTCTACCAGGGTTGTAGACGATGAAGCAAATAAGGCGGCTGATATAGCCGGAGAATGTCAAGATTCTGTAAAAGAAATATTTGATGTGGCCGCTGAAGCTGCCGAGGTTTATCAAGAAATGAATAAGTTAATAGAGGAATCTCTGGCTGGCGCTATGGTTGTATGGGAAAAATTAAAGGAGTCTATCAAATCTTATAACGGGACAAATATGGCAGTCGAAGAATTACAGGAAAAAATCCGTCGCATAGAAAAAATTGTTGATACGATTGAAAATGTATCTATTCAAACCAATATGTTAGCGGTTAATGGATTTATAGAGGCTGCCACCGCTGGTGAACACGGTAGGGGTTTTTCAGTGGTAGCCGGTGATATTCGAAATTTAGCTACAGAATCGGCAGAGAATGCTGACAAGATTAAGGATTTGGTACGTGATATACAAATACAAATGACAAAAGTTGCTCTGGATCTTGCTCAAGCAGAAACAATATCAAATAAGGCCGGCGAATATGCAATCGTAACTGCACGGACAAATCGAGGTCTATCAAAGAATCTTAAAGAAATTGGTGAAACTCGTATAGTTTTAAGGTCATACCTGGCTGAGAGTGAGAAGGCCATCGAAGAAGGCGATAGAGAGGCCAAACTGGTGGTTGAAATAATCGGGAAGGGCGCAGAACAGGTTGAACAAGCATCTCGGGTCGCCCAGGAGCAGGCCAAGGCCACCGACGAACTGGCCAACGCTATCGAGGAGATTGCATCCATTGCCGATGAAATGCAGGTTATTTAGGGATGAAGCAAGCGAGAGTTGCCTGTCAGAAATGCAGCGACAGGGTGAAATAGTAAGAAATAAAATTTGGAGGGGAAGAATAATGAGAGGTTTGAAGCCAGATGGAACACCCATCACGTTTATGTCGGTAGATGATTCTCCCATAACCAGGAAAATGATCAAGAAAGCCTTGGAACCGGAGGGTTTTTTGTTTATGGGAGAAGCAGGTAATGGTAGGGAGGCCCTAGAATTATACAGCAAAATACAACCCGATGTCATTACTATGGACGTCACTATGCCCATTATGGATGGCCTTGATGCTGCCGGCGCTATCAAGAAGATTAACCCGGCTCAGAGAATAATTATGCTTAGTGCTATGGGTGACGATGATATTATCGCAGATGCCAAGTCACGGGGAATAAATCATTTTTGTTCCAAGCCCTTTAAAGCAGCGGACATGGTAGAAAAAGTTCTGGAAGTTATGGGGATGAGGTGATATCTTTGGAAGCAAATGCCAGAATAGTTCCTTTTATAAAAGCTACTAGCAATGTTTTTAAGGAAATGCTGGATTTAACTGTAAGCAGTGGTCAGACGGAAAATGAGGGAGATTCTTTTATATCGCGAGGAGTTACAGTAATTGTCGGATTTACGGGTGGGTGGAAAGGTTTATTCTTTCTGGATATGAGTCAGGAAACAGCTATGAAATTAGCAACGATTCTGACTGGAGAAGATTATCAATCGGTAGCCGACGAAGAAGTCCTTTTATCTTGCGCTGAAGTAGGGAACATTATAAGTGGTAATGCCACCACTGGAGTCAATAATGCTCAGCCAGGTTTAAACATACGCCTTACTCCCCCCAGCGTCTTTGTGGGCGAAGATATGAGTATATTCAACGTACGCCTTAGTTCCTGGTCGTTACTCATGCAGACCGATATTGGAGCAATCAAGATAAATGTGGCGGTTGAGGAGGTAAAGAAATAAATTATGGATATTCGCTGTGTTAATTCTTTTATTAGCGGGCTGCTGAATGTGACCGGCATGCTGGGTATGACCAGCATGCAGAGAAAGGGTCTTAGTAAACGGACCAAACTCCGCACTGATAATGATGTTAATATTATCATTGGGCTGGTGGGAGATATAAGGGGAAGTGTGGTTTTTTCTATGCAGGAGGCCACCGCTCGCAATATTGCTTCAACCATGATGGGTGGAATGCCAGTGGATAAATTTGACATGATGCCCAAGAGCGCCTTGTGTGAACTGGCTAATATGGTGTCTGGAAACAGTGTTAGCCTGTTGGAGCAGCAGAAGGCTCTGGTAAATATAACTCCACCAACCCTGATAAATGGTAAGAACATGATTACCATGATCAGCCAGGTCGAAACCCTGGTGGTCGAGTTCGAGGGCCAAGAGGGCAAGATAGAAATGAATGTGGCAACTGAAGATTAACGAAGAATTACTGCGCCGCAGCGGGAGAGTATAAATAATACAGTTTTAATTTTAACTCGGCTGCGGCTATAATTTTTGACATGGTACATGAGTCCACTAGTGGTGGATATTTTTCTCAATCACTCGTTATACCTAATATTTTCGTAGTCTTTGGCAACTAATTTCCGAATTTAATTTTGTTAGGGGTTAGTTTATCCGCCCAACCTGCTTTACCATTAACGCGACGAACATAATCATTTAAGACATGGTGAGAAACCGCAGGACTAAGATAGGTGGAACCATCCGCTACGGAATATATTGCGCGTTCCAGTTCCACTGGAGCCGCATCTTTTAGCAGGTATCCTGAGGCTCGAGATCGTAGAGCCTTCCAAACATATTCTTCATTAACATGCATAGATAGTATGATTACTTTAATTTCGGGGAATATCGCTAAGAGTTGGGCAGTGGTTTCCAGGCCGTTCATATTAGGCATGGCAATATCCATTAGAACCACATCAGGCTGATGGAGAGAAACTAATTCCATTACTTGGTAACCATCATCGGCTTCAGCAACCACCTCGATACCTTTGGCGTTTTCAAGTAATGAGCATATACCGGCTCTCACCAGTTGATGATCATCTGCTACTAGAACTCGAATTTTCTTCATAAATTTACCCCTCCTCTTTTAACCTGATGCTTGGGGACTCAGGAGTGACTGGCTGAAAAAAACCTGGATAGTGGTTCCGCTACCATCCAAGGATGAAGTGATGCTAATTATACCGCCAGCCAGGGATACTCGTTCCTGTAAACCAAGTAATCCTAGGCTTCTGCCGTGAGCCGCCGCGTTTAATGCCGCTGCTACATCAAAGCCGGCGCCATCATCCTGTATTAATAACTGAAGCTGCTCATCATCCAAGTTCAATTCAACCAGTACGGATTGAGCATTGGCATGTCTGACTACATTGGTAAGGGCTTCCTGAATAATTCTAAAACAGCTTATTTCCAGAATGGGCGGCAACCTTCTTCCTGCCAAGTTTGTGGAATAATGAGTATGTAGATTAGCAATTTGGGTCATATTGTCAAGATGCCACCGCAGTGCGGCATCTAAACCGAGGTCATCCAATATGGAGGGCCTGAGCGATAGCGATAACCTGCGGATTCCTTGCAGAGCAACTTCTACAATTTTAATACTCTGCAGAAGTCTGGTACAGGGTGCCCCGTCATCCTGCAGAATGGATTCCAGGCTGATCTTTAACGCTGTAAGGGTTTGTCCAAAGTCATCATGCAATTCCCGTGCTAGGTGACGACGTTCATCTTCCTGCGCCTGTATTAATTTGTGGGAGAGAGCAGCAGCAATGGTGTTAAGTTCTGCCAGGTCAAGGTTACGTTGCTCTAAGTCTTCCTCAAAACATTTACGGGTTATTTCCACTGCTGCTAGATTGCCAATTGTAGCTAATGCATCAAGATCAGCCTGCGAAAATTGCCTCATGGAGCGGTTGGCCACATAGAGAACACCTAAATTATTATTGCCAATCTGGATAGGGGCAGCCATAGTTGTAACCAGACCTTCATTAGCAATGATTTCGTCTACCTCATGACTAATCATTTGGTCGGTAAAATAGTCAGCTATGATATATCCTTGATTGGTTTCAGCTATCAACCCACCAATACCAACTCCAAAGGCAAATCGCATATCCTTAAAGGCCTGAGTATTAATGCCGGATAAGCACTGCATATAAACTTGGCAACGAGACTCATCCCGCAAAGCAATAAAAGCAGAGTCGGCTAAAAACAACTCTTGGCTTTTTTTTATGATAAGTTGGAGATTGTCATCTAGGGTCTGTTCGGCTGACATAGCAACTGCTAGGTCATAAAGAACCTGAAATTTCTTCAGTTCTTGGGCTTGGTTGACCTCAGCCATTTTGCGCCTGGTAATATTTCGTATTGATTCAATTGCACCTGTTAGCCTACCCATACTATCATATAAGTATGCTGCTTTACCCCATATAAATATATCGCCATCTACTGAGTTACACAGGTTTTCACCGATCAATGCATTGCTTTCCCGCTTAATAGATGTATAAGTATTTTCCCAATACTGATTAGGTTCTAGAACCAGATCTATTAACATGGGGCGAGGAGTTCCATAAAAGGGAACAGCGTACTCATAATCGCCTTTACCCAGAATATTATCAGCCCTTACACCAGTCATTTCCTCTGCCGCCCGGTTCCAGACTATTACTTTGCCGCTCAAGTCAATCCCAAACGTTGCATCAGGTAAAAAGTCAATAATATCAGCCATTCGACGCTCATAATCAAGATTTGTCTTTACCGCCATTTTGAGATCAGCAGTTTTTGTATTGCTACCTTGAGAAGAGGTTATATCGTCATCATTGCCTAAATAATTATTATCACCCAACGTATCCATCTCCTCCAATTGTAGCAGTTTAAATACTTAATATTCTTCACGACCGACAAAAACCCCTTTTTTGCCTATCATAAATACATATTATGCAAGGTATTATCGTACTTACATGAGATGAAAAATTGTCAATGATACTGCGACATTCAATACAGGCTTGGGATCAGCAAGGCTTATTTGTTGAATATTATTAGTCCGCTATTTAGTATCTGAGTGGATGATTTACTAAAGGAAGCGTTGTGAGTATTTCCAGTTACTCATAGTCGGTTCCATCATATTAAGCGATGATTCGCAAAATAGGGGCCATTCTTGGGATACATATACCAAAATATTATTCAAGGCTTAAAAAATAATAATAAATATAATGCAATACCCATTTTCGACAAAATATACCAAATATATAATATATCCTTAGAATAAAAGATATATGGGATAGGAGGCAGTCTTGGTGAACGATCAAAGCAAGACAAAAGAGCAACTCATAGACGAACTTAATAAACTGCGCCAGAGAAATATCGAATTGGAACTTGCTCAAAAAAATCAAGACTACAGCTATACAACATCTGTACTGTCATCACCTAGTCACGGGTTCTCTACTGGCAGGTCTGAATTATTTATTTCAAATAATCAAGAACATCAAGCAGACAATCGCCCTTTAAAGTACAAATTCACGGATCTTGTTGATGTTCCATTTCTTCAGCAATTGTTACATTCATTTTACGTGGCCACAGGAATACCCCATGGACTTCATGATGAAAACAACAATATTCTAAGTGGGAAAGGCTGGCAGGATATTTGTGCCCAGTTTCACCGTGTCTGCCCGCAGACAGAGTGTAGGTGTAAGCAAAGCGACAGTTACATATTTGACCATTTGAATGAGGGTTCTTATATCGGGTATAAGTGCGTGAATGGACTCATGGATTTTGGAACTCCGATCATTATAGAAGGACAACATCTCGCGTCGATTTTTTTGGGACAGTTCCTGCACGAGTTGCCCGATGAAGAGTTTTTTCGCCGGCAGGCACAAGAGTTTGGATTTGACGAAGCAGCTTACATGGATGCGCTGCGCCGTGTTCCGATTATTCCTGAAGATCGAGTAGAGTCTATCATGAAATTTTACTCAGAGCTGGGGCGCTTTCTAGCAACTATAGGGCTGGAGCGAAAACGTCAGCTTGAGTTAGCAGACCAAACCGTAAAAGATTATGAGGAACGAATCAAACTTATATTTGAGACCAGTAATGAAGGTTTTTGGGACTGGAACATGGAAACGGGTGATATCTATGTCAATAGGCGCTGGAATGAATTAATTGAATTATATGGATATCCACCCGACCTTGAATTTAACATCAACACCTGGATGGAAATGGTTCATCCAGATGATATTATACATATTAAGAAGACCTTTGCTGAACATCTAGCGGGAAGAATATCCAAATATGAAACTGAATACCGATTATTAACCAAAAGCGGTGATTGCAAATGGATTATGATGTGTGGACAGGTGGTGGCTAGGAATGAAAAAGGCGAGGGCTTGCGCATGGTTGGCACAAGTCTCGACATCACAGCACGTAAGAAGACAGAAGCTGCCTTAGTTTTGTCAGAAGAAAAGTTCTTCAAAGCTTTTCATTGTAATCCTGACCTAATGTCAATCAGCACCTTAAAAGAAGGTCGTTATGTTGAAGTCAATGATGCTTTTGTAGAAATTAGTGGTTATGAACGGAATGAGGTGATTGGGCGTACCAATGAAGAATTGGATATATGGGTAGTTCCCGAACAGCGAGACATAATAATAAAACAGGTCCGGGAAAACAGAAGTATAGGAAATATTGAAACAATGTATAGAATAAAGTCGGGCGAGATTAGGACTTTTAATATGTCAGTTGATATAATTGACATTGACGGCGAAGCACATTTAATTATATCAACTAGAGACGTTACCGAACGCAAACAGATCGAAGAGTCATTGCGCTTGTCAGAAGAATGCTTATTCAAAGCCTTTAATACAAGTCCAGTGGTAATGACCATTACCACACTTGAGGAGGGAAAATTCATTAGGGTCAACAATGCCTTCTGCCGCATTGTGGGTTATAGTCATGAAGAGGTTATTGGTAAAACATCATTAGAAGTGAGATTTTGGTCAGATCATGTTGATCGAAATATTGTGAAACAGATGCTTATGGCGAAGCAATCCATTCAGGACATGGAAATTAATTTTTGTAAGCACGGCAAAGAGCAAAGACTAGGATTATATTCGGCAGAGGGCATTGAAATTCATGGAGAATTATGTATTCTCAGTGTTTTAACGGATATAACTGATCTTAGACAAATGGAAGTTGAAATGACCCGTCTAGATCGGCTCAATTTAGTAGGAGAAATGGCCGCCAGCATTGGTCACGAAATACGAAACCCCATGACCACCGTACGCGGTTATCTGCAAATTTTGCGAGAGAATAAGCATTACAGTCAAGAACTAGAATACTTTGATCTAATGATCGAAGAACTGGATAGAGCTAACTCGATAATAACTGAATTCCTTTCGCTTGCCAAAAACAAGATAGTGGATATGAAGCCAAGAAATATCAATGCAATAATTAGTAAATTATTGCCGCTGATTCAGGCTAAGGCTATGGGTAAAGATCAATACATAAAGTTAGAATTAAATGAACTGCCTGACCTGCTTCTTGATAAGAAAGAGATTCGTCAGTTAATACTCAATCTGGTCAATAATGGGATGGAATCGATGTCTTCAGCAGGAGAAATTACTATAAAAACTTTTATAGAAAAGGAAAAAGTGGTATTTGCAGTTCAGGACCAAGGTCATGGGATAGATCTTGAACATATGGATAGGTTAGGTACACCATTCTTTACCACCAAAGAGCAAGGGACGGGCTTAGGATTGGCCGTTTGCTATAGGATAGCCACTCGGCATAATGCTAGAATCGACATCGATACTAGTTCAACCGGTACCACTTTTTACGTTAGCTTCCCCATTCCAATAGTTGCTATTAAGGCTAGCTGAAAGACACTTCTGCCCTTAACCTCTCTTACTTGTCAGGGTGGTAAAGCTGCTCCTGCCCCAAACGAAATCAGGCTAAAGATGAAAAGAGAAACGCTGTAAAACAGGGGTGTGGTGGAGACGTTAGTTTTATTAAGGCGAAAATGTATGTTTTTATATAAATTCATCTAATATAGCAGGATTTTCACAGTTTTAGAAGAATATAATCGTTTATAATCGAATATTAGCTCACCGAGCCTTATGCCTAAGTCTTATAGATATGGCGAAAGGCCAATGGGTATAAAGGGAAACTTTTATACCTCCCTATTGGAAAGGAGGGCATTTCATGGCTGTCATAACATGCTAAACCTTTTCTGTGTTTAGCATTTTTTTGTTTTATTTTTCAATATTGGTTAGTCCTGCACATCTTCAAATTGAAGAATTAAATTTAGAGATGATTTGGTCGCAGCGGAATAAATATGAGGCTGCTCTATTTTATGATGAAGGAGAAAAAGGGGATTATGAGAAAAATGATAAAAATAAATAATAGAGTTTTGATGGCACTAATTTCAATGGTAATAATAACAACGCTTATCGGAGGCTGTTCTACTAAGAAAACCGCAACAGACGTACAACAAAAGACTTTTGTCGACATGACTGGGAAGACAGTTAACATTCCTGCGGTGGACAAAATTGATCGGGTGGCCGTCCTTACTTCTCCACAGGTTCAGATTATGTATATTTTGGGTGTCCAGGATAAGATCTGCGCAATGACGGCAAGCCAATATCGGTATAAGCTCTTTGAGAAATTCTATCCAAGACAAGCCCAAATTCCGGCACCCCGAGCCCAGGCCGCTGACATGAATGTGGAGGCGCTTTTAAACAGTAATCCCCAATTTGCCATTGGCTCTGAAATGGATATGGATTTGGTGGATAAAACTACGAAAATACCCACGGTGAGGGTTGCTACCAACAATAATCCCGCCGATGTTTTCAAGACTAGAAAAGCAGAAGTCCAGATGTTTGGCGAGATATTTGGTGCTAAAGAAAGGGCCGACAAATATTGTCAGTATTTGGACAGCGTTCTCGATATATTAACGAAAAAAACTTCGGTTATCCCTAATAATGAAAAGGCTAAGGTCTATTTAGGTTATGGGGCTGATCATCTAACTACATATGGCGGGGATACCTATATGCAATATCAGATTGAGGCTGCGGGCTGTTTAAATGCCTCCCAGGAAATATCATCCGTGGCCGGTAAAGAGGGTGGATTATCTAATATTTCTTTAGAAAACCTTCTTAAATGGGATCCTGATGTGATTGTTATTGATACGGGAAGTCCGCAGGATATGAAAAAAGACCCGACTTGGTCAAAACTAAAGGCAGTTAAAAATGACAAGGTCTATATACTTCCGGTAGGTGGATTTATCTGGAATCGTCCCTCCTCTGAGTCTGCTGCATTATTACCTCTTTGGCTGGGAACTAAGTCCTACCCGGCTCAGCTTAAGGACATTTCCATGGACAATGAAATTAAAAAGTACTGGAAAGACATCTTAGGCTTTTCCTTGACAGATGATGATGTAAAAAGCATCTTGAATCCACCTAGTACAACGAGTGGTAGCGGTACTGGCGGAGGAACCGGCGGCGGAACTGGTCAAGGAACTGGCCAAGGCAAAAAGTAAAATGTGGCTCCAAAACAAATGGGTCCTTATTATCATGCCCATAGCGGCGGTGATACTATCTCTTTTTATTGGCAAATACCAGGCAGATCCGTCTACGATTTTATCCTTATTAATCTCTAAGATGCCTTTTAGTTCAGGGGTCGGGGAGTTCTCTCCTACCCTGGAAACGGCTATCTTTCAGGTTAGAATGCCGCGTGTTCTCATGGCTCTGTTGGTAGGCATGAGTCTCTCAGTTTCCGGCGCAGTCTTTCAAGGTGTTTTTCGTAATCCACTGGTTTCGGATCATATCCTGGGTGTCTCAAATGGGGCGTCTTTAGGAGCTGCTGCTGCTATATTGCTGGGAGCACCTATTTCGGGGGTTCAATTAGCAGCATTTATATCCGGTATGCTTGCCGTAGGCCTGACCTATTCTGTGAGTCGTATTTATAAAACTACCTCGACTTTGACCTTGGTTCTTCGGGGATTATCGTGGGCGGATTCTTTTCCGCCCTGGTATCATTGATGAAGAGTGTCGCGGATCCTCTCGATAAAATGCCTGCCATCGTCTTTTGGTTAATGGGTAGTTTTGCCAAAATATCTTTAGTTGATCTCAAATATGCAGTTCCCATAATGGTTAGTGCCATATTTGTTCTTTGGCTGGTCCGCTGGAGACTGAATGTACTGGCTGTAGGAGAGGAGGACGCGAGATCATTAGGTATGAATACAGAACTGTTTCGTTTTATCCTCGTCATCCTCTGCACTTTAGCTACCTCTACCGCAGTAGCAGTAAGTGGTGTAATTGGCTGGGTGGGGTTGGTGGTGCCACATGTGGCAAGAATTCTGGTAGGTCCTGATCATAAATCCTTGATACCGGTGTCTATATCGCTGGGAGGGACTTATATGGTGCTCATGGACGATTTAGCCCGTAGTCTGACCACAGCAGAGATTTCCATCGGCATTTTAACGGCAATTATTGGAGCACCATTCTTTGCGTACCTGCTGAGGAAAGGAACTAGCTGGTCATGAAACTAGAAATCAGTGAGGGATCTTTCGGTTATACGAAAGACAATCCAGTTTTTAAAAATATCTATTTGGACCTGGAGGATAACCAATTCTTGTGCCTCCTTGGACAAAACGGGTGTGGTAAAACTACTTTGTTAAAGTGTTTGGCAGGAATGATGCCCCTTTCTTCCGGTGAAGTTCGCATTAATGGAAAACATTTAGCATCTATGACACGACGGGAGACCGCTTTAGCTATCGGATATGTTCCACAGGACCAGGAAACGGCTTTTCCCTTTAGTGTGGAGCAAATGGTTTTAGTGGGAAGAGCACCGAGTTTGAACTTCTTTTCTTCTCCTTCTGCCCAGGATATGGCAGTTGCTGAAGAAGCTATGGAGCGAGTGGGGATTTTACGTTTAAAAGATCAGCGTTATACCGAACTAAGCGGTGGAGAAAGGCAATTGGTCTTAATAGCCAGGGTCTTAGCCCAGCAACCCAACATATTGCTGCTGGATGAGCCCACCTCCCACCTGGATTTTAAAAATCAGACCATAATTTTAAGGCTAATCAGGGACCTGGTTCGCGAAGGACGATCAGTGATTATGACCACCCATTACCCCAACCATGCCTTTATTTATCCTAACCGGGTGGCTTTAATGCATAACGGAAAAATTTTGGTTATCGGCACTCCCGGTGAAGTACTTCTGGAAAGTAATCTCAGTCAGGCTTATGGGATTGATGTCTGTTTATATTCAGCTCACGATAAAAGCAACAATAAATTGGTGACCTTCTGCGCCCCAGTTGAGGAATCAGTTTAAAGGGCTTTATTATAGAGAAAGGATGCGGTAAGCATGATTTTACAGGAAGTTATAGATCATTTGCATGGAAATTTAAAAGACAGGCCCCAACTGGAGAAAATCGTAATAAATTCCGGATTTTCAGGTATGCTGCTGAATAACGGGGCTATGGGTATCGCTATGAATATTAGATCAGGAGGACTATTTAACGATAGGGTGATCGAAAAATTCCTGGCCGATAAACCTGGCCAGCAAGGGATAGATGTGGCGAGGATGCTTGAGGAAAAAATAGCCCAATTACCGCCTGAAAGCAATTCCACACTGGTACTGCGTTCCTTATTAGTAGCACTTTTGAATGCGCTTTCCCGACCCCTTCTAAATCAAGAGCATCTTGACTCAGAAGGGTATGAGCTGTTTGTTGGGGCAGAGAAGCATGCCAGTCAACAGGTTAATGAAGGAGAGACTGTAACTATCGTAGGTTTTGGCGGGATGGTCCGTAATGTGGCTAAAATCGCAGGAAAAACCTATGTTTCGGAACTAGAGCCTGACCTCTTTAAATCCACGATTTTTTCTAAACAGGAGGTGGAATATGGACCGCAGTGTGCTCAGGTTGTCTCTGCGGGAACAGCCAGTTCCTATTTCCAAACTTCGGATACTATTTTTATTACGGGTTGCGCCTTGGTTTCAAACACCATGGAGGAAATACTAGCCCAATGCCAGGGACGCAGGGTGATCATCTACGGTCATACAGCCGGATTATATCCAGGACCATTATTCAAAAGAGGGGTTAGCATCGTTTCAACCGGAAGGGTCACCGATTCGCCGTTAATGGTGGATCTCCTGACAAACTGTGCAGGGGCGGTAGAAAGATTTTTTCCTCAAGCTACAGAAGATGTCCAGATTTGCCAACGATGTAAGCTTTAGATGCTAATAACTGAATAGAACAGCCGCCCCATAACTTGTTGGTTACAGGGCGGCTGATTTTATTTGATGTATTACGTGCTCTTATTATTATGGCGTAAATATAAAATAGTGTTACAATATTAAAGGTATATTTCTATATACGATACGCAAAACATGTCAGTTTAAAATATATTTTAAGGGGTGTAGTTGCTTTGAGTGGATTTTTTGGTGTTGTTTCAAAGGAAGATTGCGTCATGGATGTGTATTTCGGTACGGATTACCATTCTCACCTGGGAACTAGTAGAGGTGGAATGGCAGTTTGGAGCGGAAACGGTTTTAACAGTTTAATACATAACATCGAAAATACTCAGTTCAGAGCAAAATTTGAATCTGAGCTGCCAAAAATAAGAGGCAATATGGGTATAGGCTGCATAAGCGATACAGAACCTCAGCCGTTGACTGTGCGTTCGCGTCTTGGTCAATATGCGATCAGTACAGTGGGAAAAATCAATAATTTGTATGAAATAGCCGACAAAACGTTCACCAGTCGAAATATTCACTTTTTAGAGACTAGCAAGGGTACCATTAACCCTACCGAGCTCGTATCTGTAATTATAGATCAGGAAAGCTCTTTCAAGGACGGATTGTTGAAAGCGCAGGAGTTGATTGAGGGTTCCTGTTCTATTCTGCTATTGACACCGCAAGGGATTTACGCCTCAAGGGATAGACTTGGCAGAACGCCTTTAATAGTAGGTAAGAAAGAAGGTTCATACTGCGTTTCCTTTGAATCCTGTACTTTTACAAACCTAGGATATAGCTTCGAATATGAACTTGGCCCAGGGGAAATAATTCATCTGACACCTGATGGTATTGAGAAAATTGCACCTCCTAGGGATAAAATGAAAATTTGTGCTTTCCTATGGGTCTATTATGGTTACCCATCCTCAACATACGAGGGAATGAATGTGGAGGTTATGCGTTATAGAAATGGTGCAGCAATGGCCAAAAACGACAATGTAGAAATCGATATGGTTGCTGGAATACCAGACTCAGGTACCGGACATGCCATCGGTTACTCTAACCAATCCAAAGTACCCTATGGACGTCCTTTCATAAAATATACCCCTACCTGGGCGAGGAGTTTTATGCCGCAGGATCAGGGTATAAGAAATCTGGTTGCAAAAATGAAACTGATGCCAGTTCCTGAACTAGTTGCTGACAAACGCCTGCTCTTCTGCGATGATTCAATTGTTCGCGGCACACAGTTGAGAGAAACTGTGGATCTGCTATATAAATGCAACGCCAGTGAGGTTCATATTCGATCGGCCTGCCCGCCACTTGTATTCGGATGCAAATACTTAAACTTTTCAACTTCCCGATCAGAAATGGATCTGGCAGCAAGACAGGCAATTATCGAACTTGAAGGAAAAGAACCGGAGTCATTTGACGAATATTGTGATCCGACTAAGGAAAAGTACAATTGTATGGTGAATTGCATCAGCAAACGACTCAACTTTTCAGGGCTGAAATATCAAAACTTGCATGACATGCTTGACGCAATCGGCATAGGCAAGGATAAAATCTGTACATACTGCTGGAATGGGAAGGAATAGTAATAGGTGCCAGAAATACCAGAATGAAGGCTCTCATTGATTGTATCATTTCAAAACACCACACTGAAAAGTGTGGTGTTTTGTTTTGCGTAGGCATTACCAACCTATTGCAAAAGGTGAGGATGTTTATTTTAAAATCTCAGGTAGTGGAGATTGTTATTTCTCTTGTTTCTCTACCCTATGTCGTATTCCCTTAGCGCTAAATGGTGAGATCTTGATTCGACGTCGGTTGATTATTGCGAAGCATAAAAACGAAGATAGGCCAGAGGCATAGGATGGAAAGAACGGTAAATAAGGTGGCCTGCGAAGGACTATAGATACTAAAAAGCTGGTAGAGGTATAAAAGAAAAAATATGAATGTTGCTAAGGATATTATTATTCCAAGTACTGGGATGAATTCCAGGATAATGCCTCCTACCATGACTACCGGCAACCATAGGCCTAAATTAGTAATGCGAGTTCCGAAAAGATCCATATCCTCCACGATGCTGCCGGCAATATAAAGGTCAGCGATGGGAATCCACGCCAACCAAGCATTTTCAATGCCCTTATTGGCAGCCATTACCATAAAACCTATCGACTTAAAAACATATAGTACCAAAGGTATTAGGCACAGGAATAATCCCATTCCTGCAAACCAAGTTAATATTATTGAACCACTATCCATAAAATAAACCCCCTTAATATTTTTTATAGTATATTTAAACTGCTTCATTTAATTACCTGCTACATAACGTCAATAATGGGATAAACTGGACGCATGGGGATGAAAAAGACCGGCTGCAATTGAAGGAGGCAAATAATCATGATCAAAGATCCTAGAGGAAATTATTAAAACACTTGCCGATTACCTGCAGGTAAAAGGACGGGTAATAACTTTGTTAAAAGCTTTAACCCTGAAGGATCATCCGTAATCAAACACTAACTGCAAAAGAGAGCGAATAGTGTCGAATAGTAAGGTATTATTTATACATTTATCAAAGAGGAGTATGGAAATAATTGCTGAATATTAAAATAATGTGTCCTATTATGATGAATGGTGGTAATCAATTGTGAACGATGATGGTATTGAAGAAAAAATCACAAGCGAATTGGCTGAACTAAAGCTAAGAGTTGTTAACCTGGAAGCTAAAAATCAAGAACTTCAGAAAGAAGTAACCAATTTTCGTGGTGTGGAGCAGGCCCTAAAAGAGAGCGAGACTCATTTGCGTCTGATAACCAACAGTATACCGGATTCAATTATAATAATTGATAATGACGGAATTATTCAGCATTGTAGCAAAAGCATCCTTGGATACGAACCAGCGAGTGTTATAAAAAGTTCGATTTTTGATTATATTCATCCTGATGACTTGGAAAAAATAAAAGATAACTTTCACAAAACCATCGATATGCATTTATCCGAAAAGGTTGAGTATCGTTGTATAACCATAGATGGTTACTATATGTGGGCAGAGACTATTGGCAGTGTTATTTTGGATGAAAAGGATCAGCCTTCGGGAGTGGTATTTTACATTCGTGATGTTAGTGAACGCAAGCAGATTGAAGGGGCATTACGATTGTCAGAAGAAAAGTTTTCAAAAGCTTTTCATTGTAACCCTGATCCAATTACCATCACGACTTGGGGGAAAGGGCGTTATATTGAAATTAATAATGCTTGGATCGAGGCAACCGGTTATAAACGATCTGAGGCCATCGAGCATACTGACATTGAGTTGGGTTTTTGGGTCGCTTTAGAAGACCGAGATATAATGTCACGGCAAATCCACGAACAGGGAAGTATTCGCAACTTTGAAACCATGTTTAGAATGAAGTCTGGTGAGATTCGGATTTACCTTATTTCAGCGGAAATTATAGATGTGGATAATAATAAACCACACCTGCTTTGTGTACATACGGATATTACCGACCAGCTGATAATGGAAGAAAGGTTGCGTAAAAGCGAAGCAGAGTTGCGTAGTTTAATTGAAAATGCTAACGGAATTATCTATTCCGTATCGTCGGAAAGAAAATTTAATTTTGTATCTCCCGGCTGGACAGAACTACTGGGACACGATTTAGCTGACGTGAGAAATCATCCAATTGAAAGCTTTATTCATCCGGATGATATTTATCTGTGCAGAAATTATATGGATAAGGTAATTGCTACTGGTAAACATCACAAAGGAGTAGAATACCGGGTAAAGCATAAAAACGGTAAGTGGCGCTGGCATACTTCGAGCGGGATGCCCGTTAAAGATGAGTCTGGTATTAATTTATATTATGTGGGTATGGCCATAGATATAACTGAGCGTAAGCAAGCCGAAAAAGCCCTCCAGGAGTCAGAACAGCGGTTTCGGGAGATGTTAGAGAATATCAAATTAGCAGCTGTAATGCTCGACAAGAAAGGCCGTTTAACCTTCTGTAATGAATATTTTTTGCAGTTGTTGGGTAGGGAGCGGAAAGAGGCAATAGGCCAGGATTGGGCAGAAAACTGTCTCCCTCCAGATGTTCGCGAGCGTGATATGCGAATATTAAATAGGAGCCTGGAAAAAAAAGCAGCACCCTCATACGGGGAAAGTGAAATTCAAACCAAAACCGGTGAACGCAGGATAATTATGTGGAGCAATATCTTTCTTAACTCGGCAGGTAATGCCGTAATTGCTAGTATAGGGGAAGATGTCACTGAACGCCGGACTGTAGAAAAAAGAAACCAGGAGCTTATACTGGAATTAGAATCTACCAATCGAGAATTAAAAGGCTTTACTAGTATAATATCACATGAATTGAATTCCTCACTCCGTGGAATTACAGCTCTGGCTGATTGGCTTTATAGTGATTACTACGATAGCATTGATGAACAGGGCAGAGAACATTTGACTTTACTTCAGAGACGAACTATAAGAATGCACAACTTTCTAAACGGTCTACTTCGATATTTGAGGATAAGCCAACGGAGGGAAGAGAAAACCAAGATAAATATTAATACAGTGCTGACGGAAGTAATCGAAATGTTAGTATTACCAGACAATATTTCTATAGTTATCGACAATGAGATGCCATTACTAGTATTGGAAAATATGCATATCCAGTTGGTGTTTGAAAATCTAATTAGTAATTCTATTAGATATATGGATAAAAATAAAGGCCAAATAAAAATATCCTGTCAGCAACAGGGGGAGTACTGGAAGTTTAGTATTCAAGATAATGGACCTGGGATCGATGCTAAATATTTTGAAAGAATTTTTAGAATTTTTCAAACACTGAAGCCTCGTGATGAATATGAAAGTACCGGGATAGGATTATCTATTGTTAAAAAGATTGTTGAACTATATGGCGGAAAAGTTTGGGTTGAATCTAAGATCGGCGTAGGAAGCACTTTTCATTTCACCCTGCCAGATCAAAACAGTATTAAGAAGATTAAGATGCAAACCAATTGATGGTGAAACCAGGGAGGGAATTGTTTTATTGGGATATGCCATGGCTATAATCATATTGGCTACAGTCTGAGGACTAGCCTTAAGGGAGTGTGAAGCAAAATAGATCAGCACTCCAGGGGCCGGTTACTTCAAGGCAACCAGGTTGTGTTAAGTAAAGGTGGGGAGTGATGTGCTGGAGCGGCTCCGGGAGGCAATAGAAAGCAAGAGGAAGTGGGCTATTGTCCAGAATATACAGATTAAAGCGTAATCACTAAAAAGGCCTATTGCAGAAAAATAAAAAGCCCGCCAACTACGGCGGGTTCTTTGTTTCTTAATGGTGGGCCATGAAGGACTTGAACCTTCAACCTTGTGATTAAGAGTCACCTGCTCTGCCAATTGAGCTAATGGCCCGAGATGGTTTGTTCGCAACAATTAAGATTATAACCCCTGAGTTTTAATAAATCAATATACATTGGGTAATTATTTGAGCGGAAAGTAGAAAAACCCACTTGTGTCAGGATGAAAAGTTCAATATCAATGTTAGCTAATATATTAAGGAACAGGAATTGACTATCCGATGTAGAATTTTAGGTAATAGTAAAAGATGCAGATGATTTTTGTGAAGCACAAAAATATGATTCCTGGGTAGATATTAAAAGCGGGGTGTTTAAAATACAAAATGTGACCATCAGTAATAAATATCGGGAGAAGCTTTCGGCATACCTATTTGAACCTCCGGAAATAGGGAGATATATGTTAGTGGTGTGTCATGGATTCAGAGGAAATAAGGACAACGGTGGGAGAATATTTGAATTTGCTAAAAAGCTACAGAAATTAGGTATAGGTACTCTTGCATTTGATTTTAGTGGCAGTGGTAACAGTGAAGGTGATTTCTCTCGGATTACACTTACCCGTCAGGCTGATGACCTTCAAAAGGTTTTGAATTATGTCGATGATATGTTTTCTCTGCCTAATATTCTATTGGGTAGAAGTTTTGGGGGAAGTACGGTTCTGGCTGGAGGCTCAAAGGACCCAAGAATTGCTGGGTATATACTATGGTCGGCTCCGGCCAAGCTGGAACAAACCTTTGCTAAAATTATGCCGGAAGAATTCAAACGGATGAAAAGAGGAGAAACGGCTAAGATAAGGGATGAAGCAGGGGAATATATGCTGTACCCTGATCTAGTCTTGGATTTTAACCGTCATGATATGGACTCTTGCCTTCAGGATATTAAATCAAGGCCGGTTTTAATTGTACAGGCCAAGGATGATGAGGTAGTTGACCCTAGTAATGCATTTTATATGCAGGCAAGGCTAAATAACTGTAGTTTATCTCTGGTGGAAAATGCAGGTCATAGGTTTTTGGATAAAACTGCTTTAAGAGAAGAAATGACTATTGAGTGGCTAAGAGAAAAATTCCAATTATAAAAGTAATAGTACCAGGTGCACTATCTTAAAGAAGCCTGCACTTTTTATTGAATATTTTTAGCGAAGGTGCTAATAGTATCAGCCTTGAATACTCTTATTCTGGGTAGGAGATACAAATCATTCTGAGATGTTGCTTTGCCGAACTTGACAGTAACCGCCGATGTGTAGCCGGCGTTCTTTATTACTTTGGGTGTATTTTCGTTATAAGCACCGGTTGGATAACAGAAGGAATAAACCTTTGTCCCCAGCTTTTGTTCCAATATTTGTTTAGAACCCGATATTTCCTGGGTTAAAGCAGTTGGGTTCACGGCAGTTAATGCTGGATGAGTATGGGAGTGGCTGCCAATTTCTACCCCGCCAGAATGCAGTAGTTTAATATGATCCCAGGTAAGATAGTTATAGAGTCCGGGGAAACTGCTGCATACATAGACGGTTGCCGGAAAAGCACATTCTTCCAGAATAGGCCATGCTCTATTGTAAATAGACACATATCCATCATCAAAGGTTATTACTGCAACCTTGGGCGGTATTTGTTTGTTAACCAGCATTTCCCTAGCTTGGTTCATGGTTACTATCGTGTACCCATTGGATCGCAAGTAATGCATTTGGGCCCTAAAATTATTTTCGGAAACATATAGGCTGCTGGGACCGTCACCGATTTCATGATACATAAGAATGGGAATCGAAAGGTTCTTAACTTGAGGTTTTGCAGATGGTGGTGATGGCGTGCCAACGGCAGAGCTTACTCCGTTTTCAATTCTAGTCGCTAACTCCGTGCTGGCGGCGGTATCATTCACCGGCGCCTTTCTATTGTGAACTATATTTTCTGGTCTAGACTTAAATACTTCCAGTGTAGATTTAATATCGTTAAGGTCAGCCATGGAGAGGGTGAAAGGTATAACAATTCCTAAAATAATTAGGAAGGGAAATATGTACAGGTATTTCTTTTTCAAGGCTAACTCTTCCTCCTGTTTACAAGCATTTTTAAATCGTTGCAATAATCCAATATTACTATATATCGTTAGTTGAAATATGTCTACTATCAAAATAATATGTGATCTAAAAAGAAAAACTGCTTATTTGCAATTGAAGACATATTATCTATAAACTTACGAGGAAAATGGAGATAGGATTGCTACTATCTTAGAGAAGGGTTTGGCAATAATATATTTTTGGGCGATAATTGTGATTCCGGTTGGAAAAGCGATTTATATAGGGGAATAATTATCTACTAGATATTATACAGTAAGTTCTGCCTGCAGGGAAAAGACCGGAACTAGCTTCTACAGAACTATTTTGCCCAGATAGTTTATTAGCCCGGTTCTGACTGACGTCTCTACTATCTGGCTGTGCTTTCCAGAAGAGATCTCAACTTGTACCTGACATTCTTTTTGTCGGAGGTTGCGAATGCCTATTACAGCTTCCCCCCGTATATCACTCCAGGTAGTAGTTAAGGGCATTAACAGATCACCTTGGTTATGGTCGGATAATAGAGGCTGTTTAAGCGAGTAAATACCCTCTACCGCTCCCATAGTGGTCACTTCACAGACTTCGCCGGACTTTACATCCCGGGGGCGTATTAATAACAAGTCTCCTGGTGCTATGCGTCCAGTCATATCTGCCAGAGATATTTCTGAAGCACCGGCTTTGGCTCCCTGACTTCCCAGTTGGGCCCGGGCACAGTTATCACTGCAAAGGGTGGCGGTCAAACTGGTGCAGACGGGTTCACCAGTTACAGTGCACAGCGATGCCCTGATCAAGGTTGCTCCTGTGTTGAAGCGGTATGTAGGTGCCGGCTTTAAAGGGACGTACACAATTGGCTCGGAACGATCCAGCTTGCTCAGAATGACCTGAAGCTCTTCCTTAAAATAGTATTGAGACTCAATAGTTACCAGGTACAAATCTTCCTCCAGATCAGTAAAAACCAAATATCCCCCCGCTTTACGCTGAAAAGCAGCCGGACGCCCATTCAAATAAACGGTCATCTCTTCATTACAGCCCAGAGAGCTATATTGGTCAATTAACCACAGAACCATTGATACTTTACGTCCCAATTTTAATGTGCTGGTTATATAATTATCCATAAGTTTCTCCTATTTCCAGGTTTTTATCGTACTCTAGGTCCAGCCATAAAACCGCCGCCATCAATAATGATGGGATAAACCATATATGCAACCGAAGTGCGGTAAGGTACATTAGGAAATATCCAAATTTTTTGCATCTCTTCAGGTGTCAGGTAATGTAAATCAATTCTTACGTCAGTTCCGTCACTTCCCAACGAACCCTGCAGATAAGCACTACCTAAAGTGCTATTCTCATTTAAGGTCTGAATAGCGGCTCCCAATATGTAGCTTTCATCATACGCACGTTCTTGTATATCGGCGTCAGAATATGCGGTTAACAGGTAGTAGAGGGTCAGGTTCAGCAAAGGGTCTCCATCCCGTCGATACTCCCGATTTTGTTTAATTGAGTATAAATGCAAGCCTAGTTGCAGATCATCGGTTTCAGCAGGCGAACACAGCCCGATCATATCCGGAGAAATAATCGGTTCAGGGCATAGATTATCCCGTAATACCTCAATCATTGAGGCTCCTGCTTCAGCAATTGCCGAGTAATTGGCCATCTTATCAGCCTCCTGTCTCTTGCTCTTAGAAAATGTCCGGTATTTAAACTTAGCAATAGTACTCTCCAAGATCTTCCTGTAGCAGTACCGTGCTATCATCTGATTAGTGGTTCGTAAAAGATGCTGCACATCTATATATAGCCATTTCAGGCTACATTTAATCTGTAAATTATTACTTAGATAGAAATTTACCGAAAAATGACTTTTTATTTTGAGGGACGGGGTTAAGGCTGGTCCAGATTTTCTTTGCTACGTCCTCCGAAACCCACTGACTCCAAACATCGGGATTTTTTCGTAACCATTCTTCAGCTGCCTTTTCTCTGTTAGCACTTTCATTTTCAACGTAAAGGAGAATTTCTTCGTTTTGGCCTCGGGTAGTTGCATATTTTTGTAAAAAGTCCAGAAGCTCTGGAGCTTTCTCGTTCATTCCGGAATTAGCTGCTTTCATAACGTTAGATTCAGGGTAAGAACATGCCCGGCCAAGTTTCCATTGTTCCTCACTATATGGTTCTTCACGCAAGAGGAGCATTTTATGGCCAGCAGATATAATACTGGGCTCTCGAACATAGCCAAGCCAAGCAGTCCCGCGGGAATAAGCCTGGTCGAGACTTGCGGACAGATTCTGTTCAGAATCGCTTGCCATCAGCATAAAGGAGGTGGACAGCTTGTAGCTTGCAAATTTTTCGGTGTTTATAGTCTCTGCCGGCCATCCCCGGGGGGCATTAACAATGATTCCCATGCTGCTGGTTGGGGATAGCTTGAATGTTTCCTTATAAATGGGAAGGTTCTGAACTGATTTCAACGCTGGGAGCAGCGGTTCGATACCACGTTCTGTATCTCCTTCTACCAGGTAGGCGGGGACAAACCAGCCCTGCACGGCAGAGTAATTGGAGCCCAAAGCTTTAACCTTGCTGCTTTTTAACAGGTCCTTCCACTGCTCGGGGTAATCAGAGGTCCAAACCTCCATCATTATATCTACATCACCCCTGCTCAGAGCAGCAAACAAAGGCAGAGTCTCCCCGGACAGGTAGATGGGCTGATAACCATAACCATGCTCTACTATATACCCAGCGATACGGTTATGTACCTTTATACTCTCCCATTCAGCATCGGCAAACACTATGGAGGTAGATTGCCCGCTTATTTGTCCTCCCTCTTTACTCTGGGAGGAAGAACACCCTGAAAGTAGAGGGTTAATGACAATAATAAGACCGATTAGAAGACATAAACTTTTCCAACTTCTGCGCATAAGGACTCCTTAATAAATAGATAGTTAAAGATGTTATTTACTCGTATATAGAATTAGTTAAGGTGTGAAAATTTCTAAACTAGTAATTCTATGGATATTTATCCTAACTATATTGAATTTAACAAAATATGTGCTAAAATACAAGAAAACATTTGAAAAACAATAAATATCTCGAAATATTGGGGTTTTGTCTAAGCTCAATTCATTTTCGGACATTTTAATACTCCTTATGACAATTTTTTCTCTATTATCGATTTTGGTTTTAATGCTGTCAGATGTATTTTCTAAAGAAAAGATTTATTTATAAAATATGAAATATGTCTACAGTGGCCTAAATAGCATTAAGTATTCCTAAAAAGCTGGCTTAATGTGCAGCTAAAACGAATAAGGCATTAAGCTAGAGCCAAAAGCATTTAAGGAGGTGAGTATTGATAGCAACTATAAAAGATGTTAAAGTCGCTGTCGATAGTTGCAACATTCACTTAGGTATATTGTGAGAGGCAGATTTGTAAACCTAATCAGTGATCTCTAGCTGGACAAGCTGATTTAATGCCCCGGGAACAGACTGGGGTAAGATTTGTTCTAGAATACACAGGATAAACATACTTGTTATCAGTGAACCCATGGTGGTGGGTCCAACCGTTAGATGGATGGGCCCAATGGGCCCAAGCAGTAGACTTATTCATAGTTGGGAGAAGCTGACTCATTTATAAGTATTTGTGCCAAAAAGACTTTTTGTGGGATCAACTAGTATAGTATGTATATTCTATTTGGAAAGGAGGGGCCTGGTTTCTGGGTTATACAGGTGTGTAATTAGGTGACATTTGTGTAAAGTTCAGCAACTGGAAATGAATGCCAGAGTATTTATCACCAGGAGTCTACGTTGAGGAGTTTGAAAGTGGTGGCAAACCCATGGAGGGAGCTAGTACCAGCACTGGTGGTTTCCTCGGCCTAGCAGAAAAGGGACCAGCCGAAGGTTTACCCGAGCTGATCACCAATTTTGGCGATTTTTTGAGGACATTCGGTGGCTATCTATCTGAAAACGCATTTGAAGAATATCGCTATCTGGCCTATGGAGTCGAACATTTCTTCATTAATGGGGGATCGCGCTGTTATGTGATGCGGGTAATACCTCCCGATGCCAGAGCGGCTAGTAATTACACGGAGGAAACCCAGGACTCATTGGTACTGAAAGTTACCGCCCGTAATCCTGGTATGTGGGGGGATAAGTTAAGGCTATTGTTTACCCCTTCCAGCAAAGCTAAAACCCCAATTCTTGAAGTAATAGGAGATAAAGAGTACCGGGTCAAAAATAGTGCCGGTTTTAATCCCGGTGATATAGCTGTATTTAGTAATGGTGAAAGCAAATCCGTTAACCGGGTGCTTAGAGCTCAGGACAATGTAATCGAATTAGCCGAAGCTCTGCAAGGAGACGTAGTGGATAAGCAGTTGGTTCCGACTATGCTTCTTTCCACCGCTGAGTTTAGCCTGCAGGTCTTTTACGGAAGCGAAGCGGAAAACTACGAGAAGTTGTCTTTCAACCCAGCAGCAGCTAACTATGTAGAAAAGAAATTGGCTCGTTCCAGTATGATCAAAGTGGAGCATAACCCGGCAGTAGGGGAAGGAGCTCCTTTTGACATCATCGCTGGAGACAAGGCTGGCGAAGAGGAGTTCTGGATGGGTCTTTCTAATGGGAGCGATGGTTCTCTGGGAGCCCTTTCAGCCGCCGATTTCATGGGTGAAGACCGGGGTCCGGGTAAGCGAACCGGGATTCAGGCCTTTATAGATAATGATGAATCCAGTATTATGGCGGTTCCAGGTGTAACTACCTGACGAGCCGATTTGCAGTTCTTGATATACCCAGGGAATTAAAGAAGGTAGCAGAGGTGCAGACCCATCGTAATATATTCGATTCGCATTATGCTGCTCTCTATCATCCTTGGCTGCAGGTGTTTGACCCCTTGGATAAACGCAATATCTTTATTCCCCCTTCAGGCTCTGTACTTGGTATCTATTCCCGTTCGGATAATACCCGCGGAGTACATAAAGCCCCGGCAAATGAAGTAGTACGGGCATGTGTAGGTCTGGACTGCCAGTATAACAAAGGAGAACAGGATATATTAAATCCCAAGGGAGTTAACTTGATCCGCACCTTTACCGGTCAGGGTATCCGGGTATGGGGAGCACGTACCTGTACTTCCAACTCCATTTGGAAATACGTAAACGTGAGAAGGCTATTCATCTTTTTGGAGCAGTCGATTAAGAATGGCAGCAACTGGGTAGTATTCGAACCTAATGATGACAAACTTTGGGCGAGGGTTCAGCGTACCATCTACAGCTTCCTTCTGGGAGTTTGGAGAAGTGGCGCTTTAATGGGAGGTACACCAGATGAAGCCTTTTTCGTCAGAGTGGACCGTTCTACTATGACCCAGGATGACATTGACAATGGTCGACTGATATGTGTTATCGGCGTATCACCGGTAAAACCAGCCGAGTTTGTCATCTTCAGAATCACCCAGAAAACTGCTGATAGCGAATAATCTGTCTTGAAAGGAGAGTAAAAAATGGCTGATCGCGTTGATCCCTTCAGGAGTTATCGGTTTTCAATCGAAATTGATGGAATTACTGAAGCATATTTTACTGAGGTTACAGGTATTGAAGCATCATACGATGTAATCGAGTTTCGCAGTGGGGATATGAACTCTGGGTACTGGAAGCTTCCCGGCCTGCTTCAGAACCCTACTCTTACCCTTAAACAGGGAGTTACAGACAACATGGAAATTTTTGATTGGTTTAAGGGTGAACCCGGTATGGCCGGAGTAGTGGAACGCAAGGATGTTACCATTAAAGCCGTCGATGACCAACTGGCCGAATTGGCAGTATGGACTTTTTATGATGCTTGGCCCTGCAAGTATGTGGCTTCGGATTTTAATGCCAGCGAGTCGGCGGTAGTGGTCGAAACGCTGGAACTGGCCTACGAGGGCTTCTTGAGGTCCAAATAAATAATAAAAATGGAGATAATTCGGGTGTTTAAATACTTGTTCCTTTATCTCCGGTTTTAATCAGCTTGAGCATATATGGAGGAGAGTAAAAAATGGCTGATCGCGTTGATCCCTTCAGGAGTTACCGGTTTTCAATTGAAATTGACGGAATTACTGAAGCATATTTTACTGAGGTTACAGGTATTGAAGCATCATACGATTTATTCTTTTTTTGCACTGGTAATATCGAAAACTCCACTAGCTTATCCGGGCTGTTTCGTAATCCTTCCGTTACTCTTAAACAGGGAGTTACGGACAACATTGAAATCTTCGAATGGTTTAAGGGTGAACCAGGTATGGTCGGGGTAGTGGAACGCAAGGATGTTACCATCAAAGCCGTCGATGATCAACAGGCTGAACTGGCAGTATGGACCTTTTACGATGCTTGGCCATGCAAATATGTGGCTTCTGATTTTAATGCCAGTGAGTCGGCGGTAGTGATCGAAACTTTGGAACTGGCCTACGAGGGCTTCTTGAGGTCAAAATAGATAAAACTGGAGATAAGGCGGGTATTTAGAATACCCGCTCCTTTACCTTCTGTTTTAAATGGGTTGTGTTTAATATGGCAGTAAAAAAGAGTAACAACAAAAAAACCACTAAAGACGTGGCACGAACGGAGGATAATAGGATGTCCTTTGCAACAGAATTTGATTTTGAATTGCCCAAAGGATATATAGATGAAAAGGGTGACCTGCAGCGTAAAGGCGTAATGCGTCTGGCCACGGCGGCTGATGAAATATTGCCGCTGCGTGACCCCAGGGTTCAACAAAACTCGGGCTATCTCACTATCATTGTTTTGTCCCGGGTGATTACTAAACTGGGCGACTTGAGGGCCATTGATACCAAAACCATAGAAAAACTCTTTACCGTTGATCTGGCTTTTCTGCAGGATTTCTACCAGCGTATAAACGAAATGGAAAATCCTAATATTCGGGTAGTTTGCCCACGATGTGAGCATGAGTTTGATACTGAAGTAAATTTTCCCGGATAACCAGTGGGATCAAACAATATCCTGTTGATCGTATTTATGAAGAAGTGGCATTTATAGGATATTATTTCCACTGGCACCATGATGACATAATGGCCATGGAGCACCGTGACCGCCGTCGGTGGTGTGAGCAAATTTCACGTATTAACCGTCAAATGAGCGATGAACCGAAAAACATGTTCGATGTTATTAACAAGAAGAGGTGAATGAAACGGTGTCAAGACCCGGTTTGGATCCTGGTTTGGCCTTTCGCTTCAAGGTCGAACTTGACGGTCTTCTTATTGCTAATTTTGCAGAAGTGTCGGGGTTGGAAGCCGAAACCGAAGTTACGGTTGTCCGCGAAGGCGGGGTTAACGAGTATGAGCATCATTTTGTTACCATTCGCAAGTATCCGCCTCTAGTTTTAAAACGGGGCTTTACTAACTCCACCGAACTTTGGAGTTGGTATGATGGAACTACCGCAGGGAAGCTGCAGCGTAAGAATGGATCAATAATTTTGCTGGATGCTAGTGGGCAGGAAGCTTGTAGATGGAATTTTATGGGATCATACCCGATTAAATGGATAGGACCCCAACTTAGAGCCAATGCCAGTGAGGTAGCAATAGAGTCCTTGGAAATAGTCCATCAGGGATTAACGGTTATCAAATCGTGACGGTTTCGGCCTGACTTTATTCGGGTCGTTACTGTTTCTGGGGGAATCTAAAATGTTATTGCTGCGGCAATTAAAACCGCTAAGACTGAGTACCTGGAGGCAGCGCCAGTCCTTTGCCGACCGGATTAAAAACAAGTATCTATTACCCGGCAACTATCCTTTCAGGCCGCTTCATTTGATCTGGCGACTGGGGAATCATAATGCCAACCCGCTTCCGTCAGGACCGGTCAATATAAATCTCAAATTGCTGCTGGAGCAAATGAGATCTGTAAGCAGGTCATATGACGGCAAGCTTTCACGTCTGCCATTAGCAATAACAGGTAAATCCCGAATACAGGCATTGTCTTCATCCAATCATAATAAGGTTTTTGAGCAAGGGTACCGGAACCAGTTAAAAAGTACCTGGGGGAGTAAGCCGAGTCATAATCCATCAGGTTTTCAGCAAAATTACAGCATGGTAGGGAAAAATAGTCCTGCTGCTTTTTTGCCGAATCTGCTGCAAAGCTATCCCGGTTTTAATACTGACCAACGCCGGGAAACTTCGCTGTCACAATCACCGATGAATAGGATTAACCAAAAGAACAACCATTTATGGCAGTCAAGCCATATTGAGATGACTCCTCCTGAAAAAACAGGTCGTAAGCCGATCTCAACCCAGAAATTGTCTGGCTTTAGAAGGTTAGACTTTTCCCTGACGATACCTGTGAGAAAAGCGCAGTCAAGGCAGAGGTTGAAAAGGGAGGGATTAGTGCTTGGGGAGGGAGAAATGCTTAATGCTCAGGCTGTCAAGAAGATAGCGCTTGGGCAAAGAGTGATTGTTCAGCCGGCCCGAAAAGGGCAGAAGAGTGCTAATAATACCGTCTTAAGACGATGGTCTGCAATACAATCAAAGTCCGGTGACGCCATTTCGCCGCATTCTGACTCTAGAACAATTATGTACAAGAATCAATATAGGCTTATTACTCGTAGTGTTGCTGGAGTTAACAGGACTTATGGTCTCAATATCTTCAGTAAGCTAAATGATTTAATGACAGGTTTGCCTTCCGACATGGGGTTGGAGGCTAAGAGTTCATGGCCGATTAAGCTGAATTATGCTATAACTAGCCCGAATCGATCAATTCCTGCAAATGCTTTAGCCGCTTCTAAAAATTTTCCGGGACAAGCAATGGATCGTTTTATTAATCACTATGTTCAAAGACAGAATCAAGTATTAAGGCGGAGAAAGACCGATTTTTATCAGGCTAAGCAACGACCAGCTTTACTAAGCCGGCCGCTAATATCAGAAAAGACTGGTTTAGACCTGATTAAGAAGCAAGTATCGCTATTACCAGTCGGGTTACTGATGTCAAAAAGAACTAATTTAGAACAGGCTAAGCAAGCCGAACGTTCACATAATCATGCTTTATCAGCTGCCCAATCTCGCAGTTTGGATGCCAGGATTAAAGTTCAGAATAAAACTGGCATGACGCAATTAAACTCATATCCAGATTCTCAATCGATACAGATTAGCCGATATAGTATGATTGGAACTTCCAAGGGCAGGCTCGGTAAACAATTGGGTTCTAATCTGTCAAATGTGAAAGGGAATGGAACAGCTTATTATTACGGTGTACCAAGCTATGATGGCGGAAGTCTGAGGAGTATAGCTCTACAATATCTCCACAGGGGGTTTATTAAAGATCTATCCAAACAGCAGTCGGGAAACATTCGAAATGTACTTGCAGTAAATCATACCATGAGGAATATATATTTGGATGGTGGACGTAACAGTTTTTACCCTGCTTTACCACTTGCAGCAGGCCCAGGGGCAAGGGGAGTCAAGCTGCCATGGCAAAACCGGGTAAAAACTGTTAGGGGAAATATCCGTGGGTACGATAATGCTACTTTTCGTAGCTTAGTTAGGGATACAGGCAAGGCAGTTCGAGTTGATCAGCGTGTGAATTTGGCTGATGGTTATTTGCCTGCTCTAAGCCAAATACTGTTTGTTACGAAGAATATTCTTCTCCATAAAGAATCCGAGATCAAGCAGGCTCGGCTTTCAAAATCAGCCTGGCCTGGATACAGACAGCGTAAGTCTGACCGCCTCAGACATTATACCTTGGGCTTAAACTCCCGGGTAGTTCGAAGGACGAGAACAGAGGATCTAAAAGGGAAACAAGCATTTGATCAAAACAAAAATGATTATAAAGGATTGGCTATAACTGGGTCGAAAAAGCAAGGTTTTGCTGAATTTATTTTTCATAAAATGGCGATGGCTTCTGTAGGAGAGGGCGGGCCAAACCTGTTCGGTCATCAAGCTGTAGATAAATTGCAGGTGCAAGAATTGCAGAGCCGGGCCAGGAATCGAGTAGGAAGAACAAGTATCGGATTGGTTGATGAGGTACTACCGTTAGTCAGAAAAACCAATAAATCAGGCAAGTATAGGGGATACGAGAAAGAAAAAATTCACCCTGGAAGCAGTTATTTAAGTATCATCCCCTTTACCAAGCTAATATCAAGTTCAATAGGTACCAATAATAGGACAAAAGACTTTCCTGATATATTCAGGCCAAAATTATTGGCTGATTATGAAAAAAGCAGTCTCACTTTCTTAGCC
>PHAA01000034.1 GCA_002840245.1 Firmicutes bacterium HGW-Firmicutes-15
AGTCGGGTCACTTGTTAATACCTCCATTTCTTACCCTTGTGGAGATATTTTCTCATGCTTAGATTATATTGACCATGCACCTGAATACTGAGCGCTTACTGTTAAATAGTCTTATTATTAAAATATTGAAAGGTGGTATTCTTATGAAGAAGAGAACTCAAATCCTGGTTGCCCTATTATCCCTAATGATGTTTTTGGTGTGTTTACCCGGAGTTGGTGCTGCAGCAACCCTTACGCCTCCCCCTCCAACTGAAGGGAAAGTATCAAGTAACCTGCATAGTAGTATTGTAGTAAATATCCATACAGATACTTCTACTCAAGGAGTATCTTTGATTAAACAATGGGTTTGCGGAATAGCCGATAATTCCAATGGAATAGTTACTATTACGGGCGAGACAACTACCTATGGGACAGTTGAATACCTGGACGCTAAGATTTATTTGCAACGCTGGAATGGATCTAGTTGGGTTGATGTAACTAGCCGCACCTACAGTGCTAGTTCTAATTTTTATACTAGAGGTTCATCAAATATTTCAGTAACCAGTGGAAGTTATTATCGTACTAGAGGCATTCATAATGCTCATAATGCAGGTAATTATGATGCTCAATCGTCAGTCTCGGATGCTATTTTGGTTCAATAAAAACTATCGGAAGCAGTTAAATAAGGAAATAAGAGGAGGGTAGATTGTTATTGCCCTCCTCTTATTTCCCGGATCATTTTTATGGCTTTTTTACATCGAAACAGCCATATCCCTAGCTTGCTCAGCAGTCAAGTTGCCAAATAGCTGGAACATGATATTGTCATCTGTAATCCATGTTAAACTGCAAGACCCATCCACAAAGGTAATTAAATTACCTTCATATTTGCCCATCGGAACTTTTTCTGACTTACCCTGTTTGGCGTTAATGTTCATGGAATAGGTGAAACTACTTGGAACTCTAGTTTCAGAAAGAAGTATTGATGAATTCTGAGATGCAAAAGAAATAATAATCGTATCCTGCTCATCACTGGCACTCTTGGTAAGAGTCGTAAATTCAAAACCCAGAGGTATATACTTGGGAATAATTATTTTGAAGGACACACCCGGCTGAACTGCAGTTGCTTCCATTCCCATTTTATCATTAAGTTGCGGCGGAATATGATCACTGCTTACAGTAATATTTATCATCTTCCCCAAATTAAGTATGGTTTGAATCACTTTTTCCTTAAACGCATAGACCGGCTGTGGAAACAGCACAGGCCCAGAAATGCCTAGCAAAGCAATCACTAAAACTGCAACTTGTAGTATTAAACGCTGTCGTTTCCTCTTGTTAGCCCGGTTTATTTTGATTTTCTCGATGATCATTTGTTCAACTTCGTTAATTGATGCGTTAATCTCAATCTCACCAGCTTTAAGAGATCGGCTCAAGAAATTATCAAAGTTATCGTCATTCATTTTCATCACCTTCTCTGCGGAGATATTGGAAAAGTTTTGAGCGGGCACGAAAGAGCTGTTTTTTTACAGTCCCGATAGTTACCCCCAAAGCAAAAGCAATATCTTTATCCTTCATATCCAAATAGTATCGCATAGTAATTGCCTTTTGTTCTTGGGGAGATAATTGAGCAATAGCATTCTGAACAAGCTTTTGGATTTCCTTATTTTCTGCCATTTCCATAGGGAAATTATCGTTGGAGGGAAAAGGAATACATGAATCTATATCCGATACGGATACTACCCGTTGGGTATGCTTAATCTGCGTTCTGACAAGGTTTAGAGCTATAGATGTAAGCCAGGGAAGAAACTTATCCGGATCCTTAAGCTGGTCAAATTTATCTATTGCTCTAGCAAAAGCCTCTTGGGCAATATCTTCAGCTAAAAAACGGTCTCTAGTTAAATAATACACAAAGTTAACTATTTTGGGATAGTAGTTCTGGACTGCTAAATGCCAAAGTGACTCATCGCCGAAATCCGGGTGGTTTGTCATGATTGTGCCTCCTCAATTCGGCTGGCTCACCGAAACAATCGGCAAAGGTTATGAATGTCTTCTTCGGCCTTCCTAGCTCATGTCTAATGAAAATACAAGAATTATTTGGATAAAATAACACCATTTGCCTAATTGATTTTATCATTGTTCAACAAATTATTAAACGTGAATTTTGTAAACCTTTTCTCGTTGTCATTAGTGGTCGTGGTTCCGTTGTTAGATAATCTTATCAATGAATCGGTTATCCATCCTTCTGAAACGATGAACAGGACTCACGCTATACTGTTCATTTAGTGGTGGAAAAAACAAACTTACTACCGTTCCATAAATATTTTCCCGGTGCAAATGCATAGCCATTAAAATCGTTCTGAGTAACTTCGATACCGGTTTCTCCATTGTCCAGTAAAGGAAATTCTGCTTGAGTTTCTGCGCTGTAAATGAATCCATCTTCCTTATAGCCAAAAGCTGGCAGATTGTATACCATCCCTTCTGGATTGACACTGAGTAAAACATATTGAAATTCTGGGCTGTCTTTACCCGGTTGGCCAATGGCAAAATCAGAATTACCATCTTTATTATAATCTTTGAATACAAGCGGGAAAGCCTCCATAAAGCCCAGGTCGTCATTGCCGAAGTATTTGTTCAGCACAACCTGGTTGGTTACCTCTCCCCTGCCGTTCTGGATTAAAAGGTCAAACCGGCCCCGGTGCATGCTTTCAAAAATACTAAAGCCTGGTTCGTCGGGTGTAAGCGGTTTTTTGTATTCCGTTTGTATGATTGTCAGCAAATAATTCTCATCATGGGCATTCAATTTTGCTTGGCTAATAATGTAAGGGCTGTCTTTTTGAAAATTGAACTGCTCTCCATTCCAAACATATTTGGCAGGTTCAAAACCACCGCTGTCCTTTTTAACGCCAATTAATATACTTGGTCGTTCACCTTGGCCAATACCAAATGTATGAGTAAACTCAATCGAATAACTGCCAGCGGCAGTATAAACAAATCCTTCTTTTTTATAACCTTTTCCCGGTAATGAAAAAATCGTGCCATCTTTTCCAACACTGAATATAACATATTTAAATTCATCACTGCCATCACCTGAGGGGAAGCCAATGGGGATATCGAAAAGATTATCATTGTTGTAATCCTTGGCGATAAGATTCACCGGACCGTCAAAGAGTAGCGGTTTGCTGCCAAAGGATTGATTCAGTGACTTCCGGCTGGTTACCGCTCCTTTGTGATCCCGAACAAGTAAATCAAATGTTCCGGCATAGGAGGTTTTCTCGTCGGTCCGGGTGGAAGAACCCTTGGTTTGGACAATGTAAAATGTGTATTGCCGTTCATCTTGAACGGCCTTTACAGTTGTTTGGGCAACAATGTGATTCTGAATGTTTGGGTTTGAACATCCGGTCAATATCAGTAGGTGAAAAAGAACAAAAAGTAAAGCACTCGTCTTCACAGAAGCGAATCTCCTCTCTCCTCTAGGGTGGTAAAAGCAGGGAGAGATCAAAAGCACTCTCCCCTGCTAAACATTTACGGCTGTGGAACTGTGTAGTATCCCCTATAAACTTGCGATCTGGCAAAAGATCCTATTGGTTGTGTTGTGTACGTGGAGAGGGTCATGTATGCGCTGTTGGTCGCGCTGGTATGGGCAGCAATCTTTACATTGTCTTTGGTGCGTGACCCACCGGACCCGGTAACTTGTGTTACGAACATTGCATGATCTAAAGTCGTACTCGCTGGAGAGCCATTCCAGTCTACTCCGAGAACATTGCCTGCAATTGCATTCTGAACACCATTGGAATAGCTTGATATCCCATACGGTCCTTCTGTTGATGATGTACTCATTTGTATGAGGTTAAAGAACCCGCAAATATTGTCCCAAGACCAATTAAACAAGTAATTACTATAATAAGTTGTAGATTGGTTCCTGCACCATACATTAAAAGCAGAAGTGCCAACCAGTGACGTGGATACAGCGGGTCGTGCTGTTATATCGGTACCGCTTCCACCTAAGCCTGCCCAAACGCATTGAGAAGCAAAATTTTGGCAGTTATTACCTGAGGTGAATCCAAAAACTGGGTTGCTTGTATCGCTGTAATGGACTTCAGCATAGGCAACAGCATCCATGAAGTCATAGCTCCAATTATACATGGTTCTGGTTGGTGATACTTGAAGGTCGGCCTTGACGTCCTTTGTTTCATCGATGGATGGGGTGGAGTACTTTAATTTGTTTTCGGCCAAATGAGCGTTCACTGCAGTTTTTACATCAATTGGCTTATACTCAAACCCTTCATCTGTTTCCCAAGGGTCATCCGTGTTAACATTTGTGATTTTCCATCCATCGGAACCACCAAGCAACTCGAAGGTGTACATTTTGCGTCGGAAGCTCTTGCCGTCGAAACCATCAGTAATGTTATAGGTATATGATTCCACAACGCTAGCCTCAACGTAATTTTTATTTTTTTTCTGTATTTTAAAATCAGTAAAAACCAAATCATCCCGCGTTATCTTCCAACCCAATGCCTTATTCAAGGCAGATTGATATTGATAATCGGTAAGACGATACTGGACTGTGGCTTTTTTCAGGCTATCAGTGGTAATAAGCTGAGTGCAATCATAGCTCTGCGGATCCCTTACAGAGGCTTTTGCCAAAGTAAGAAATGATTCGCATATGGATTCAATTTTCTGTTCATCACTATTGCTTTGTGTTATAGCGGTTTTCGTCTCTGCCAGATATTCCTCTTGGGTCCTGTTTAACGTATCCCCGGGGGCGGATATGTTGAATGGTGTGGATATGTTAAGATGATCACTGGAATTAGCAAATGCTGGTATGCTGAACGTGCTGGCCATAATTGCAATGCAAAATACGGCAATCCATATCTTGTTTCTTTTCACGGTGATTGCTCCTTTCATTAATAAACCTGTATTATCTGATTTGTATCTCCCCGATTCCTTGTAGCTAATTTCGTACGACACATTAATATAACTCTCTCATTAAAAATAGCATTGATTATTAATATTGGAGTTTATTTACGTCTCATAGGCATCACCTCCTAATGCGAATCACTTTACATATGATGAATTCTGGTATCTTATAAATAGACAAATTGGCAAAGGAAAAGGTTGACAAAAATTCTAAGAAATTTTGTCAACCTTTTCCTTTACTAGATGGTCCTATTATTAGAATGATTGAGAGGAGGTATATCCATGAAGAAAAGAGTTTGTATTTTAGTGTCCCTAATGTCGTTATTGGTTTTTATGGTCTGGTGTTGCTGCTGAAGAAGAACAAATCAGTCCTCCGATAGTTCAAACTTTTATGTTAGAGGTTATACAACTATTTCAGTAACTAAAGGGTACCCTTACCGATGCAGAGCGATTCATAATGCTCAAAACGCGGGTAGCATTACAATGCCCAGACCTCAGTTTCCAATTGGACAATTCCTTTAATTTCACTATTTTTGATCTTTTCTTCTCTTAGCAGCACCCAAAGCCATTTCAACTACAAAATTCCTATTAGTAATCCTAGCGAACAAGAAAACAAGAATTTCCTTGGTGGCACAATATTTGTCAACCAGACACACGATTAGTGCCTCTTTATAAGATGGCGGTCGCCAGGTTAAGGGAAACATGTGTTTCAGAACTATATCTTTTTCTATCTCATTTAACTCAAATATACTGGCAGCATTATCCAGAGCAATCCGGGGATGAACAAATCCATGTCTTCCATCAGTTAAGGTAGTGGTTCTCCAATCATATAGATACAAATCATGTAATAAGCCCCCGCGAGCTGCTGATTTATAGTCTAAATCTAGAAATTTACAGATCAAATAACTATAGTGAGACACACTCACACTATGTTCATAGCATGATACATTGTAATGAGCTCTAAACTCTTTCATCATTTGAACATTATCATGAACTACTAAATCATCTATACATAATTGGTGTTCTTCCATATTATATTTAATCTTCCCAATTGCCCCATTCATAAAGGCACCTAATTCATTATTGATAACATTGAGGTTATCTAAGCATAATCGCGGAAAGGCTAATAGAATTCGTTTATGTCTTAGTAAACTCTGTTCTATAGAGTATTCGTAACGAGCCGTCATTAATTGGCGTAAGTCTAATACATCATTTGTGGTATTTATGGCATCAATTACAAAATATATGGCTATAAGGCCAGCAAAAACATATCCTGGAGCCAGGGGTATATCATTAATTAATTCTAAATATACCGGATGTATTAGTGCTATTAAAAAATATGCCATTGCCCCCCAAAAAATAGAGTATTTTAGGCAGACTCGGCCTTGTATGTTTAAAAGTTCATCACTATAATCCCACCATTTGCAATCAAACAGCCCTTCCAAAATCATGCCCGTTACATACTCTAGCAAACTAGTAAACACAATAGCAATTAGTACTTTCATAATTAGATCAGTAAGCGGGTTTACCATTAAAATGTTTCTATCCAGCATTTCAACTGATTGAATAATTATTACTGCTCCCAGACCATATAAAGGACAAAACGGCCCCGATAAAAATCCACTATTAACAAATCTTTTATCACGTATACTCTTGAAAACTGTTTCTGTTATCCACCCTAGAAAAGAATAAAAGGTGAAACATAATATCAAGTCAATCAAAACCTCATGCAAATTAGTCACTTCCCCCATTTTAATTCGTATCTATATACCCCAAAAGCCACAAAAATATCATAAAAAAATTTAAGCCGTAATTTCTAATGCTTCTTGAAAAAAGTCAACTAAAAGAGCCTGGTCTGATTCGTTGAAATCGGTTAGGTTCTCCTGAAATTTACTAATATATATGCTCATCTGTGAAAGTACAGGTATTTGATTAGCACTCTTGAGCATACTGCCCATGATTGTACCCGCAAACATAGACAATCCAATTTCTTTATTGCTAATACCCAGTACCATATTTCTAACCAACTCAATACTCTTTTCACCAAAAGTTTGCAGATTAACAACTAAGAGCGCAATGAAATAGGCATTGAAAACCATTGGTGTATCCAAATGAGAAATTTCATCCATCAATTGTTCAATTAGCTGCTGAGGATTTTTCCTTTTAAAGCCCTTGAAGAGCTTCAGGAGTTTTCCTTTGACATGCAGCCATTCTGGGTTAGGTATTTTCTCCTCTAAAGCATTTTTAGCGAGTATGCCTTCCAGAAGTGCGGTAGGTGCAAACAAAACCATGGCTCGACCAGGATACTTTTCCCCCTGGTTTACCTGGTACTGGCTGGACAACAAACCTAGTTTTTCTAGTTTTTTCAACATTTCATAGGAACTCCACTTACTTACACCCAGCAGTGCAGCTACCCGTTCGTAGTGTACCGGTAGTCGGGTAGCTTCATAGAGTTTCTTTATTTCAGTCAAGAATTCCATTCTTCGCCGGGTTATATTCATTCTTTTTCACCTCGGGTATAATATCTTTTTCTCTATAGTATTGATGCAAACTATCGACTGATAGTCTTGCAAAACAATACCCCAAAATCCCCAAATTATATATCTGATTAGAATATTAGTATGTTTGATAGCCAATGTCAAATCTATATTAAGAATATAAATATAAGCTTGAATAAGAATGTTCTTCTCATTTTTACTAAGGTTTATTTCTTGAAAGTCCCTCTATTTCCTGAAAATAATTCTGTAGTTCGCAGGACTATTGATTCTCTTGTAGAAATTAATATATAGTAATCATATTTTGCCCGACCTGTCTTGTCGGGCATTTTAATATCTTTGAGCAGACAAGTTGTCAACTTTGAACCGGAGGAATAAGATGAAATCTTTAGTGCTGGCGGAAAAACCCAGTGTGGCTCGGGAAATTGCCCGGGTTTTAAACTGTAATCAAAAAAACAAGGGCTTCCTGGAGGGAGCTAACTATGTGGTTACTTGGGCTTTGGGACATCTGGTAACCCTGGCGGAGCCGGAGGATTATGATCAAAAGCTAAAATCCTGGCGCATGGAAGATTTACCTATGTTGCCGGATAAAATGAAATTAAAGGTTATCAAGCCTAGCTCTCAGCAATATCAGGTAGTCAGGGGACTAATGCAACGATCGGATATTAAGGATATGGTGATTGCTACCGATGCCGGACGTGAAGGGGAGTTAGTGGCCCGCTGGATTATGGTCAAAGCTGCCTGGAAAAAGCCTTTCAAACGTCTCTGGATTTCCTCGCAAACGGATGCTGCTATCCGTGAGGGTTTTGCTAATTTGAAAGCGGGGAGTGCGTATAACAACCTGTATGATGCGGCCGTGTGCCGGGCAGAAGCGGATTGGTTGATTGGCCTGAACGTGACCCGCGCTTTAACATGCAAATTTAATGCTCAGTTTAACGCGGGCCGGGTGCAGACACCCACCTTGGCCATGATTGTGAATCGGGAGAAGGAAATTAAAGAATTCAAGCCGGTTGACTATTGGACTATTCGCGCTGATTTCGGAGACTACTACGGAGATTGGCGCGATAATAAGGGACAGGGCCGAATATTTGACCACGCCCGAGCGGAGGCCATAATGGCCAAGCTTAACGGTCATCCGGGTGTCATTGCCGATATTCGCCGGGAAGCCAAAAGCGAGCCACCTCCACTGGCTTATGATTTAACGGAATTGCAGAGGGACGCCAATCGGCGTCTTAATTTCTCAGCCCAGAAGACCCTCACGGTTTTACAGAATCTGTACCAGGAACATAAAATAGTGACTTACCCGCGTACCGATTCCCGCTATATTAGCAGGGATATAGTACCAACCCTGCCGTCCCGTTTAAAGGGGATGGGGGTGGGACCTTATGCAGATCTGGTCAAACCGCTCCTGCAAAAGAAATTAACACCGGGTAAGCGTTTGGTGGATGACAGCAGGGTGAGCGACCATCATGCCATCATTCCCACCGAGCAAACCTTGAAATTAGAGGATTTGAGCATGGAGGAGAAAAGACTCTACGACTTGATTGCGAAACGCTTCATCGCTGTGTTATATCCTCCTTATCTCTATGACCAGACGACCCTGACCACTGTGGTAAATGGTGAAAGCTTCCACTCTCGGGGCAAGGTGGTAAAAGACCTAGGTTGGAGAGCTGTGACAGCCAGTACTGCAGAACGGGAGGAGACCCATCAGGATGCACTTCCCGAGCAGAACTTGACCCAGCAGCAAAAGGGGAGTCAAAAGCAAGTAGTAAGCTGCAAAGAAAATAAATCGAAAACCAGACCCCCCTCCCGTTACAACGAAGCGACCCTTTTGACGGCTATGGAAAGTCCGGGGAAATTTATTGCTGATGAGGAATTACGGGAATCCATGAAGGGAAGTGGGCTGGGCACTCCTGCCACCCGTGCCGAGATTATAGAAAAACTCATTAATTCCTTCTATGTTGAGCGTAATGGCAAAGAACTGGTTCCTACATCTAAAGGGATACAACTGATTCCATTGGCCCCGGCAGCTCTAAGGTCGCCTGAATTAACCGCTCAGTGGGAACAAAGATTGACAGACATCGCTAAGGGTCAGGGCAGTAAGGAGCAATTTATATCCGGTATCCGTCAGAGCGCACGGGAGATGGTGCAGGGAGTTCGGATGGATGCTGCTGAATATAAGGCCACCAATATTAGTAAAAGTAAATGTCCATCCTGTGGAAAATATATGCTTATAGTAAATGGTAAGAGGGGTAAGATGCTGGTTTGTCCTGACCGAAACTGTGGGCATCGGCAGCCGGAAAAGGAGAATGAACATGCCGGGTTGGGGAATTCCAAAAGGGCCAGTCAAATGAATCAGAAATTGATTAGCCAGTTTAGTGATAAGGAAGATATTGGACAGAATTTGGGTGAGATGCTAAAGGCGGCTATGGAGAAAAAAGACCGGAAAAAATAGGCTGTCAGAAACAAGCTATTGTAAAAAAAATCGACATTGTGTACTCTATTAATGAAATTATGGAATATTATAGCTTGGCTATAAATAAAAATGGTAGTGATTGCTGGCTGTAGTAAAATATTTTAACCCGTGAATAAGCCTAAGTATTGGGAGGAGCTTGGTCATGGCAACAATTGGAATACCGAGGGCCCTGGCTTACTACATATATTTTCCTTTCTGGAAGACTTACTTTGAGGAACTGGGTCATGAGGTGATTGAATCTTCACCTACGACGCGAGATATTCTGGATAAGGGTATCAAGGATACCGTCAGTGATGCTTGTATACCAATCAAGGTTTTCCATGGTCACGTAGAAGATCTTAAAAACAAGGTGGACTATATTTTTGTTCCCCGACTTGTAAGCATGAGAAAATTTGGCGATTTTGGCACCGAAACCATGTGTCCTAAGTTTCTGGGCTTACCGGACATGCTTGCTGCCTCTATTAATGATCTTTCGCCAGTGATGGAAGCCCGACTGGATCTAAAGAAGGGCAAGAGCGAGCTTTTTAAGGTGTATAGCGAGTTGGGGAAAAGGCTGGGAGCAGACTTCCTCTTAATATGTAGAGCCTTTCGGCGGGCATCTAAGATACAGAAGGATTACGAGCAACTGCTGCAAAGGGGAATAATGCCCGACATGGCTATGCAAGAGGTGTTAGCAGGCAGCTATAAGAAAGCAGCCTTAGCAGGGCGCGAACGTGAAGGAGCTAACCAACAAGCCCGAATTCCCAAATCCGGGTTGGGGCAAGCAGGCAGCCCCAGTGGGGATAACCCATGCTCACTTGCGGTAGTGGGTTACCCATATGCCATATATGATCCTTATATTAATGTGGGACTGATTAGCGCGCTGGACCAAGCAGGGGTCAGGGTCTATACACAGGATATGTTGAGTCATCGCCAGTTGAAAAGCCAGGCCTTCAAGCTGGACAAGGATATGTTCTGGTATTTTTCTAATCGGGTAGTACAGGGGGCCTTATACTATATGGATGTTAAGCCGGTGGAGGGTATGATCCATATTACTGCCTTTGCCTGTGGGCCTGATTCGATAGTGGACAAATTTCTCGAGATTGAAGCCAAGAGGCGGGGTCTGCCTTATATGGCAATAATGATAGATGAGCATACCGGCGAAGCCGGAATGCAAACCCGCATGGAGGCTTTCCTGGATATGCTGGAATACAGGAGGAAAAAACGTGAAAGTTAGCTTTCCCCGCATGGGGTATTCGCATCTGGCATTCAGATGGCTAATGGAAGAAGTTGGGCTGGAGTGCATTGTTCCGCCGGAACCAAACAATGAAACCTTGGATTTAGGGGTACGCTATTCACCTGAGTTTGCCTGTATACCTTTTAAGGTGTTGATGGGCTCCTATCTGCAGGTTGCTGAAATGGGTGCGGATGTAATCGTCACCTCCGGGGGATGTGGGCCCTGTCGCGCCGGTTATTATTGGGTAATGCATCAAAAGTTGCTCGAAGAAATTGGGGTTAAGACTAAGGTTATTGCATTCGAGGATCCTATGTGTGGTATATGGGATTTTATCCGTAAGTTGAACTTATTCCGCAATGCGGGAGGGGCATCTATTCGCCACTTTGTACAGGCTTTCAAAACTGCCTGGGAGAAGGTAAAGGCTATTGATGATATGGAAATTCTGTCGTATGAAGTACGGCCCTATGAAATAACGAAGGGAGATACCAGTAGGGCCTTACAGCTATCCTTAGGGCTTTTGGATAAAGCTAAAGATAGGAAAGAGGTAGAAGAAGCTCGTCAGGAAGGGCTGAAAATATTAAAAGAAGTCCCTCAAGATATTAACCGCGACCCTTTGAAGGTGGGCATTATCGGCGAAATATACGTACTTCTGGAACCCTCCATCAATCAGTATATGCAGCAGATGCTGGGTGATATGGGGGTGCGTGCGGAGCGTTCCATATACTTAAGTTCTTATACCCGTAATAATACTTTTAGCCAGGGAGAACAGGACGTTCGACAGGCAGCGCGACCGTATCTTAACGAGACCTGTATCGGCGGACATGGAGTAAATAGCATAGGAGAGACGGTTCTGTATGCTCGGCATGGTTATGATGGGGTTATTCAACTGGCGCCATTTTCCTGTATACCTGAGATAGTAGCCAGGAGCATTTTGCCCCGTGTTTCCCGGGACTTGGATATTCCGGTTTTGACGTTTTTCTTGGATGAGCAGACCAGCAGAGCTGGAGTAGAAACTAGGCTGGAGGCGTTTATAGACTTGCTGGAGATGCGCCGTGAGAAGAAGCGAGGAATCAAGAGCGCTTCCCTGATTACATTGCCAACTCCTAGGGCGAAGTTTGATGCGGCGCCGAAACTGGTGGCTGCGGATAAATAGATATTAATAATTTAAGAGAAAATGATATGGAAAGGCTGGTTCTATGATTCAAGGTTATCTGGGTATTGATGTAGGTTCGGTTAGTACTAAGGTGGTGGTTATCGACCAACGCGGCAAAGTACTGGCTAGTCGTTATCTGCGTACCAATGGTCGTCCTATTGATACCTTGCAGCAGGGCATGAGGCTGGTTGGAGCTGAGATTGGAGACCGGGTGGAGGTGAAGGGCAGTGGAGCCACAGGGAGCGCTCGCCATCTAGCCGGCCTAATGATAGGCGCGGACGTAGTTAAAAATGAGATTACCGCCCATGCTGTAGCAGCTTCTCGAGCAGTTGAGGGAGTGCAGACCATCATTGAGATAGGTGGGCAGGATTCTAAAATCATTATTATGCGTGACGGAGTGGTTGTTGATTTTGGGATGAATACAGTATGTGCAGCCGGAACGGGGTCTTTTCTCGACCAGCAGGCTTCTCGGTTGCAGATTCCTATTGAAGATTTTGGCAGTTATGCCATAAAGGCTAATCATCCGGTTCGAATCGCCGGTCGCTGTGCGGTGTTTGCTGAGTCGGATATGATACATAAACAGCAATTGGGATATAGTCTTGAAGATATAGTGGCCGGGTTGTGTGAAGCTTTGGTAAGAAATTATCTCAATAATGTAGGAAAAGGCAAGGAAATTCTATCCCCAATAATATTCCAAGGTGGGGTAGCAGCTAATCTTGGATTGGTTAGGGCGTTTGAAGCTTACCTCAAGACTCCGGTTATCGTCCCTCAGAACTATGAAGTTATGGGTGCTATCGGAGTTGCCATCCTAGCCAGGGATGTGGTAACAAAAAAGGGTGGCGCCAATTTTAAAGGTTTTGTAGTCCAGGATATGGCTTATAAAACCACTAGCTTTGAATGCAAAGGCTGCCCAAATGCATGTGAAGTGGTGCAGTTTTACCAGGAAAGCGAAATCCTAGCTCGCTGGGGAGACCGGTGCGGAACTTGGAGTGGGGCTTAGGGTATTTTGTCATCGTTGGCTCTGATAAGTATGCGGGGAAATTACCATTTGTGTGGTGTTTCCTCTTTTTTATTCTGCAATTACTGTTTTCTATAAATCTTACCGCATTCGCTGCTTATTATTCTGGCAAATCTATTATACTTGACCAAGTCAATGGGAAAAACAAATCAGGAAAAAAATACTATATTATTATAGTAAAAAAATCATATTTTGATTATAATGAGGTTCATAGGTATATAGTACTAAATTTAAGCAGGATTTATATAAAATCTGCTCTTTCCTGCAACATTATGCCACTCTATTGATTCAACTAATCAGTAGGAGGTTAAAGCGTGAGTCTTTTTAAAAAGACCATCATCATAATTATAACTATGCTAGGTACCGGATATTTTCTTTTTTACTTTGAATCAAGGTTTATTTTATTGGACAGATTTTCTCGATTGGAGAATCAGTACGTCCAATTGAACGCGAGTAGGGCATTGAGAGCACTAGATGATGACATTTTATCCCTGGAAAGAACCAACGCAGATTGGGCTGGATGGGATGACAGTTATCAGTTTATGAAAGATTACAATGAAAATTTCCTGAAAAGTAATACAAGCGATTTGACATTTACGACTCTTGGCATTCACGTCATGCTTTTCATCAATCCATCTGGGCAAATAATATATGGAAAAGCGTTCGATATATCTGATGCTAAGAGCGTACCCGTTCCCTCCTCTTTAGCCAGCCACATCAGCACTGAAAGCCTTGTAATTCGCAATGCTACTGAACAAAGGAATACGAGCGGAGTGTTGTTACTACCTGAAGGACCAATGCTAATAAGCGCCTGCCCCATTCTGACGAGCAAAGGGGAAGGCCCGGTAAGGGGGATTCTCCTTATGGGAAGGTATTTGGAGGGAAAGGAAATTGAAGCGATTGCTAATAGGACCCAGCTATCTGTTGTTCTATTACCTTTCCAACCATCAGGGGACGAATCCGCTCTGAAAGACGTCTATATAGATTTGCTCAACGACCAGCCCATTGTCAGTCGTCCCATAAATGAAGAAACGATAGCCAGTTATGCCATATTGAAGGATATTTATGATAAACCTATCTTGATAATCAGGGCAGATATGCAGCGGGATATTTACCGACAGGGGAAAATAACCAACTGGGAGTTGGGAGGGGAACTCCTGCTTATTGAGACAATATTTGGCTTGATAATGCTGTGGTTGATAAAAAAATCGATTTTTGCGCGCCTAAACGGGTTGAGAGATAGTGTCAGTCAGATCGGGGTTAATGGGGATTTATCCGCACGGGTATCCTTGAAGGGAAAAGATGAATTATCAATGCTGGCGCGAGATATCAACGCAACTTTATCCCAAATGGAGCAAGCACAGCTCAAGCTGGTTGAAAGCAGGGAGCAGTACTGGCAGCTTTTTGACAGCTCCTTTTCGGCTAACTACGTAAGCACCCCCGAAGGGCGCTTAATTATGTGCAACCCTGCCTTTCTTAGTTTATTTGGCTTTTCCAGCGTGCAAGACGCTGAGGAGCATCACATGAAAACGGTTTATCCAAACCAGGAAAGCCGGGAGGAATTCCTGCAACTTTTAAACGAGTCTAAATATTTACATCTTTACGAACAGGTACTCAGGCGGCAGGATGGAGCGGAGATTATTGTTTTGCAAAATGTCATCGGCATATTTGATGATGAGGGCAGAATGGTTGAAATACAGGGCCAAATCATTGATATAACTGAACGCAAGCGGGCTGAGGAAGAAATCAGATACCTGAGTTTTCATGATAAGATGACTGGCTTGTATAACCGGGCTTTCTTTGAAGAAGAGATGCGGCGCATGGATACGGAGCGCAACCTGCCGATCAGTCTAATTGTGGGTGATGTGAACGGGTTAAAGCAGGTAAATGATTTATTAGGGCACCAACAGGGAGACCAGCTATTGATAAATATTGCTGGTATTATCAAGAAATCTTGCCGTAAGGAGGATATAGTAGCTCGCTGGGGAGGAGACGAATTCGCTATACTTTTGCCGCGTACGCCTGAAAAAGCTGCCTTGGACATGTGTGAGCATATTGTGCAAGTAGCCATCCGGAATGTGGAAACCCTGCAGACCAGCATTAGCCTCGGCACGGCCACCAAGATAGAGCCTAGTCAAGATATAAAGGAAATATTCAGGCTAGCAGATGAGAGTATGTATCGGAACAAATTTCTATATCGTTAAAGTATGATAAGTAACGCAGGAGATAGAGATTTTTAAGCTGTTTATATTATTATTAGATTAAACTTGTATAAGCTTGGGTTGAAAATTTTTGCTTAGACATATGGAAGAAACCTAGGCTTATTTGTTGATAGCAAATTCTAGTTATTGTAGTAAAATTATGTAAAAAAAATTTCGCGAAACCTTGCTAAATGAAGGATATTAATGTATAGTAAAAAAGCCTTGTTCTATAATTCATCTCCTGACTGGGGTAATTAGGTTCAAGAGTATCTCCAGTGAAAGGAGGTTAATTTAATGTTACAAGACAAATATATAACTTGTAGAGATTGTGGCAGTGAATTCTTATTCTCAGTTTCTGAACAGGAGTTCTATGCAGAGAAAGGTTTTGAAAATGAACCTGCTCGTTGTCCATCTTGTAGGCAAGCCCGTAAACAAGGTAGAAATGGCGGCGGGGGCGGGGGCGGTTTCCGTCCTAGGGATAACAACCGTCAGCAGTTCCCGGCAACCTGTGCGGCTTGTGGGCGTGAGACCACTGTTCCTTTCGAGCCAACTGCTGGAAAACCCGTGTATTGCAGGGATTGTTTTCAACAGCGCAGATAAGTGCGGGGTTGCTATTTAAGATTGTAATATAAAAACCGGATCGTAGGATTTATTCCCTGCGATCCGGTTTTACATATTATAGAGACAGTACCTGTTAGGATTAGGTCCATGCTCATTTCGTTGAGTTAATGATCAAATCGGCTAGGATGATTTAACCGCATTAAACTCTTGGCTTATGCTGCCATCTATGAGCAAATCCGTCAAAAGCAGTGATAAAACCGCTTCCGCTCCCTGATTTAAATTGACTCCGTCACGGTTAAGAGCGTCATAGCAGCCTCCATTGGCTTCATTAACTAAAGAAAGGCCGTGAATATTATGCCCTCGGTACCACTGGTGAGCAAGGTCGGCTATATATACATAGTCTCTTTTTCCTAGGTTTTGGTATGCCTCCCAACAAGCAAAAGCAATCGAAGCAGCATCGACTGGTTGCTGATCAAAAGAAGGTAGGCTGCCTCCCCGGTGATACCAGCCTTGGTTGCCAATTATGTTCAAATATCCTTTGCTAAATAAAATGCCATTTAAGAAGCTAAGTGATTCGTGGGCTATTTTCAGACACTTTTTATCACCATTTAAAGAATATACACTAAAAAGGGCATGCGGTAGGATGGCATTACAATAGGTGAGGTAATCCTCGAACCACATCCAATCCCGGCTCCTGGTCTTTTTATATAGCCCGACCAAAGAGTTTGATAGCTGAGTAACCAGCTCATGCAAGTTTTTATCCGTACACGGCATCTTGCCTTTGCATAGGCCTACCAAGGTGTAGGCGATAGCCCGGGGAGAGCTGAAAAATCTTACCCATGGAAGGTTATTTAGCAGCAGATGGCTAGCCTGGGCAGCTAAATCCGGCCAATTGCTTCGGGTAGCGGCGCTACAGGCCATTATAGCTCTACCAATACTATCCTCTGAATCAAAGCGGGAAATGTATTTTCCATCCAATAAGAAGTTGCTCCAAGTCCCATCAGGCCTCTGGGCCAGCGCTAGGTAATTCAGGAAACGGCGAGCATAGGGATAAGCATCTTCGCCCATAAACAGCGCTACTAATAAGGCGCGTGCATTATCATCCAGGGTATAACCACTCCGGGGGTCAGGCTTGCCTTGTCTGGAAAACTGCAGCATACCAACTTCATCAGTCATTTCAAGAAAATGTTTATAGTTCGGCATAACTCAGCCTACTTTCTTCCTGTTCTGTTCGATCACTTAGAATCTGCTTGAAGAAACGGCTATATTGCTTTCCAACATTGGGCCAAGTCCAAGTTTTACCGACCTCGAAGGCCTTGTCCTGGAGCTCTTTTTGAACTTGCTTGTCGTTCAGTATTTTTTCCATTAAGCTGGCCAGCTCTTGTGGTGAAGCATGCCGGGACAGGAGCCCGCGCCCATTCATTAAGACTTCACTGGCATAAGCGTAGGGGGTGGATACTATGGCGCGACCGCAACCCATAGCAAAAGCCATGGTGCCACTGACGGCCTGATCCATATTGGGATAAGGACTCAGATAGATATCGGTCATATAAAGATATTCCCCAAGTTCCTTATCACTGAGAAATTTATTAATGAATATTACATTATCTTTTATATCCAGTTCCGATACCAAATTAATCAGCATTTGCCGGTATTTTTCTCCTTCGTACTTCTGGAGCATGGGATGGGTTTGCCCTAGAATCAAGTACCTAACGGAGGGGTGCCGGGGGACAATCTCTGCCATGGCCCGAATACCTAGTTCCAAACCTTTGCCGGGACCGATAAGGCCAAAAGTGCTGATTAGTTCGCAGCCCTGTAAACTGTGTTTTTGCTTCAGTTTGTTTTGGGGATAACGTTTAAATTCGGGCACTCCATGGGCAATTACGGTTATAAGCTCAGGAGGCGCTTCATAAAGATCAATAAGCAACTGAGAAGAGAGCTTGGTCATACATACAATCCCAGCTGCCCGTTGACAGAGGTCATTAAGAATTTGTTTCTGGCGTTTGGAAGGTCGGGGAAGTACGGTATGGGTAATCAATATAAAAGGTTTGTGCAGCAATTTTACTAGTTCCAGGATGTATTCACCGTCTTCACCACCGTAAATACCGTATTCGTGTTGGATAATGAGTAATTGAATGTGGGGGGACGTGTTAATAAAGGCAGCGGCTCTGACATAATCTTGTTTTTGGTTTTGTTTTAAATTATGCACTACCTCATCTGGATAGCGATAAGCAGAATCATCATCGGATACCGTCATAACCTGTACTTTATGTCCCTGCAATAGCAAGCTGTTGCGAAGATCCATAGAGAAGGTAGCAATTCCGCATTGTTTGGGAGGGTATGTTCCCATATTGAGTATTGTCATATTAAACACTCCTTTAATGTGTTATAAGTACTACGGTTTGTTACGGATAAATATGTCATCTGATGTCTGCATGCTTTATGCAGTTATTACGTACAAACCGTTAACATATCTTATATTTTTTCCCGTCCCGGCTGTGGCTTATACCCGTAAGTAAAAAAAATATTTGCCCATGGCAGAGGGAAGAGAAAAACCTATTTTGCTTAAGATTAAGAGAACAAAATATTTTTTATCTCATCCCGTTCTGACGGTGAATCTTCCACTACTCTCTTCCTATAACAAATCAAACCTTTTCTTTTCCTGCAAAAGCTCCACTAAATTGCGTATATCTTGAGTTCGTTCCCGGTCGGCAACCAATATAATATCGTCGGTTTCTACCACAAGTAGGTTATCTACCCCAAAGAGAACTACCGTTTTTGATGCCTGCTTCACTAGGCAATGACTGCTCTCCAAGGCCACAATATCACTGCCAGTACAGGTATTGTGGCATTCATCCCCATCTGCCAATTCGGCCAGAGCATTCCAGTTACCCAGGTCGCACCAGCCAAAATCGCTTTCTACCACCGCCATCCGATCACTTTTTTCGGCAATCCCATAATCCAGGCTTATATTTGGAAGACAGGAATAGGACTGAATGTAGTGGTCATAGCCGTTTGACATTTGGGCGTGTACCTCGGGCAAGTATCGGGCAAATTCTTCACGCAGGGTTTTCACCTTGCCAATATATATTCCGGAATTCCAAACGTGCCGCCCAGTTTCCAGATAGGATTGCGCAGTTTGTAGATCGGGTTTTTCGCAAAAGGAATCGACTCCGAATACATCGGGTAATTCGCCTATCTCCCAGCGGCTCTTTTCAATGTAGCCATAACCAGTTTCGGGTCTGCTGGGCGCAACACCTATAGTCGCGATATGGTCTTGTCGGGCAGCCAGAATAGCCTTCTGAACGCTCTGGCTAAAGGAATCCCCATCCAGGACATGGTGGTCAGATGGAAAAATACCCAGTACTGCCTCGTCTTCATCTGCACCACATTTAGTCAATGCCAAGCCTACTGCTGGAGCGGTGTTTTTCCCTTCCGGCTCACTTAGTATTTCTATCATTACAGCATCATCACGGCTTTGAATCAGTTTTTCAATATCCGCTAATAGCTCATCGTTGGTTATGATCAGTAAGCGTTTAGCCCCTGCCTTTATCAAACGATCAACAGTGTGATCCAACATGGATTTATTAGCGACGAATTTACAAAGCTGCTTAGGATGAGTGCGGCGGCTTTCAGGCCATAAACGAAGCCCTTTGCCACCGGCTAAGATAACCGATATCATAATATATACCTCCATTAATAAGCACAACGCTATTTTATGCGTCATGATGCCTTTTCATTCCTAGACGGCGGGCAGCTTTCAGATGCATTTAATCCTACATATTAAGTTATTATGGCAATCTGAGTGCATTTCTATACGCGGGAAAATCATTTGGAAACAGTAGGAGAGATAAAGGGTATTGTTGTAACAAATGTTTAAGGCAAAGATTTGTATGTGAATTTAAAAAGCCCGTTCAATTAACGTACTTATGTACGCCTCAATCACGGGCTTTTCTCATGCTTTGATCTTCACTTTTCTCATCAGCCTGACAGTTTACCGACTGACAAGCTAAGCCCGATTAATAAGTCGGGCTGGCGGGTTTATAAATTATTCAGCAGCGAATAGACTATCTGAGGTATATCATAAAAAGCGATTACATTGCTTCAGTCAAGATTTCAGATTCTTCTTCATCCAACAAGCAGTCGCAGTCTAGTAAGAGCTTGACCTCATTGCCTACCTTGCCGATGCCTTTGATGTATTTCTGGAAACTCTTGTTCATTTGTGGTGGGGCAGCGATATCTTCATCGGGAACTGACGTTACTTCAAATACGCGGTCAACCACAAGCCCAATGGACATATCTTTAATATCAACCACAATTATGCAGGTTCTATCATCATATTTTCTGGGCTCTTTGCCGAAACGCAGCCTTACGTCCATAATGGGAATGATTTTTCCTCGCAAGTTAATGACTCCTTTTATATATAGGGGTAAGTCGGGAATATCGGTTATCAATTGGATCCCAATAATCTCGGTTACATATTTTATTTCTATACCGTAGTTCTCCTTGTCCAGTGAAAAAATAAGAAACTTACCTTTTTGGGTGTCTTCTTCATAATCTAGGCTATCGTCTAATATATCAGCCATATTCATCCTCCTCTTAGCACCGGGCTAACAGTCCGGCCACATCAAGTATTAGGCTTATACTCCCATCCCCCAGCAGAGTACAACCCCCCAAGCCTTTAGCCTTACACCTTAGCCTTTTAACATATTCCGGCAGGGATTTGATTACCACCTGTTGTTCGCCTAGCAGAGCATCAGCAAAAAGACAGGCCCTATTGGATTCATTTTCCACCATGATGATAATTCCATCTTGTATCCTGGTAACATTAGTGGACAGGTGGCAAAATTCATGCAGCCTTATAATTGAGTAACATTCCCCCCTGATCAGAATCATTTCATTTCCCTCGGGGTCTATAATGATATTTTCTCCCCATATCTTGAAAGACTCCTTAATCGAAGTCATAGGAATGGTAAAACGGGCATCTCCAACCTTGATAACCATGCCGTCAATGATTGCAAGGGTTAGCGGGATTTTCAATGATACTGTTGTACCGATGCCCGGAGAGCTGTCAACCAGTACGCTTCCACCTACTTTTTCGATATTTTTCATGACTACGTCCATGCCTACCCCTCGGCCTGAGAATTCGCTCACCTGTTCTTTGGTGGAAAACCCTGGCAATAAAATGTAGGAATAAATTTCCTGATCGCTTAATGCAGGTTCACTATTATTCACTAGGCCGTGTTCACGGGCCCTTTGCAGAATTTTATCACGGTCCAAACCTTTACCGTCATCCTTAATTGTGATCCAAACTTCTCCACCCGAATTGCGAGCTTCCAGAGTTATTTTCCCGATTCCATCTTTTTGAGCAATGCGGCGTTCCTCCGGTGTCTCAATACCGTGGTCAATAGCGTTGCGAATCAAATGCATAATCGGGTCTGAGATTTGTTCGATTATATTCTTATCCACCTCTGTTTCTTCCCCTATAATCTCCAGTTGTACGGCTTTACTTAACTTATGGCTCATATCCCGGACTACCCGGTGCATCTTCTGAAAGGTCAGGGAGAGGGAAACCATGCGAATGGACATTACGACGTCCTGCAGCTCATGGGTAATTTTCGTTAATTGACGAGTGGCTTTACGAAAACCATCCAGGTTCAGATCTGCTAGCTCAGGGTTTTGGCTTACCATGGCTTCTGAGATGACTAGTTCGCCTACCAGATCCATAAGGCTATCCAGTTTGCTTATGTTGACGCTTATTAGGGTTGGCTTCCTGGTTGTAATAGAGATGTCGGGTTCTCTTGCCTCCCCAAAGGGAGTTAGGGCGATTTCTGGGCTGGATTTTAGCATTTCTTCGCTAGATTCAACCGGGTATACGTCTTCGTTGCCTAATGTGTCAAACTGTATTTCCTTAATGAAAGCAGTTTTTAATAGCTGGGACTCCAATTCTTCAATTTTCAGCTCGGTGGTGAATAAGACCTGGAAGCCATCTTGGCGAATTAGGCTGACTGTTGCTTCGTTATCTATTATATCAGGAGGGCAATATTCGATAATGCTAGCCATCTGTTCCAGATTGCGCAGCACCAGATAAGCTCTTACATTTTCCATTTCACAGTTATCTTCAAAGAATATGGTCGCATGGTATCGATTTCCTTCTGCTGTATCACCAGAACGGGTAAACGTCAATTCCTCCGAAGGGCTTAATTCTTCCACCAAGTCGACTGGCTGTGAATAGGGCTCAACTGGTTGCAGAGCCTTGAGAGAGATCAGGTATTGCTTGCTTAAATCAATGAGGCCAGATGCGTCTCCCTCTGCTTTTTCGCCTCTTTCGATATAGTTTATTTCGCCTTTAATAAAATCAATTCCGGCCAGGACAATATCGGTTAAGCTTGCATAATCTACTTGCTGGGGCTTTTCCTCACGCAGATAATAAAATAGGTCTTCGATGCTATGAGCCAGAGTTGCAATATTGTCAAAAAGCATCATAGCTGCGGAGCTTTTTATCGTGTGCATGACCCTGAATATTTCATTAATTGATGTTTTAAATCCGCTAGATTTCTCAATGTTCAGTACTGACTGTTCCATTTCGCCAATCAACTGAAGAGTTTCAAATATGAACATATCCAACATGGATTCCCATCCAGATTCTTTAGTCAATTTCATATCACCTCCACGAAGAGTATAGATATGGTTAGCAAATTTTAGCTGTCTGTTAATGAGATGACTAGTACATCCTTTTTTAGCCATTTAACATATCTATACCCAATATATGAAATCCTTCCATAAAACGTCCTTGTAGCATTCTGGCTATCTTGGCAGGGATTTATAGCGAAGAATGTTTTGGCGAGAGGAATTAGCTTCTAGATTGCAGAAAGAAACCCGGCTGATGATTAATCAACCGGGTTGATGGTGGCAAAGGGGCCGACCATGTTGTCGGGTTTGGGGCCGTAAAACTGATAGTAGTTGCATTGAATTCGTCCGTTGTAAAGCTTTCGCCTCTTATCAGCCTTGCGTCTAAAATGTTTTTCGAATTGGGGATGAGAACTGAGAATATAAGAAGACCAGGTTTTCATATTTTTGAGAACAGCTCCCATAGTCCGGTATAATTTTTCTACCTCGGTCTTTTCGGATAGTCGTTCTCCATAGGGGGGATTAGTTATTAAATAACCGTAATGGTATTGAGAGCGCAAATCGCTTACATCCTGACGCTGAAAGGACACTGCTTTTTCCAGGCCTGCCAGCTTGGCATGATAGCGGGCCAGATCAAGAACAGATCCATCAATATCAAAACCCATTATGCCCAGGGTTTGTTGCTTAAGAATCGAGTCCTTCGCTTCTTCCCGTGCCTTCTGCCAAATCTTCATGGATAGCTCAGGCCATTTTTCAGCGGCAAACTCCCGGTTAAGACCAGGGGCGATGTTACGCCCGATTAAAGCAGCTTCAATGGGGATGGTGCCTGAACCGCAGCAGGGGTCAATTAGTGGGCGGTCGGCTCTCCAACGGCTTATATAGACCAAGGCTGCAGCCAGTGTTTCCTTTAAGGGAGCTTCGCCTGATAATTTCCGGTATCCCCTCTTGTGTAGGCCTGCTCCACTAGTATCCATGGTTAAGGTAGCTACATTATTCAGCATACCTACCTGGATTTTGTAACGAGGCCCGTTTTCTTGAAACCACTGGCGGGGATACTTTTCCTTCATTTTCTCTACGATGGCTTTTTTAACAATGGCTTGGCAATCCGACACGCTGAAAAGCTGAGATTGGATGGATTTACCCTCCACTGGAAATTCGGCTGATTCAGGAAGCCAGTCTGTCCAAGGTAATTTCTTGGTCTGTTCGAAAAGCTCATCAAAAGTACATGCCTCAAACTCGCCCATTTTCAGCAGGACCCGATCAGCTGAGCGAAGCCAAAGGTTACAACGGGCAACCGCTTCCGTTCCTGCTTGAAATGAGACTCGGCCATTCTGTATCTGCAGGTTTTCATAGCCCAGACTTTTTAGTTCATTGGCCACGATCGATTCTAAGCCAAAGGCTGTCGTGGCAATCAAATCAATTTTACTCATAAAACATATCCCCTTGCCTTAACTTATTTCAAAGTTAATAAAAAGCCTGCAATTTGCAGGCTTTAGTGTGTTGACAAAGTCAGACCGTCTGAAAGCCTGCGAGTTGCAGGTTTTTTATCAGGAAGCTCGATTCTTGTTTTTATCAGCTTTGGCTCGGGCGTCTTTGTCTAATATCACTTTCCTGAGCCTTAGAGACTTAGGTGTTACTTCCAGTAGTTCATCATCGTTTATAAACTCCAAAGATTTTTCCAGAGACATCAACAATGGGGGGGTTAAACGTAGAGCCTCATCTGCACTGGAGGAGCGAGTATTGGTCAAATGTTTCTTCTTGCAAACATTGACCGTAATATCCACGTTACGTGCATTTTCTCCGACGATCATGCCTTCATATACTTCAACCCCGGCATCAATAAATAGGCTGCCTCTCTCTTGGACATTAAATAGGCCGTAAGCAACTGCCATTCCGCTTTCTGAGGCTACCAGAGAACCGCGGCTTCGCATCGAAATATCCCCTTTATAGGGTTCATAGCTCTCAAATACGTGATTCATAACGCCATTACCTCTGGTATCAGTCAAAAACTCTGAACGGTAGCCTATAAGACCGCGCGCAGGTATTAAAAATTGCAACTCTATCGTACTACCCGTACCATTACCCATGTGTATCATTTCACCCTTGCGAGAGCCTAGACCTTCGATGACTGTTCCTACAAAATCAGAAGGAACTTCCACGAATAGCCTTTCAATCGGTTCGTTTACAACTCCGTCCACAATTCTAGTGATCACCTCTGGGCGGGTTACAGCAAACTCGTAACCTTCCCGGCGCATGGTCTCAATTAATATAGAAAGATGCAGTTCCCCTCGCCCAGATACCTTAAAACAATCCGGGGTGATTTCCTCCACCTTTAGGGACACATTGGAAAGCAATTCACGTTCTAAACGCTCCCGCAAATGCCGACTGGTAACATAGATTCCCTCCAAGCCAGCCATAGGGCTGTTATTAACCACAAAATTCATGGAAAGAGTAGGCTCATCAATATTTATAAAGGGAACCGGGTCTATGGCATCAAGTGCACACAGGGTTTCGCCGATAGTCATATCCTCAATCCCTGACACGGCCACAATTTCACCGGCACTAGCCTCCATAACCTCCAACCTTTTCAGACCTTCATAAGAGTACAGGGTGTTGATTTTAACCTTTTTTTGCTTATCGGTGGGATTACACAAGATCAGTTCTTGAGCTTTAGATATGGTACCGCGAGTTATTTTACCCACTCCAATTCTACCCACATAGCTGTCATAATCGATGGAGGAAATAACTAACTGTAAAGGGCCGTCTTCGTCACCTTTTGGAACTGGTATGACTGAGATGATCATATCCAACAAAGGCTTCATATCTGTGGAGGTACCCTCCAAGTCAATATTAGCGTATCCCATTTTGGCTGAAGAGTAGATGACAGGGAAATCAAGCTGATCTTCATGTGCGCCCAGATCAATGAATAAGTCCAGGATCTTATCCAGAACTTCCTGTGGCCTAGAATCGGGACGGTCTACTTTATTAATAACCACAATGGGTTTCAGGCCTGCTTCCAAGGCTTTTCTTAGCACAAAACGGGTCTGTGGCATGGGGCCTTCGAAGGCATCCACCAGCAATAATACCCCATCTACCATCTTGACGATGCGTTCCACCTCGCCCCCGAAGTCGGCATGACCAGGCGTATCGACGATATTAATTTTCGTACCTTCATAATGAATGCTGGTATTTTTCGAGAGAATCGTGATACCACGTTCCCGTTCCAGATCATTGCTATCCATAACTCTATCCGGCATCACCTGGTTGCTACGGTAAAAACCACTCTGCTTGAGGAGTTTGTCTACCAGGGTGGTCTTGCCATGGTCAACATGAGCGATTATGGCAATATTTCTAAGATGTTTCTGTTTCATTTTTAAAAACCCTTTCCATGTTACAGGGACATTCCCTATACCTTAATGTTGTGTCCCTATTCAAAATTGAGGCATAATTATTAGTGCAACTGTTCTATTATATCAGTGCTTAACGGCATATACAAATATTTTATTCCTATTATAGGGTGATTATACGGGGACATATTATACGGGGACATTCCCTGAAGGGGTGTGTCCCCACACATTTAACGGGGGTGTGTCGCCACACATTAGTCCGGGGACATTCCCTGAAGGTTTTTTCGACCTCAGTAATAAGTCATCTCCTTCCTTTTTTAGATAAACGCATTGTGAAATTATATAATTATTAAAAAATCTGCATAAAATTTGTTTGAATGTCTAAACTAGCAAATGCAATTGTTATTATAAAGAAGGTTTACGCTAAGGTCATTGCTGATAATTGTCATTGCAAGGGACAGAAGAAAAAGAAGTGTATTTTTTAGAGGATATTGTGTTGACAATTGTCAGGTGGGATGATAAGATAATTCTTGCCGCTAAACAGAAGTGAAACGGCGAAGATCTTGATAAAACTGAACAAAGAGAAACGAGAAGTGCGAATTACAGTTATGAAA
>PHAA01000035.1 GCA_002840245.1 Firmicutes bacterium HGW-Firmicutes-15
GTGCTCTATGGGGTAATGGTTACAAAACATACGCTCACCTTGCAGATATCGCTGCACTTGATTTGTTAAAGGGAATGATAACAGAGGACTCAACAAAAAGCGGCATTTCCAAGGAATACTACGATAAAGTCAAAGAAGCATATTTAACTCCGGTTTGCCTTAAGAAGATTGATATCGGTGGAGGTTTGATACATGGTAATGCTGAAGACTTTAAAAAGGATACTTCACAGAAGATTTTGTTAAGCCATAATGCACTTCCGTTAACCGATATGCAAAAAGAAATTGGTGATAACACCTCTTTCGGTGCAGTAGATGTATTGATTTCATCACAGCAGGATTATTCAAAACGTTTCATATATCAATATTTGCGGACATATTTTCCTGATGTACCACAATACGAAATCAACATGCTCCTGAATTGCCCAGTTACCTCATTTAATCCAGGGGCTATATTGGTAAGAAAAGGCGAGAAAAACAAGTATGTTTTTATACTATTGTCAGGTTTAATGGAGTTTATTAACCACGACATGGGAATAAATAATAAGTTAACAGTAGGGTCAATGGCAGGAGAATTATCGGGACTGATGGATAATGAAGTAAGTGGGACATATAGAGCTGTCAGTTATGTAAAAGTCCTTCAAGTCCCGTGTAATATATATGTTGAGTTTCTTAAGAGAAATAATATTTTTGATGATTTTAAGAATAACATCGGTGAAAGATATTATTTGCAAAATACATGGCTGTTTGGTGAAAGAGTTTCCTGTCCTCAAAAAAGTAAGCTTGCGCAAGCAATGAAAATGGAAAACTACACCGCTGGAGAGGTGCTTCCAACTGATGAGAATGATGGACTATTCTTGTTATACGAAGGAGAAATAGCAATCTTGTCCAAGAATAAAATAATTGAGTACCTTAAGCCGGGAGGATTTTTTGGGGAAGAAAGTATTATTAATAACTCTGCAACCTTTTTTAACGCACATGTTGAAAAACCATCTAAGGTATATCGTATTCCTGAATATTTAATTAAGGATATTCCAATTGTACAATGGAAGTTACTTGAAGCATTTAAAAGGAGAAAAGGAGCAGTGGATTTATAATTTGATTATTACATAAAATAGCGTTGCTTGTGATTATAGTATCAGTTCACATTTATTTTCTTATTTGTGCTGGCATCGAGTTTGCTCGTATTTTCAAATCCTATGGAGTTTCTTTAAACCTCATATCACCGAGCTTGACGGCAATCGTTGCTGCCTTTTCTTCAGCCACATCCTTATTGTCTTGGTAATGAATAGACCTTAGCATACCATCTACTTCTTTCATTTTCGAGCGAGGGGTTACGCTTTCAGCCATGAATGTTCATGGTATATTATTTAAGTAATGCAAATGCATATTAGATTTGGCTTTTTATACTATAAAGATTATATATAAAGGAGATAGGTTTTTATGCAGATTAAGACCTCACCTGAATTTGAACAGAAAATGCTGGCGTCATTTAGTGGCATGGCCGAAATAAACAGTAAGATAGATACTGAATTATTCAGTAAATACAATGTCAAACGTGGACTTCGTGATATAGATGGAAGAGGCGTATTGGTAGGTTTAACTGAAATAGGCGAGGTACATTCCTATATCGTTGATGAAAATGAAATGGTCCCTGTACCAGGAAGACTAATGTTCAGAGGAATCGACATAAATGCTATTGTAAACGGGTTTCTTGCCGAAGATCGTTTTGGTTTTGAAGAAACCTGTTATTTACTACTTTTCGGCAACCTTCCTGACCAAAAAGAACTTGACGATTTCCTGCAGCTTCTTTCAGACTATCAAAGATTGCCGGAGTATTTTGCCCGTGACATGATATTAAGGGCACCCAGTAAGGATATAATGAACCTTCTGTCTAGAACCGTCTTGGCTCTATACAGTTTTGATGAAGAACCAGATAACACCTCGGTCGAAAATGTATTAAGACAATGTTTGCATTTAATTGCCTGGTTTCCATCACTGGCAGTCTATGCATATCAGGCCTTTACTCATTACTTCGACGATAACAGTTTAGTTTTACATAGTCCCCGGCGAGATTTAAGTATTGCTGAAAATATTCTTCATATGTTGCGAGCGAACAACAGTTATACCAAGCTGGAGGCAAAATTGCTGGATCTTGCGCTAGTGCTGCATGCAGAACACGGAGGCGGTAATAATTCTTCCTTTGTAACCCATGTTGTTACTTCATCCGGGACTGACACTTACGCTGTAATAGCGGCGGCATTAGGATCTCTTAAAGGTCCCCGGCATGGGGGAGCCAACCATAAGGTTGTGCAAATGTTTGAAGATATTAAACAAAATATAAGTAACTGGGAGGATGAGGAGCAAATCAGAGTCTATCTTATGAAATTACTGAATAACCAAGCCTTTGATAAGAAGGGCTTGATTTACGGTATTGGACATGCGGTTTACTCGATATCTGATCCCAGAGCCGTTATTTTAAAGGAACATGCCGCTGAACTTGCCAAGGAAAAAGGGCTAGAGGATGAATTCATGCTCTATACTAGGGTGGAAAAATTAGCGCCTCAAGTAATAGGTGAGTTACGTCAAATGTATAAGGGTGTTAGTGCCAATGTAGATTTCTATTCTGGTTTTGTATATAGAATGTTGGATATTCCGCCTGAATTATTTACTCCGCTCTTTGCAGTTTCCAGAATTGTGGGCTGGAGTGCCCACCGCATTGAGGAAATCGTAAATGACGGAAAAATTCTTAGACCAGCCTACAAGAGTGTATCAAATCAACGCAAATATATTGTCATGGATGAGCGTTAATTAGAACCCGGTTGGCTTGATGTAAAGCACTACAATGTTTGACTCAGTCCTAGCCGTTGAACAAGGGCTTTTATACTTAGTCCTTGTCCAACTAAAGAAAACAAAACCACGGCGAAAGTCATCGTCATGAGCAACGTTCGATAAGGCATAGCAGGATCTAAACCAATGACCATCGCCATTGACAAAGCTCCCCGCAGCCCACTCCAAACCTGGACATGACGCCATGACATTGGAATCACTTGTCCTGCCATGCTTAGCAGGGTGGATACTCCATATACTGACACTGCTCGGCCCAGCAGAACTGCAACGATAGAGACGGCAATCGGGATCAAAGCGAAACCCAGTGAAATACTGGATTCTTCCATGCCTACCAATAAAAATACCACCGAGTTAACGGCGAAAGCAATATATTCCCAAAATGAAAGCACTGCCATCCGAGAGCCAGGCGTCATTCCATGAGTCATTCCATAATTTCCTACCACCAGACTGGCTGAAACCACTGCGAAAACACCGGATACATGAATTTGTTCGGCTGCCAGATAGGCTCCAAAGGCAACAACTGTAGTCAACATGATCTCCAGTAAGTGGTCATCATACTTGCTGGTTATCAGGGAAGCTAGCGCTCCAATTAAGAGACCTATAATAGCTCCGCCAAAAACTGTTTTCATAAAGGCTATTCCACTGTCAAAGACTGATAATCCACTGGTTAGTAGCAATTGCTGAATAATGATAAAGAGGACCACCGCAATCCCATCGTTAAAAAGGCTTTCCGCTTCAATAATGCTCGACAATTGCTCATCTGTGCCTAAGCGTTTAAATATGGCCAGGACTGAAATTGGATCGGTGGGAGAAATTATAGCGCCAAAAAGAAAGGCCACAATGATGGGTAAGCCAAGGAAATAATGAACAGCCCATCCTACTACAACGGTTGAAATAATGGTCCCCAGTATAGCAAAAGCGCTGATTGATAGCCATTGCTTTTTGAGTAAAGCTAAATTGATGTTTATACCAGCATCAAAGAGAATTGGAGGCAGAAAAATAGCAAATAGCAGGTGTGGATTCAGATGAACACCTGGCAACAGACCTAAAAAGCCAACTGCGAAACCAGTCAGAACAAGGGCAATGGTATAAGGGATTCTAATGTAACGTCCTAACATCGCTACAATCGTTGCCAGCAACATCAACCAAAAAAAGCTAAGATTAATTTCACTCATTAAGATGCCTTCCTCTCAAGATGCTTTTTTATCAGGCCTGCTAATTAGATACTGTATCCAGTAAAGCATCGTCATATTCTCCCAGATACCAGTCTGAAGTGGAATCAGCTCCCAGTACGGAACGTATTATTAGTTTTATCCGCGGGTCGATTCTATTTTGCAGACCCTTTTCTACCTGGCTTACTTGCTCTGGTCCAAATACGACCGGGGTACGTATTTTGGCTATTACCAGGAAAATATCGTTTTGGGGTGCATAATTGAACTCCAGGAGGTTGACCGCCGGCTCGGAGGTCTTTAGTTCTTCCTTCAGGGTTTTCTCCAGCTGAGTGTGAAAGAATAGTTTATCCCCACTGAGTTGAATATTAGCAGCTTTTTCATCGTAAAGATAGCGGGTAGCATCGACATCCCGAGTAATTATAGAACGTACGGTCAGATGAATTGGCACGTTTAGATTGGCAGTAAGATTCGCTTGCAGAATTGCAACCTGTTCAGGAGTTATAGCACTGGGAGTTCGGATTACCGTATTAAGGTTATTAATGCCATTTTCAATTGCGTTTTGTATATCGACCAGGCTACTTCCGGGATAGTTGGTTAAGCCTTGTTTCAACACGCTAGAGACGTTGGACAGAAATAGGTTCTGTTTGTTTTGCTCGAAGCGGCGTGCCTTCTCATTCTCAGTTATGAAAACATAACCACTGTTATCTGAATCACGAGAAATCAGGGACCGAACAATTAGCTGGATATCGTTATTCACGATATTTTGAAGACTCTTTTCTATCTGGGCTACTTGTTTTGAATCGATTTCCTGGGGGGTCAAAACCTCCGCCATTACTTGCAGGTTTTTACCGGAGTACTGATAACGAATATCAGATACGCGAGCACCCGTATTGGCAGCAACCTGCTCAGTAATAATTTTCTTTAGGGATTCGGATAAAGCACGGTTAGCTGCGATCTGTTGAAGACTGGTGGTCATGAAGACGGCTACAAAAATAAGAATCGTAAGACTTAACCAGAAGCGGCGAAAAAAAGCTCCTATTGAGGTGACATTAGCAGGTAGTTCGATCAGTCCATAAAACCAGTAAACGGTTGAAGCAGCCAACTCAATGGCCAGTAAGTTAACAAAAAACAGTAGAAAAGCCCCTCCGGCCAGGCTCCACTGTTGGAGTGCTAAACATATGCCACAGCTAGCCAAAGGAGGCACCAAAGCAGTAGCTATCGCCACTCCAGGTAATGCAGAACCAATTTTTTCATCCACCAGAGCATATGCACCAGCAAAACCTGAGAATAGAGCAATAATAATATCGTAAATAGTAGGTTGCGTACGGGACAGAATTTCCGGTCCTAAACCAAGACGAATAGGTATTAAACCGATTAGTACAGCGATTGTTATTGCCATTATAATTCCTGCTAATTCGGAAAAAACTGAATTCTTTATTAATCTCCGGTCGCCATTGGATAATCCCAAGCCTATGCCAAAAATTGGTCCCATAAGCGGCGCTACCAGCATGGCTCCTATCACTACAGCGGTACTACCAGCTAAAAGGCCAAAAGATGCAATTATAGTGGATAGAACTACCATTAAATAGAATGAAAACGTGGGTTGCGATAATTGGCATATTTTCTGGTAAATACGAATTTTATCATCCTTATCTATCTTGATGGTTCGATGGGGCCTAAATTTGAGGAACTTTGTAAATGCTTGGCCTATCAAAAGATTTGCCCCTTTCTAACGTGGTTGAACTTATATTCTCTAATAATGAATGCTATTCCTGCTGGGGTTAGGTTTCATATTTTATCTGGATATAACAAAGCTCATTTTATGAAGCGTGGTTTTCATTGCAAATTTTAACCAGGTCTTGGTCGCAACACTTTCTTCAGGTGCAATCAAAACCTGGTTATTATTGTTCGACATTGAATATTTTTATTATTGTTGTTGATTACTTTACCACCAGAACCTGGCAGCCTGATTCTTGAAGCACATAGTTGGAGACGCTGCCCATGAAGAAACGGGCTACAGCACCACGATTGTGAGCACCAATCACGATAAGATCCGGATTTAATTCTTCCACGAGATCAACTATGCATGGACCAGGTTTGCCTTCAATTACATGGGCCAAGACGGTAATATTTTCTTTCTTCACTTTATCAAGTGCTTCAGCCTGCATGTTATTGAGGTGTTTAATGGTGGTTTCAAGAAAAGAGGCCTTCATATCAGCGGTAACACCTGAATATCCCTCCCAGTAGTTGATAGGCAGAGTATACGCTGACACCAGGTGGATTTCGGATGCAGTTTTCTTAGCTATTTCGATAGCTGAGTCCAGTGCCTTGGCCGCTTGGCTGCTGTCATCATAGGCAACCAGTATTTTGTTAAAACTACTCAACTTCCTAACATCTTTAATTACCAGCACCGGACAAGAGGCGTGCTGGAGAACATAATTAGATACACTACCCGTGAATAACCGCTCCATACCGGTTCGATTATTAGATCCAATCACAACAAGGTCAACTTTTAAACCTTCTGCAAATTCGGTAATAATAGGGCCGGGTTTACCTTCCCATATATATTTGCGAACAGTAATCTTCTCCTGATTGACTTTCTCTTCGGCTTCTGCTTGAATTGCTTCCATATATTTGCGGCTGCTTTCTTCAAACTGGGCTGCAAATGAAGTGCCGTCAGTGGACGAAGCTTCCATAACATGAAAATCGGGTAAGGTGTAGATTGAAATAAGATAAATCTCTGCGCTCGTATTTTTAGCGAGCTCAATAGCTGCCTGCAGCGCAAGGGTAGCTCGGTTACCGTCATCATATGCGACCATTATCTTTTTCAACATAAAAACCTCCCTTAGAAAATTCTTTTTAGTTAATATGGCAAGTATCTACTACTATAGATTAGTATAGGCATTATTAACATATTACGTAAAGAGTGTCATTATAATTTCCATCCGCAAGTTTCACCGGGGTTTCCAATATCTAGATATAAAGTTTATTAAATTACATCCAATAAAATAAATATAGATAACCATTAGACAGTATTATAGATAGGATCATGAGGGGAAACCCTACTTTGAAAAAGTCCATAAATTTAATAGGTGTATTGTGACGCTCAGCTATACCAGCGACGATAACATTGGCTGACGCTGCGATTAGTGAACCATTACCACCCAGACATGCGCCTAAAGCCAGAGACCACCAAATTGATTCCATGGGAATTTGGGAAAGCTGTCCTACTTCCTGTAAAAGTGGAATCATGGTTGCTACAAAGGGAATATTATCAATAAAGGTTGAGGCCAAAGCTGCCAACCATAGAACTATGGTGCCAGTGAAAGCGATATTATCTCCAGTCATTAGCATAAGTTTCTGGGCAATCAAGCTAATTATCCCATTAACCTGGAGACTCCCAACCAGAATAAAAAGCCCCGCAAAAAAGAATATGGTTGGCCATTCTATTGAGAGCAGAATTTCTTCTGGTTCTTCATGGGTGATTAGCATGAGGATTCCAGCACCTAAAAGGGCAACCGTTGCCGACTCCAAGTGCAATTTCTGATGGAGTAGGAAACCCAGAATAGTGAGACCTAGAACCAAGAGCGATTTTTTCAAAATTAGCCACTCCCGGATATAATCTTTTTCATTGAGCGCCATAAGACTCTCAATTTTATCATGGTCAGCCTTTAAATCCTTTTTATAAATAAAAACCAAACAAATAATAGTTATAACTAGAATTATTATGGAAGGCAGAGCAAGGTTCATTATAAAATCCATAAATCCCAAGCCAGTTGCACTTCCAATCATAATATTAGGAGGATCACCAATAAGTGTAGCTGTTCCGCCAATATTGGAAGCAATTATTTCCGTAAATAAAAAGGGCATAGGTGATATATCCAGGCGATCAGTAAGTGCGTAAGTTACCGGTACAATTAATAGCACGGTAGTAACATTATCTAATAAGGCTGATGCCACTGCTGTTATAAGTGCCAGTACGACTAGGAGAGCCATAGGTTCTCCTTTGACTACTTTAGCCGACTTTATAGCCAGGTATTCAAATATCCCACTTTTACGGGTAATGCCCACTATAACCATCATTCCAATTAGCAGCAAAATGGTATTAAAGTCTACATGCTCAATGGCCCGCTCTTGATTGATGACCCCGAGCGCCATGGCTAAGGCTGCAGCAACCCAAACGGTAACAGTACGAGGATATTTTTCGGCAATTATAAATATATAGGTTATAAGAAAAATGATAATAGCAAGCCAAAAGTTTAACAAACAAATATGCCTCCAATTATAGCTTATGCTTATTGCATATAGCCTTTTTACATTATGGTTTCCAGTCTAAGCCAACTTAATCGTTTGAATATTATTCGAATAGGCAAAATTACCAGACCAAATAGTATATGTCTATCGAGATAGTAAAGCAAGGACAGCATATATTAAGGTCTTAAGTAAATCTTTCTTGACCCGGGCGTTAAGTTCGTCACTTTCTCACCTCTTCTGTAGTATGCAAATACACGACAAAAAATGGATAACCTAATAATAGGCTACCCACCCCAGTAAGCCGACTTCTCATGAAAAAAATACCCTATTCAGTGCTCGTAGAACTTAGGTATTTCATCCCCACTCTCCTAATTTTCACCAGGATTGCTTTGACCGTCAATCATATATTATTCAACTGAAATTCTAGCACACAAATTTATTCAGTACAAGGGCATCCTGTTGGAATGAGGGCTATTTCGATTCCGTTAGTTACTCAGTAACTTCAAAAACATGGGGATTTTTCACAAAGCTCAAGGACACAGCTTCTTCCATGGTGTAGATACCTTTATCTTTACCCAATAACCATTTGGCAGCATAAATAGCTCCTTGTCCAAAAGCTGCCCGATTAAGTGATTCATGTATTATGCGTATGGTCTGATTTGGAAGTCCAAAAACCACTTCATGTTTACCTACGATCCCCCCTACGCGGATGGAATTGACATGTTGTCTTTTATCAAGACCTAAGTCTTCCGCAATTCTTAGCGCTGTGCCGGAGACATCCCTTTTACCACGGAAATGTTCTTCGATAATTTCGATATCGGCATGGGGAGCGATTCTTTGCAGTACTTTGGAGGCTTCGATCAAAAAATTAATACCCAGCGTGATGTTGGGAGAATATAATACCGCCGTTTGCTTACTCAGATACATCAACTGATCCAGATGAACTCTATCATATTTTGCGATGGCTGATACGATGCGAGTTCCATACTGGGCCGCTTTTTCATAATACTCAGTTGCGCTGGCAGATGAAAAGTCAATGATTACATCTACATAATTATCATTATAAAAAGCATCCATATCGATGTTTTCGATAGAATAGACCTTGCCTTCATCATGATCAAAGCCTAATAAGCGACTTGCGAATTCGCCTTCCTTAGCCATCGATTTTCTCAATACCCAGCTTAACTCGCAGATTTCATCTTTTATAATCTCCTGGGCCACAATAGACCCCGTCCTGCCAAAGCCGAACATTCCAATTTTAATTTTCAAGAGGCACACACTCCTTCTTTTTACACCTCATCATTTATCAATCTTCATTCAACTTTTTTACCCAGATATTCATGTCTTCATATCCGCCGCATATGTGGCAGTTGTTAATCAGCCTTCCACCATATTTGTATTCCAACCGGGATAAAGCCTTGTTGATTCCCAAATTCACCGCTCTGGATAAGCTGTATGCTGTGCGGAAGCCTTTTTCCTTCAGATCAGCCTCAAGACTGTATATTAAGCTTGGCAATATACCTCTTCCCCTGTGTTCGGGATATGTGGCACAATCCGTTATTTCTGCATTCAAATTCAATTTGTCCATATCTGCCGATGCAATACTTATAATTTCCCCGTTCTCTTCAGCCAACTTAAACAGCACATGCTCACTCATTATTTTTTTAAGGTATTCCATACTAAACACCGGAGATGGATAGCTTTCAAAAACTGTAGAAAACAACTTTATCATCTCAGGGATATCCCTCACGTTAGCCCGTCTGATTGTATATTTGTGTTTTTTCTGCAGTGAAAATATTTTAGTGTCACTCAGGCACTGGTATAGAATAGAATCCTCTTCTTCCTTTTGTGAAAATACCTGTCTTTGTGGATCGATATAGTAGGAAATGCAGTATGCATCCTCTCCCTGAAAAAATCCATTGATAATTCCTTCAATAACAAAGCCGTTGCTGTTGAATAGTTTTAGAAGTTTTATACGGCAGTTGGATATTATTTTACCGAGCCCCTCATCCTTTGCAAAATCAATGATTTCTCTTATGATATTGTCCGATATGCATGGATAATCCAGTATTTTCAACCTTTCATTGGTATGATCAAGATATATATTTACACCCTTTATGGTTATATAACAGTTTTTATGTTGATTAGTTTGTACTGCATTCATTTTGTTAGCCCCTCCTGTTCACCCTTACATTGCTTCTGGGCACAAGGCAAATTCTCTCATTCCTATAAAGCTTTTCTAAGCCCCGATATTCTCTGCTCTTGTATTTATCACAAATTCCGCAGTTATGACATTTATGGGTTTTATCCTCTGGCTCGGCATAAGTGCATATTACTCCTTCGAAGTTTCGAAGTATCACCTTTTCAGAAGACTGGGAAATAAGATACTGCGGACCCACGGGTATTTTACCTCCGCCTCCAGGTGCATCCACCACAAAGGTTGGAACGGCGAAGCCTGAAGTATGACCTCTCAGCATTTCTATTATTTCAATACCTACAGATACCGGGGTTCTGAAATGCTCAATTCCTTCCGACAGGTCGCACTGGTAAAGGTAATAGGGTCTAACTCTTATTTTAACCAGCTCCTGTACCAAGTTTCGCATGATATATGGACAATCATTTATATTTTTCAAGAGTACTGATTGATTTCCCAATGGTATTCCTACATTTACAAGCATTTCACAAGCCTTCTTAGCTTCAGGTGTAATTTCCTTGGGGTGATTAAAGTGGGTATTGATCCAAATAGGATGATATTTTTTGAGCATATCGCACAGTTCCTGGGTAATTCTTTGGGGCATGACTACAGGGGCTCTGGTTCCAATACGAATAACTTCCACATGTTCAATCTCTCTCAGTCCTTTTATTATCTCCTCAAGCCGTTCATCGGAAACACACAATGCATCTCCACCTGACAGCAACACATCCCTGACCTCTTTATGCAGCTTTATATAATTTATTGCCTTCTTTATATTTTCCATTGATAGTGCTTTATCATCATGTCCGGCAAACCTTCTTCTGGTACAATGGCGGCAGTACATTGAGCACTGACTGGTAATAAGCAGCAGAACCCTGTCGGGATATCTGTGAGTAAGACCTGGAACTGGAGAGTCCGCAGTTTCATGCAATGGGTCCTTGCTGTCGCATTTTGATATTCTGGTTTCATGTATAGTTGGAACAGCCTGTCTTCTTACCGGACAGTTAAAGTCATCCACGTCTATCAATGTTGCATAATAGGGTGTAATTGCCATGCGCAGCTTTTTCAGACTCGTTTTCACACCCATTCTTTCCTCATCCGTCAGGTTGATTACCTGTTCAAGCTCAGCCAGTGTAGTAATTCTATTTGCATACTGCCATTTCCAATTAGCCCAGTCTTTCTCGGTGCCGCCCAGAACATCTAACATTCTCTGCTTTCTTTGCGCGGTTTGTTGTTGAACACTAACCTTATCTGGCATGGCTTTTACAGCCTCCCGGATAAGGGCGCCCTCTTTGAGTTCATTGCCTCTAAGCATGGATTGATCGAGATTATATATACTCCCTGTCTCTCTCATGTTATCACTCCTTTTTATTGGTCTTTAACAGGAATGGTCATAATCGAAAAGGGCCGAGAATTAAATGAAAATAACCAAAGGCAGTCCTCTGGTTATGCTGGTAAAGTATTAACCTCGGATTCCCTTTCAGCGCTTACGAGGTTAGCTGACGGATTCGGGAAAAGGGATTCCCTACCGATATCGGATTCACCCCACTAAATTGGTTCCCCCGTTCTCTCTGGATGAGAAATTCAGCGCATATTGCCATTATAGTATTGGTATTGAAACATTAATCTTTACATAGGCAGCACTCCCGTCTAGCATATTTTTTATAGTGATAGGAGAGCGGTTATTTACAGCTGGCCCGCCCATCTATACCGGATATTAAGAACCCAATCGGAATTATTTTGAGCTTAAGGCTCTCAAGCATCGTACTTTTTGACCTAAGGTTTCAATTAATGATAAACTAAAATTGTGGCATAATTCGGGCAAGATCAAATTTTTCCACAAATAGAACATATTGACTATCCGCGTACACATTTTTGCCACAATACTGACCTATACTGAAAAAAGTTCTTGGCAGTTGTGCAATTGTAAAGGGGCGGGTGATTTGCATACTATTTATGTAATTGATGATGAAGAGAATATACGTTTATTAATCAGCCAGTACTTGCAAAAGGAAGGCTTTGCGGTAGAGTCATTCGGCAGTATTGAAGAACTAAACTGCCGGTTGGAATCAGGATATCCGGATATGTTTATCTTGGACATCATGCTGCCCGGCCAGGACGGCCTGGATTTTTGTCGGCAAATCCGCCAGCACAGCGGAGTCCCGGTAATATTCATATCGGCGCGTCGCCAAGCTCTGGATCGGATTATGGGACTTGAAATCGGAGGGGATGACTATTTGTCCAAACCCTTCAGTCCCCGTGAACTGATCGCCCGGGTGCGCTCGGTGCTTCGTCGCACGCTGACTCCCCCCAATCCAGATAATTATCTACAGGCAGGTAACCTTAAAGTGCTGCCAGATGACAGACTGATCCTGGTTGATGGACAGGAATTTAGTATGACTACCAGGGAGTTCGAACTGCTCCTGCTGCTGGTTCAGCATCCCCAGCGAACTTTCAACCGTCAAGAGCTGCTCGATCGAGTCTGGGGCTATGATTATGAAGGGTCGGAGCGAGCAGTCGATGACCTTATCAAACGCTTGCGCAAGAAATTAAAGGAAAGCGGTTCAGAAGCAAACATTCAGACTATATGGGGCTATGGGTATCGATTAGATGGGCAAGTTCAAAAGCATTTCAACTAAAATATTAATGAGCTATTTGGCCGTGGTGTTTTTCACCTTCCTGATGACCGCCTTGGCCTTCTATCCGCTGTTGGTAGGCGTTTTAGAACGCCGGGCCGAGATCGGTTTGGAAAAGCAGGCCTGGGAGATTGCCTATACGATTGGGGCTCGTCAATCCGGCTTTTGGCCACCCCAGGAGTACAATTTGCCGCTAACCATAATTCTGTTAGGCCGCTCAGTAGAGAGCGACTTTTTATGGCTTGATCCAGAGGATTGCATCAGTTTTAGTAGTCAGCCGGAGCAGTTTCCCCCCGGTCAGTCATTGTCGCAGTTGGCGCTAAAGCTGCGCGAAGAGGGGAGCGTTGATAGGAATACGTCCAATATCTTTAGGAACGAGAGTTATATGGCTGCGGAAGTGCCGGTAGGAACAGCTGACGGGGTGGGGGGAACGGTTATGACCTTCATATCTTTCAGCACTCTGCAAACTGTATACCGAGAAACGTTGTTAATGGTTTTGGGAAGCCTTTTGGTCGCGTTGTTGGTAGCCCTTTTGATCGCGTTCTTCTTGATTCGCTATCTGGTAAGACCTCTGAGAAAGCTGGAAGAATATGCCCAGGCTATGGGCAATCGCCAGTTCGATATGCGTCTGGATATTAAAGCAGATGACGAATTGGCCCAGTTAGCCACCGCCTTCAACCAGATGGCTGACCATCTAAAAAGTTATGATGAGGGTATGCGCCGTTTTTTCCAGAACGCTTCCCATGAGATGAAAACTCCCTTGATGAGCATTAATGGTTATGCGGAGGGTATCCGCGACGGAGTATTTACAGGTCCAGAGCTGGATAATGCCATAGACATCATTCATAAAGAAAGCCTGCGCTTAAGAAACGTCGTTGAAAATTTGATCGATATTACCATTTTGGAGCAGCCGCATAAGAAATATTATTTACCTCATGACCTCTCCTATATCTTAGGGCAGGTCATGGAGTCGGTCGGTGGATACGCCCTAGAAAGGAAAGTGGAGATATTGGCTGCGGTAAATGCTGGAACTTGGGTTATAGGGGATTGGGAGCAGTTGCACAGCCTTTTCGTCAACCTCTTGTCCAATGGCATTCGTCATGCCTGTAGCAGAGTCGCGGTTGAATCCCAGTTAATTGAGAGCCAGAACAAGGTGTTGATAACAGTATACGACGATGGTTCCGGTTTTAGAGCAGAAGATTTAAAACATGCTTTTGAACATTTTTATACCGGTGTAAACGGAGGTTCCGGTCTAGGCCTGACAATAGTTCATAAAATCGTCACCGAGCATGCTGGACATGTTAGGATCTATAACTCTGGCCAGGGTGGTGCGGTAGTGGAAGTTGTTTTGCCTATCGCCTCTGAGGAGTACAGAGGCGACTTTCTCACCGACGAGCAAGACGATGAGGTTTACAAGTAGGATTGGTTAAAACATTCTATCTAATACCTATTGAACTTAGGTTCTAATCACCGCGATTACAATTTTCATTAGAATCACTTTTACCGTCTTTGGATATTCATTTGTTTAGTTATATTCTTATCGGCCAAATACCTGCCCACTTCTTTGTGCTGAAATTACCCCTTGTCCATATTGTTAATAAATAATTAAAGGCCGCTAAAAAACTGACGGTCTATTATAGTGTCGCCTATAAGGCTAGAATGATATACAATTAACAGGTGTAACTGGAGGCTTATGTGGTGATATCAAGGGCCAGCATCGACGATGCCGAATAAATCTGATATTATTTATGGGTTGGAATCCTTTCACATAGCTAACCAGGTTTAAGCATTGATATTTAAAATATACGGGGAGACATACCATGATTAACAAACGCGGTGCGCTGGAGGGAATCATCCACAAACGGAGGTTCCGAATTCGTCTATTTTTTGAAGGAATTTTGATCGGCTTGGCTACAGGGACCGTTGTGGTATTGTTCAGGTATATCTTGCAGCAGGCAACTACCTGGCTCGAACGCCTGTATTTATTTTTAGGAACGCATGTATTCTGGTGGACTCTCCTTTGGATCATGACGCTTATCGCAGTTGCATTGGTTCTTAGTAAAATTGTTCAATTGGAACCGATGATTAGCGGTAGTGGTATTCCCCAGGTGAAAGGAGCAGTGCTCAGGCAGCTAAATATGAAATGGCTCAAGGTTCTCGTGTGGAAGTTTGTCGGCGGGGTTCTTGCTATAGGATCTGGAATGTCACTGGGAAGGGAAGGACCGTCCATTCAACTTGGGGCAGTTGTAGGACAAGGCATAAACCGCTTACTCGGCGGATTTAAAGTAGAAGAAAGAATCCTTATCACCAGCGGCGCCAGCGCTGGTCTGGCAGCAGCATTCAACGCTCCGTTGGCTGGTGTGGTCTTTTCCCTGGAGGAATTACATAAGAATTTCTCTCCACCAATATTGCTCTCCGCTATGACTGCATCCCTGACGGCTGATTATGTTTCACGTAATTTTTTTGGTATTAGACCCATTTTTGATTTTCATACTCTGCCGGTATTGCCGATGAAATATTTTGTTTTATTGCTGTTACTTGGGCTCATTACTGGGTTATTTGGTGTTTTCTTCAACTGGTCCCTGATAAAATCGCTGCAAATTTATGAGAAGCAGAAACTGGTTTCAAAAAGATTCATCATGTTAGTACCATTGTTATTAACCATACCGGTTGGATTTTGGGCACCCCAGGCTCTGGGCGGAGGGCATGGTTTAATTGCTGGTATTGAAAGCAACCAGTATGCACTGATGATGTTGATTCTTTTAGTAATAATTAAGTTCGGATTAACGATGGTAAGCTACGGCTCGGGGGCACCGGGCGGCATTTTTTTACCCTTACTGGTAATAGGGGCATTGACCGGCGGGGTATTCGGCCAGCTGGCAATTAATTTTTGGCATGTTGATCCGAGTTTCGCGAACAACTTTGTAGTATTTGCCATGGCCGCTTATTTTACTGCAATTGTGAAAGCCCCCATAACAGGGAGCATCTTAATCACGGAAATGACAGGTTCCTTTGAACATCTCCCTGCTCTTATTGCCGTATCGATGACTGCTTATATTGTGGCCGATCTATTGAAGTCCAGACCGATTTACGATCAATTGCTGAATCGGCTTCTGGCCAGGGGAGGGCACGAAGCGCTGGATGTAAATACGAGTGCTAATACTGTTCTGGAAGCGGTTGTGTGTTTGGGATCTCAACTTGAAGGAAAAAGGATCAGGGATGTTACTTGGCCCCAACATTGTCTCCTTATCAATATCAAAAGGGGAGAAGAACAAATCATTCCGCGTGGCGATACAAAAATTATTGCAGGTGACTATCTGAATATACTTACTAATGAAAAACAGGCCTACAAACTTAAACGAACCCTGTTACAAATGGCTGGGTATGAGCAAGCGGAGCGTCATGATTAACTCGATCCCGCAAATCCTTGGAGTATTATGCATTATTTATTCCTTGATAGTCCCTAACCGTATATCAAAGAACTACAATACCAGGTATATAACGGTTGTAGGTAAAACAAGCGGTATAACCCCGGACTTCTTTAAGAAAGAATCAACCCTAATATTTATTCAGCTATTATTACCCGTTTTCTGCCCTCCTGAGGTTATGTGACATGGTATCGTAAAAAAATTTCCTTGTATCCACCATACTTCTTTAAAAACGAAAATACCGAATAGTTATAAAACTACCCGGTATTTTGATGAGCAGACATGCAGGCAAGGGAAGCGTCCATTGCCTGTCCAGCATATTAGTCATTGTCATGGCTGTTGTAGCCTTTTTCCTGAGCTAGCATGTCCAGGTATACAGTTTCGATGTTGGCAATAAAGAGGTCTGTTTTATCGCCTTTATGACGTTCGTCAAAGGTCTTAAGGTATCCTTTACACTCTTCGCAGGTGTATATCTGATAAGCTAGATCTTCTTCTACAGTCAAATATTGAATCGTATCCGGATTACTGTTGCCGCAATGTACGCAGTAAATATTTCGGGTTTCCCATTCGGTAAAACAGTGGTCGCAAAACATAAATCTACGTCCATCAGTTGCTCTCAGGCGGCTGAAGTGAGACTTGCTGCCGCAGAAGGGGCAGACGTTAGCAAAGCTCCAGGATTTAAACTCATCTTCTGCAATCTCAGTATAATGAGGCTCAGCCCAAAGCCTCAGAAACGGACGCAAGGAATGATCAACTGTAAAAATCAACAGTTCAGTCGGAACATCTATACGAGCAGATAGCTCAGAGAAATACTGCTGATCCGCTTCTAACAATTTGACTGGCAGAAGGCCGAAGTCTAAGTGTTCGAGCTTTTCTAATATCTTATCCATTACTCCCGCTATCTCCGGGCGGTAATCCTTTAAGAGCAGCAGTAGCTCCTGATAGAGACTTTTGTATTGATTTACATCCAAAGGAAAATCAACGGATTGTATTACTGGCTTATTAGTGTTAACCAGGGCCTTCAAAACATCGATTCCGGCAGGTGAATAGCTTTTCTTCAATTTTATCTGCTGTTTATTCTGCCAGGTCTCCAGGTTCTTGAAAAAATCTACATAGCCCTCGGGTAGACTTACCGGGAACTGTCTTTTCATAGTATTAGCACCCCTTTTAATTAAAGAAGGGGAGTGAAACTCCCCTTCTTTTATGATTATGCATTTGTATGGGAATTATTCAGCTTCAGCCTTAGCTTTGTCACCGTAAGTCTCCTCGTACCAAATAGCATGATGGTGTTTAGCCCAATCTGCTCTAACAGTACCTTTCCACATACCCCAGAAGGATTCACCCGAACCAAGATGGAAAGAACCTAAGAAACCATGCATACATACCATTAGCGTTGAAAAGATCATGGCCAAATCGTGGACTGGGTAACTGAATCTTACCAAACCGGCCGGGAAAATGGATGGAAACCACATTATATAACCGCTTAAGACCAGTAGAGAAACCATAGTCATCAAAACCACGGAGTTCATTTTTTCCCCGCCGTTAAATCTGGTTTGAGGCGGAAACTTCATCTCCAAACCGAAAAAATCCAGGGGAAATATCGAAATAAACTTGACATCATTCATACCGAACCGGAATATATCTTTTACCCAAGCAATATAACCTTTGAATCCAAAAAGCATACCGAAAACTAACATGAGGGTCATACCAACCGCTGCAATACGGTGAACCAGACCTGCGCCACGATAACCTCCGAAAATGGCCGCCAGCCAATCAACTCCACCTAAGAACAGGATTAGGCCAGTAAAAAGGCACAACAGAAAAGTCACGGTATGCCCCCAGTGGGTAATCCGAGCCACGGAATTAAATCTTTCAACTCTTTCTACATCTGGTTGATATTCAGGAATCCATCGCATTACTCATGACCTCCCTTCGCATGATCGTCGCCTTTATTTATTAATCTGTTGGTAACAAAGCTGACTGCCGATGCACCCAGAGCTACCGGTATAAGCCACCCAGCATAAGGTTTAATCCAATCCTGCCATACCCAGGTATTAGCGGATACTTTAGGATCAACTGGTAAATTAAATTTATCAGGCGTGTCAGTTAAGACATATATCTTATTCGTACCTGAGCCTAGTTCCAGCTTGCCATAAATCGTAGCACGAGGGAAACCATTAGCTCTGAGGAATTTTACTCTTGCCTCAGCTTGCTGTAATAATTCATCCCGGTAGCCAAAAGTCAGGGCGCCGCTAGGACAGGTTCTTACACAGGCTGGCTTTAATCCTTCTTCAACCCGCTCATAACAGAGGGTACACTTGGTGACCGTATCAGTTCTCGTGCGATACTTGGGTATCCCGAAAGGACACGCATAGGTGCAGTACTGACAGCCAATGCATTTGTCTTCATCGTGTATAGTGGCTCCCCATTCGGTCTTTCTGTAAGCCTTTTTGGGACAAACTTTCATACACTCTGCATCTAAGCAATGCATACACTGATATTTCAGGAAGTTCCAGCGAACACCGTCAACCGGGTCCTCATGCTCAATAAAGCGGATAAGGGTATAGGTGTTGCCATTAGTATCTTCATGGGTTGCATAATTGCCCTTGAAGGGTTCCATTACCGCCGGAAGTTGATTGGAGTCTTTGCAGGCTACCAGACAACCTCGACAGGCGGTACACTTACTAACATCATATAAATTCGTCATTAATCTTGCCATACTTAAGCCCTCCTTATATCGCAAAGCCAGGCTTTGTATTCGGGAATCATGGTGTTAGCATCGCCGACATGTGGGGTCAGACGGTTTGCCGGGTCTCCAGTGGCATACCCTTTGAATCCATACTGCCAAAGTGCTCCAACCATGTGTACTTCTTTTCCGTCAACTATATAAGGCTTAATGCGCTTGGTCACGCAGGCAACAGCTTCGATATCACCTCTGGTAGTCGATACGATAACATTGTCACCATTTTCAATTTTTCTTAATCTGCCTAACTCTTCGCTAATCTCTACAAACATGTTGGGCATAAGTTCTGCCAACCAAGGCAGGTTACGAGTTAGGGCTCCTGTTTGCCAGTGTTCAACTACTCTATAAGTTGTGCCAACGAATGGATATTCTTCAACCTTACCTTGTTTTTCGGGCTCCCAAACTTTGATGGCCGGATTGAATTCTTGCTTGTTCATTAGGTTCTTTTGTGGACTTTCCCACGGTTCATAGTGCTCGGGGAAGGGACCTTCCTTGAAAGAGGCCTTAGCTGCAAAGAAACATCCTGTACCCTCTGGTCTCATAAGGAATGGAACTGCCTTATCGGGCGGAGCTGTCTTAACGCAGTCACAAACATCGTCGCCAACCCAGCTTCCTACTACTTCAGGTTTCAATGGATCAGATACTTTGGTGGCATCCCATTTAATTAAGACGCGAGCATCATCACCAGGCCAAGCAGTAACACCGTCGGGCTGTACTGAACAGCGATTATAAACTATCCGGCGATTAACCGGCCAAGCCCAGCCCCAGTTGGAATAGAGCCCTAAGCCAGTCTTGGAATTATCTTTGTTGTCGCGGTTCATAGGTTTATACAATAATGACCCGTCTGGCTTAGTTGCCATCTGACCGCAGTAAACCCAATTACCGCAGGCTGTAGAGCCGTCATCTTTTAGAGATCCAAAACCTGAGGCGATGGGTTTTTTATCAGCTACCGTAAAGCCGCTGAGTTCCAGGCCGACAGCAATAGGTTCAGGCTCTTCACCATGTCCATAGCCCCAAGTCATATTTTTAAGGGGTTCATCCTGAGGCAGAGTGCTGTTGGCATAGAGTTTCTTAATACCCTTGGCCAACTCGTCAACAATCCAAAGATCGGATTTGGATTCGCCGACTGGTTCAGCACCTTTCCAGCGATACTGTACCCAACGTCCGGTTTGAGCAGCTGTACCTTCTTTTTCATACACTGCACAAGCTGGCAGGAAAAATACTTCGGTATCAATATTTTTGGGATTCCGTTGTTCTACTTTTCCATTCTTTTCAGGTCTTTCCCAGCCTTCATAAGTCCAGAATTCAGCTGTTTCATTCAGCCATAAATCAACGCTGACCAACCATTTAAGGTTGCACATAGCTGTTTGCTCTTTATTGGCATTGGGACCACCAACTACCGGGTTGGAACCCATTACAAAAAGGCCGTCAATCTCTTTCTTGTACATAGCTTCAAACATTGCTATGTGGGAATAGTTCTTCGCTGCATCACGTTTGGGCATGTAATGAAAAGCGAAATCGTTATTTTTGGTGCAAGCATCTCCCCACCAGGATTTGAGAAGACTTACCACCCACTTGGAGGTATTAACCTTATAACCGGAATTAGGAATCCCAGCAGCTACTGCTGCCCTGAATTCGTCCATGTTTGCTGCCGGCAATTTGGCAGCTCCAGGGGTGACTGCTTTCAAGTATGAAACTAGATCCTTATTAGCAGCATTATTCATGGGAGAATCAATATAACCAGGTATAATATGGAACAATAAAGCCATGTCAGTTGCGCCCTGTACGTTATTCTCACCACGCAGAGCATTAACGCCACCGCCGGGACGGCCCATGTTGCCCAAAAGCAGCTGTACATTAGCAAATGATTTAACGTTTTGGCTTCCTACCGTGTGCTGGGTAATACCCATGGCGTACATTATTGTGCCGCATTTATTGGGAGCACCAGTGGAAGTATAAAGTTTCAGAACCTCCAGGTATTTGTTTTTGGGGGTTCCGGTAATTTTGCATACGCTGTCTATATCATAACGAGAAAAATGTTTCGCCATAAGCTGGAAAGCACAACGCGGATTAGTAAGAGTCGGATCCTTCAATACAGTTGTCCCATCCGCTTCATACTGGTAATCCCAGGTTTTATTATCATAAGTGCGCTTGGCTGCGTCATAACCGGAGAAAAGACCATCCTTAAAATCATAACCATCGGCAATCAGATAAGAAGCATTGGTATAAGCAAGTACATATTCCTTATGATATAGATTATTTTGAATGATGTAGTTGATCATTCCGCCCAAGAAGGCAATATCCGTACCTGAGCGCATAGGAGCGTACAGATCAGATATGACCGAAGTACGGGTATATCGGGGATCAACATGAATAATCTTGGCTCCTCTTACTCTCTTAGCTTCGCCTAACCATTTCATGGTTATAGGATGGTTTTCTGCGGCATTACTACCCATAATGAGAGCAACATCCGTATTCTTAAGATCAACAATATGATTGGTCATAACACCCCGGCCAAATGCTGGTGACAAACCTGCCACCGTAGCGGAGTGTCAGATACGAGCCTGGGTTTCGAGATAAACTAACCCCATGGAACGTGCCAGTTTGCTCCACAGGTATGCTTCCTCATTATCCAGGCCAGAACCTCCTAAAGATGCAATTTTTTCAGTACGGTTTACGATTACTTCGCTGCCATCAGCAATTTTTTCTTTGTGGATAAAGCTCTTGTCTCTAGTCTCCTTGACTCTTTCGGCAATTGTCTCTATCATCCATTCCCAAGATTTTTCTTCCCATTTTTCACTTCCAGGTGCCCGGTACAGAGGTTTTTGTACCCGTTTAGGGTTAATAATCTGTTCTCCGGTTTCTGCATCGTAAATCTCTCTAAGGTTGAACATTGCGGCGCCTTTGGCACAGGCTGCACCTCGGTTGATTGGATTGTCAGGATCTCCTTCAACACTAAGAAGCTTGACAAACTTGCCGGCTGCATCCCTTTCTGAATAGACCACAAGACCGCAACCAGAAGCACAGTACGGACAAACAGTTGGTACTGGTTTTATGTTTTTTATCCGCAACTTCTTGGTTGCCGCTGCTGCAGGCTCCAGGTCAAAACCAAGGTCTACAACTGCAAGTGCAGCTGCGCTCGCACCGGTTACCTTGAAAAATTGTCTACGGGTAACCTTCATAGGAATAACACTCTCCTTTCCCCAAATAAAATTGCTCTGGGTCGAAATATCACTAACCCAGTATAACATCCCGGAATGAAATGAACACCCTATTTTTAAGCTGAACGGTCGATAAAGTCATGAAAAGAGCATATTTTGCCAACTATTCGCATTAGAGCGCAGATCTCCGGGCATGATTTCGACATTTTCCCCAAAAAATTACCACCTCCGATTGGGGATTACAGAATATATATTGCACCTTACACGATCAAGTAAGGCCCAATGACAGGTGACAAAAGTATACAACAGAACTATGAATTAGTAAGCTATTCAGGTTTTTACCAGTCATCCAGGGTATCGGTTATTGTCAGGCGATACTAAGCCGGCCTATTAATGGCTTAGAGAGTAAGTGAAACGATACCAGGGTTCTTGGTGCTGTAAATAGTTCATCTAATGGACAGTTCGACAAAAATAGTAAAATCCCTGCAAATATAATAAAGCAAGGATTCATATAAACAAAAATAATGAACGGAATAAATAATAGTTATTGCATATTATTTGCAGTGTATTCATAGATTGTCTGTCCTGACAGATCGAGTTCATAACCACCGAAACCGGTGACACGGGCTCTGAACTGAGGACTATGGATAGCAGCCAGCAGACCGTCCAGTTGCTTCTTACTTAACAAATCCGGCAATATGCATAGGTCATAATGTTCCACCTCAATGGGAATAAAATCGAGGTTCATAACCTTGGCGCTGGCGTAGATAGCCAGACCGGTATCGCACCCATCGTTTTTGACCGAGGAGGCTACTGCCAAATGGGTGTATTCCTCTCGGTTATATCCGTTAATATCTTGGGAGGATAATTTTTCTCGATTTAGCAGGTAATCCAAGAGCAGTCTGGTTCCGGCACCCTTCTGTCGGTTGATAAATCGGATTTCCGGTCGGGAGAGATCTTTTATACCTTGGATATGTAACGGATTGCCTTTTTTGACTACTAGCCCCTGATGGCGTTTAACCAGATTTATTAAAAGCAGTTTTTCCTGGGGCAGATATTTTTTCAGGTAGCTTACATTATAATCACCGCTGTCATAATCAAGCAGGTGCAGGCCAGCGCAGTGGGTTTCTCGCCTGGAGAGGGACATGATTCCGCCCATACTGCCTACGTTAGTGGAGACCATGCGCAGCCCCTGTTCCCTTTGCAGGATATCTATCAGGAAATCGATGGACATATCATGACTGCCCAAACACACCAAGGTATTGTCAATCACCCGGGGCGAGCGGTTTAAGATAACCTGGCAACTGGATCCGGCGTCAAGTCCTTCATTGCCCCTGGGGATATGAACTACGCCGTCAGATTTTACCAGAATGCTGCTTAGTCCCGCACCTCTGTTAAGAGGGTATGCGATAGGTTGACCAGATATTCTTGCGACGTTAACATTTACAAATTCATCCACTCCCGCATGAGAAGGAAGTTTTCGAGAAATGGAACATTCCATTGAGGGCAGATCAGGAACTTCCTGTCCTATTTTCCTAAATAAGATAGGCCGGGCAAAAAGGGAGAAGATGAGCTGGGCTGATATGGGATACCCCGGTACACCAATAACGGGTTTCTCATCAATTATACCCAGAATAGCTGGTTTACCAGGCCGAGTGGCCAGGCCATGCACAATCAGGTGACCCAGTTCCTGCACTATGGTCGAGGTGTAGTCTTCGCGCCCAGCTGAGGAGCCGGAACAGATAATGATCAGGTCAGCCTTCTTTCCCATTTCGACCACGGCCTGCCGGATTAGTTCTTTATCATCGATAACAATTTCATGGCGCAGAGCTTCGGCTCCCCACTCCTGGCAGAGGCCAGCCAGCATGCGGCTGTTAGACTCCACGATCTGACCGGGAGTCATATTTGCGTTTCCAGTTTCTATGAGCTCTGTTCCGGTAGGAATAATAGCTACCACCGGCTTTTTTATTACCTGAACCCGGTTGACGGAAGCAGTCCTGAAGGAAGCTAGCTCGTAAGGACCGATGAGACTAAGGCTGGGTACTATCATGTCCTGTTCTACCAGGTCTTCGCCGATGGAGCGAATATGTTGCCAGGGAACCGCTGGTTTAATAATCTGTACTTGGTCGTTAATGAAATTTACGTCTTCTATCATTATTACTGCATCATATTCCGGGGGAACATAATCACCGGTATCTACCACTAGTATTTCTTTCAGAGCAAGGTTTATGGGGTTAACCTCACTGGCATGGTAGGTGGAAGCTGCCTGGACAGCAATACCGTCCATAGCTGAGGCCATATAATGAGGGGAAGACCTCCCAGCCAGAACTGGCTCAGCAGTCCACCTGCCCAGCGAACTGAGAACATCAATTTCTTCACTCTCTAATTGGAACCACTTGCAATCTTTGAGATGCTCCATGAATAATGCTAAGGCCTTTTCCAGAGGCATATTTTCTATATAAATATTTCTTGCCAATGCGATTCCTCCTCATTACTAGCGGATGTTATAGAAAAAAGACTTTCAATACTTAATCTAAATCGTAAAGGTATTTCAAAGGAATTTTAATTCAATTTGTGCTTTTCAAGCCTATTTGTATGATTATCCCCGTTTAAGTATAATTGATGTGGAAAGAAAATGAAAATTAATGAGGAGGATGGCAATGCCAGAATTCCTGAAAGTATTGACCTATCAAAATGCTCGTCAGTTGATAATAGATCATTTTCCCTCTCGGGAAATTGAATATCTACCCTTAGAAATGTGCAACCACAGGGTTTTGGCTATGGATATAACCAGTCCAGAAGATATGCCGGCTTTTGCTCGCTCAACGGTGGATGGTTATGCAGTTCGAGCGGAGGATACCTTTGGGAGCAGCGAGTCTTTGCAGGGTATGATGGAATGTGTTAATGAGGTGCGGATGGGTGAGGAGCCTCTGTTTGAGATTGGAAATGGTCAATGCGCCTGGATCCCTACCGGGGGGATGCTCCCGACGGGCAGTAATGCAGCGGTAATGGTGGAGTATACGGAGAAGCTGGGAGAGGATACGGTTTTAGTATCCAGACCTGTTGCTCCTGGAGAGAATGTTATGCTAAAAGGTGAGGATGTCAGTCGGGGAAGGACGATTTTTAGGAGCGGTAGAATATTAAAAGCCCAGGAAATAGGACTCTTGGCATCACTGGGGATAGACCGGGTACCGGTATTCAAGCCTTATAATATAGGAATATTGTCAACTGGTGATGAAATTATCCCTTTAGATCAAGTCCCGTTGACCGGCCAAGTTAGAGATGTGAATTCGTACTCTCTAGCGGCGGCCCTGGAATCCTGCGGGGCTATACCCCGACGCTATCCTCTGGTGGAGGATGATTTTGCTTCCCTGCAAAAAGCGGTGGAAAACGCATTGAAGGATAACGACGTACTGATTATGTCGGGGGGGAGTTCGGTAGGAGTTGCAGACTATTCTGTGGAAGTTATGCTGTCCTTTCCTGATTCCGAAATGCTATTTCATGGTATTGCAGTGAAGCCTGGCAAACCTACCATAGGAGTGAGGGTGGGGGAGAAGCTTATTATTGGTTTGCCGGGCCATCCTGTTTCCGCACTTATGGTTTTTTATATTCTCTTCGCCCCTGTGATTAGTCCCGCTTCAGTAAGGCAAGTGGAAGCCAGGATGACGGTAAATGTAGCTTCCCAGCCTGGCCGGGACGACTTCATCCCTGTACAGTTGCTGCAAGATGATGAAGGACGAGAGGCTAAACCTCTCTTAGGTAAATCTGGCTTGATGAGCATCATCGCTCAAGCTGATGGTTATGTTCACATAGCTTATGAGAAACAGGGGATTAAGGTAGGGGATATGGTAAAGGTGAATCTGTTCTAGCTGACTCAAAAGCTCTGATTTCGTAACCGAATCCCAAAAAAGAATCCCGTATCATCCATAAGTTGATATGCTCCCCTTAAAATAGACAGTTGAAATAACAAAATTTTGACTGTGAACCGAGAGGGGAGTATTTTTTATGCCACATAAGAGTAAGCTGCCAC
>PHAA01000036.1 GCA_002840245.1 Firmicutes bacterium HGW-Firmicutes-15
GTATTTTTATTTTCCATGATGAAGGTGGGTCAGTTTGTGGCCAATAGTTGCTCAATTTATATGTCCGAAATTGGATCAGTTTATTTTACCATTCACAGGTGCCGGGAATACCGGCGGATCAGGCCAGGAAACGGGATGTCCCAGCGGTGTAACCGCAATTATTTGCAAATCGTCTGGAATTTCAAGCAGTTTGCGCAAGTTAGCCTCGTCCTGCAACGGCCCTGTCATCCAGCAGGTGCCCAGCCCCAATGCTGTAGCAGCCAGCATTATATTTTCCATGGCAGCGCAGCCGGTTTCAAGGTGCATCTTGTTTACACCGGGAATAGGGTCAGTGGCAGCCAGAACCACAATAATTATCGGAGCACCCCCAAAGGTGCGGGCGTATTTTATAAACGACTCCCGAGCGGCCGAATCTTCCCAGTCTCTGGTATAGCCCTCCGCAATCTTACCATAACTCTCGCCCATTGCCTTCTTCTTGTCTCCGCTAATAACCAGAAACTCCCACGACTGCAGATTGCGCCCCGAGGGTGCAGCGTGGGCGGCCTCAAGTATGGTCAGAATATCTTCACGGTTCACCGGGTCCGGTTTGTACATGCGCACTGCACGGCGTTTCTTTACAACTTCAAAAAACTCCATTTTGTTGCCCCCTTCATCTGATAGTTTTAGGCGGTCTCTGTTATTTAGTTTATCCTAAAATAGTTTAGCCTAAAATTTGTACACCACAGGTTCCTTTCCATATTCAGTATATGAGGCTTCGCCGTTGCACAGGTAGAATACTTCAAAGGAAGGGTCTGGATTATCCGAGGTTCCATAAATATTCTGCAGCATTTTATTCCGTTCTAAAACCATAGCTTTCATTTGTGGACTTGAGTCAAAGACAACCTGTCCGGTCATCCTTACCGTAGCCATTGTTGGGGAAAATGAGGCAAAGGCGGCACAAGGTGTTTCCTTAAGCTGTTGATATACCTTTTTAGTGTTGGCTGTGCCAAAATAGAATTTTCCATCTAATTCAAACTGAAACTGCCAGGGCCTTATTTGTGGTTGACCCTGCTGTACGGTTGCGAAACAACCCGCATTATTTTCCTGTAAAAACTTAATAATCTCCTGCACAATAAATCTCCTTTCACCGAAACCATTATTTGATATGATATTAGAGCATCTAGTATTATAATGAGTCTAACGGCTAATATTTTCAAGTACTCTTTTTAAAAGTATATAGTACTAATAAACGTACTAATGGGAGGTTACGGGTTTGTGTAGGAAAGAATTATTAGAAATAGGGTGCCCGGTAGGGATTACCCAGGACGTTATCAGGGGTAAATGGAAGCTTGTAATACTATACTTACTAAAAGATGGTATTATGCGTTTCAGTGAACTGCAGCGAGCCCTGCCTTCAGTACGGCAAGGTTATCTTACCCAGCAGTTAAGAGAACTGGAAAAGGATGGGATGATAAATAGGGAGGTATACAAAGTCATTCCTCCAAAAGTTGAATATTCATTGGCTGATATGGGGGTAAGGTTTTTAAAGGTAATGGAAGTCATGCAGGAGTGGGGGAGGGAATACATAGAATACCTTCACCAGCAGGAAGATGTTCAATGATATAAATGAGGGGGACAGGTCTCTTGTTAGGCGAAGAAGCTCACATGCCATATTTCACCAAGCTTTCATGCTACTTATTATCATGGAGCAACTGGCATGACCATCAAAATTATATTTAATTACAAACGAAAAACCCGCCATCCCAGTAGGCCACTGAAAGAGTCCCATAAATAAAATACATTTAAAGAGCCACAATCACCTATTATACGGTAATTGTGGCTCTTTTTTGATATAAATAAGATAGTAAATAAAAGTAGGTGATAAAATGCTAAAAAGGCAAATGAGCCTCATCTTAAGCCCATACATAGAGATATATGATTTAGTGGTACCAAAAGATAACTTGTTGCGTCAAATAAATGAATTGGTGGACTTCAGCTTCATCTATGACGAGTTGGATAGTGTCTACTGTCAAAATAATGGCAGTGGAGCGATAGACCCATTGTTCCCTCAACAACTCTGCAAGAATGACAATATAAATATATAAAGTGAAATTAATTTGTATACTATTTGTTTAATTAGATAATAATGAAATGAATAGGATATAAAATGCATTGTTATTTAGCTTTGTATTATTAAAAAGAAATAATTGTGTTATTATAAGAATATAATTTCATTTTAGAGGAGGTGCAATATGAAAAACGGTGCAGGGGAATATAAGACAAACTTAACGGGTGAACTTCAATATAAGTCGTTTTTACCAAGGGCATTACCGCCAAGTCCACTCATTGAGCTTAATGAGGAGACTGTTAATTTGCTCTCGAAGGCTAACCGAAGTATTGGAATATTAGAGGGCGTTTCAAGACAGATTCCTAATATTGAGCTGTTTGTTTCGATGTATGTACGGAAGGAAGCGCTCCTATCCTCGCAAATTGAAGGCACACAAGCAACCCTTGATGATATACTTGACCCCAATATTGAGGAAAATACCAATCAACATGTTGCGGATGTTATCAACTACATTAAGGCATCGCAATATGCTTCAGCAAGACTTAGCGAACTGCCTATTTGCAATCGTCTTTTAAAAGAAACACATGAGATTTTAATGCAGGGTGTCCGCGGCGGGGAAAAAAGCCCCGGTGAATTCAGACATAGTCAGAACTGGATCGGTCCAGCAGGAGGTACCTTAAGGGATGCTCGATATATTCCTCCTAACCCCGAGGACATGATAGAGGCAATGTCTGACCTTGAGAAATTCATTAATAGTGAGGACGAGCTTGACCCTTTAATTAAAATTGCTTTGATTCACTACCAGTTTGAAACTATTCACCCGTTTTTAGATGGGAATGGCAGAATAGGAAGGCTTCTTATCGCACTTTATCTGATTGAGAAAAAGCTTTTGAGTCATGAAACCTTATATATCTCATATTTTTTGAAGAGAAACAGGATTGAGTATTATGACCGTTTGAATGATGTTAGAACGAGAGGAAACTTTGAGCAGTGGATAAAATTCTTTCTGTTAGCGACTAATGAATCAGCTCAGGATGCTATTACAACGATTGATGAGCTTATCAAGTTGCATAACAGGAATAATGAAATTGTTAATAATACAGGGAAATCCGCCAAAACAGTCATAAAGGTATTTAATTACCTGGAAGGAAGTCCGATTATTGACATCAAAAAAACCAGTGCGGCATTGAAGCTTTCCTTCAATGCTGTATCAAATGCAGTCAATAAGCTGATTGAGCTGGGTATTCTAAAACAAACCGAGAATGTTCGCAGAAGTCGTGTTTTTGCCTATGAGGAGTATTTAGGAATACTACGAAAAGATACGTAAAACTCATATTCTTATACTGTTGTCTCTCCGGAGGATAGGCAATGCTGGAGGGTAGGCCTAGCGCTTGACAGGGTTACAACTTGATTGTGGTTTCGACCCGGTACGCCCCGTCTCCACCATTTGAAACCACAGACACCTTGAAAGTAATTTCAATGGTGTCTTTTTTTACCACTACACTCTCTACAAATTCCTCCGCTACACGTTTGCATACGGTTGGGTCGGCGCCAAGCAGATCATTTTGATAATGGAACAGATAGTTTATTATTTTATCTTCTGTAATTAAATCCTGCTTTTGCCTTAAATTAAATTCATGGAGCCTTGCCTCAACTGCGGCTTTTTCGATTTCCAAGGATTTAATTTTTTCAACGATAGAATGGACTGCTCCTCCTCCCTCAGTAATGGCTTTAAGCAAGTTTGAGATTTTACCCTCTATGCCCACTATTTCCTTATTGCAGGATTTGGTCTCGTCTTGGTTCTTATCTAGACTGTCAATGTAATAGTCATATACTTTCCGAGCAATTTGAAGGCTTACAATTTGACGGGGTTTTCGACACGGTAAGGTCTGCCCCCATCATTTGTTGAAATTTCAAATAAAAGAAAATTTATTGTAATAAAGGAAGTATAACATTTCCATTTTGGAAAGCTTTTTGTTCCTTTTTGCTTATGATAAGCTTATGCTTCCACTCATTCACCTTCCCCTTCAAAAAAATGCTTGACTTGAAGTGAACTCCAAGATTTAGACTAACAATACAATAATATTAAGGAGGTTCAATTATGCTAAACTTTGATTTTTACAATCCAACACATATTTTATTTGGTACGGACAGGCTTGAGAGTATTGATAAGTATGTTCCAGCCGATGCTACCGTTTTGATAACCTATGGAGGTGGAAGCGCTAAAAAAAACGGCCTTATCGACAAAGTCAAAACTGTACTTGGGAACAGGAAGGTTTATGAGTTCGGCGGTATAGAGCCCAACCCTCGTTACGAAACATTGGTAAAAGCCGTAGAAATTATTCGAAATGAGAATATTGATTTCTTGCTTGCTGTTGGCGGGGGTTCGGTTATTGACGGAACTAAATTTATAACCCTTGCTTCTTTTTACGATGGAGATTCGCGTGATTTGTTAAAGTACGGCTTTATGCCTATTACTTCGGATGTAGTTAAAAAGACAGTACCATTCGGTACAGTGCTTACTTTGCCTGCTACCGGTTCTGAAATGAACAGCGGAGCGGTAATAAGCTATGAGCACGGAAAATATCCGGTTATGAGTGAGCTGGCATTTCCTAAATTTTCAATATTAGATCCAACCGTTACTTTTACGCTTCCTAAAATTCAGGTTGCCAATGGAGTGATTGACACATTTGTGCATGTAACTGAGCAATATCTCACATATCCTGTAGATGCCAGGATACAGGATCGAATTGCTGAGGGTATTTTGCAAACATTGATCGAAATAGGTGAAACTACTATAGCTGAATCCGATAATTATGACGCACGTGCAAACCTCGTTTGGTGTGCTACTCTGGCACTGAATGGGGTAGTCGGTGCGGGTGTTCCGCAGGATTGGGCGACTCATATGATCGGACATGAACTTACCGCATTATTTGGCATTGATCATGGCCAGACTTTGGCGATTGTAACGCCAGCTTTACTAGAGGTCAGGAGTGAACAGAAACGTGCGAAACTCTTGCAATATGCCCAGCGTGTCTGGCATATAGAGAGTGGCAGCGAAGAGAAAAAGATAGACCTGGCAATTCAGAAAACCAGAGAATTCTTTGAAAGCCTGGGTGTAAAAACACATCTGTCCCAATATGGTATTGGAGCTGATAAAATACCGGTTATTGTTGAACAACTGAAGGCTCATGGTATGACAGCGCTGTCGGAAACCGGGGATCTTACCTTGGATATAAGCCGAAATATTCTTGAAAGAGCAATGTAAGTAGTATGGATGAGTGCTACTATTTAAAAGCTCTTGACTTGGAGTAAACTCCAGGTGATAGGATTGAAAAAAGAAATGGAGGTTAATATGAGAAACGTGATTTTAAATAATGGTGTTGAGATGCCTATACTGGGCTTTGGTGTTTATCAGATTGCTGATGCAAACGAATGTGAACAATGTGTTTATGATGCAATTATGGAAGGCTATCGTTTGATTGATACCGCCGCCTCATATTTGAATGAAGAGGCGGTTGGCAGAGCAATCAAACGGAGCGGTATACCAAGAGAGGAACTGTTTATTACAACAAAACTTTGGATTCAGGATGCCGGTTATGAGCGTACAAAGAAAGCATTTGAGTGGATAAAATGAAAAAACGTAAATTGGGAAACAGTGGTCTTGAGGTTTCTGCCATGGGGTTAGGCTGCATGGGAATGAGTTTTGCTTACGGTACGACGCCGGACAAGAAAGAGATGATTGCACTGATTCATGTGGCTGTTGAACGCGGCCTTACTTTCTTTGATACCGCTCAAATCTACGGCCCGTTCACGAACGAGGAGTTAGTAGGTGAAGCGCTTGCTCCCTACCGGGATCAAGTGGTCATTGCCACTAAGTTCGGCTTCAGCTTTAAAGACGGAAAAGAGTCCGGTATTAATAGTCGTCCGGAACATATCAAGCAGACAGTTGAAGGCTCGCTTAAGCGACTTAAAATTGAGACCATCGATCTGCTTTATCAGCATCGTGTTGATCCTGATGTGCCGATCGAGGAGGTAGCTGGAGCAATAAAAGATCTGATTCAGGAAGGCAAGATTAAGCATTGGGGGCTATCTGAAGCAGGGGTACAGACAATCCGTCGCGCGCATGCAGTTCAATCGATCACCGCAGTTCAGAGCGAATACTCGATGTGGTGGAGACGTCCTGAAGAAGAGCTGCTACCCGCGCTTGAGGAACTCGGAATTGGTTTCGTTCCGTTCAGCCCATTGGGCAAGGGATTCCTTACCGGAAGGATTGACAAAAATTCAACTTTCGCCAGCTCCGACTTCCGCAACATTGTCCCCCGTTTTACCCCGGAGAATCTCGATGCCAATCAGGTTTTGGTCGAATTAATTAAGAAGGTGGCAGCAGAGAAAAATGCGACCCCTGCCCAAATTGCCCTTGCATGGCTACTTGCCCAAAAACCGTGGATCGTTCCGATACCCGGCACAACTAAGTTGGGACGACTGGATGAAAACCTAGGAGCAGTAGACCTTGACCTGACGCCCGAAGAATTAGGCGATTTAAATACCGCAATCTCGAAGATTACTATTGCAGGAGATCGCTATCCGGAGGCACTGGAAAAGAGGACCGGCCTGTAACGGAAGAAAGTGAGGAACACGAGACTATGAGTTTTAGCGATGCAAAATGTCTGATCACCTATTTTTCGCGTAAAGGCAACAACTATGTCAGCGGAAAGATCGTGAATCTGAAGGTAGGTAACACAGAAGTCGCAGCAGAGATGGTCCGGGAGATAACCGGAGGCGATCTGTTTCATATTGAAGCGATGAATGCGTATCCCGAGGATTATACGGAAACCACCGAGGTAGCAAAGCAGGAACTGCACACCAATACCAGACCGAAGCTTACTGGTCATATAGAAACCATGACTTCCTATGATGTGATTTTCCTCGGCTACCCCAATTGGTGGGGAACCATGCCAATGCCGGTGTTCACCTTTTTGGAGGAATATGATTTTTCAGGAAAAACGATTGTTCCGTTTTGCACCCATGAAGGAAGCGGACTTGGCCATAGTGAAAAGGACATTGCCAAGCTTTGTCCCCAAGCAAAGCTATTGAAGGGGATGGCTATCCACGGCACTCGTGTGAAGGATGCGAAAAAAGACCTTGCGAATTGGTTGGAAAAAGTCAGGTCAGCGTTTTAACACAGATAGGAGGAAAAGCTTGCAATATAGGGAATTAGGACGAACAGGAATTAAGGTCAGCGAGATTGGTATCGGCGGAGGAGGCTTTGAAAACAAAAGCTACTCTGATTGTAAAACAATCATCGACTGCGCCATGAAAAGCGGAATCAATTTTATCGACATCTACAACTCAAACCCGGATGTCCACAACAATGTAGGAAAGGCGCTGAGCCGCTATCCCCGTGACAGCTATGTGATCGAAGGTCATTTATGTTCCATGTGGGAGAACGGGCAGTACCGCAGAACAAGGAATATGAGCGAAGTCATTACGGCATACGAGGGCTTTCTAACCCGGATGCAGCTGGACTATGTGGACGTAGGAATGATCCACTATGTGGACGATGAACGGGACTTTGACAGCATCTTTCAGGGGGAGATCATTGAATATGCCAAAAAGCGGAAAGCGGAGGGCATAGTCCGTTGTCTGGGCATCTCCACCCACAACCCGGACATCGCCCTAAAATCGGTGGAAAGCGGACTCATTGATGTTATCTTGTTCAGCATCAACGCCGCCTATGATATGCTGCCTGCCAGTGAAGATGTGGACATCCTGTTTGAGGAGAGTACATTCACGGGCAGGACCTATGAGGGCATCAATCCCCAGCGCAGCCTTCTGTATCAGACCTGTCAGAACGCGGGCGTGGCCTTAACCGTCATGAAGGGATATGCTGCAGGCGTATTGCTGGACGGCCATCAGTCCCCGTTCGGAAACGCCATGACACCGGTACAGTGTCTGCACTATTGTCTGACCAGGCCTGCGGTGGCTTCCGTAATGGTTGGCGTATCCAACCCAGATGAAATTATTGCGGCACTGGCCTACACGACTGCAAACGATGCGCAGAAGGATTACAGCACGATCCTTGCAAATGCGCCGAAACGCGTATTCCACGGGCATTGTATGTACTGTGGACACTGTGCTCCCTGTCCGGAAAAAATCGACATTGCTGCCTTGAACAAGTATCTGGATCTCGCATTGATTCAGAAAAGCGTGCCCGAAACGCTGCGCGACCACTATGGCTTGCTGGAACATCATGCGGATGAGTGCATTGATTGTGGGCAGTGTATGGAAAACTGCCCTTTCGGCGTGGATATAATCGGTAAAATGAAGCAGGCCGCCGCTTTGTTTGAAAACTAGTACAATGTTAACCCTAATTAGGTTATTACTCGGCGAGGAAAATTTTCGTTTGACAAGGCGGAGGATTGAGTAATACTGGGTGTATTACGATTGACGACAACGTAGTAATACGGAAATTTAACCGTCGATAATGTATAGAATTAGGGTTAACATTGTACCGAATCTCAACCAATTTCATTCGTTAAAAAGGAGGGGAAAGAGAATGAACATTTCAAAAGTGAGCAAAAAATATGAGATTTCACAGGATACCCTGCGCTATTATGAAAGAGTCGGTATGATTCCACCTGTCAACCGTACCCCCAGCGGCCTTCGAGATTACACTGAGCAGGATTGCAAATGGGTGGAACTTGCCAAATGTATGCGCAGTGCCGGTCTGCCGGTAGAAGGGATGATCGAATATTTGAAGCTGACCCAGCAGGGCAATGAGACGATCTCCGCTCGACGGGAACTCCTCCTTGAGCAGCGCGAACAGCTTCTGGCGCAGAAAGCGGCCATCGAAAGCACACTGGATCGTCTGAACTTCAAGATCGGGCGGTATGAAAAAGCCATGGAAACAGGTGTGCTGTCCTGGGATGATGATGAGGCATAGCTTTAACTAGCAGGTGAATAATTCAAATTCGCCAATTGTATGGCCGGGAGCCAGCGCTCAGCAGGTTGAAGAGCAGGTCACGGATAAGATTGAGAAAAAGCTTCAGGACACACCCGGACTGGATTATCTGCGCAGTTATTCAGTGCCCGGGAAGACATATATATTCGATGCCATTATTATTCTGGAAAGTATGACTGTAAATTTGGAAAGCTTATGCTTCCACAAAGGGAAAAGTTATGGTTACTTTTTCAGGTCTAACTAAATAGGCTCCGCTGCTTAATTTAGAATCACAGCGTATTGCGGCCAAGTTCCTGCGAGGATCGTATACATTACTTGACTGCTGCTGGTATCAATGATTGAAACTGTATTATCTCCTGCATTACATACGACCAGAAATCTGCCGTCAGCACTTAAAGCCATACCCTTTGGCAATTTGCCAACGATGATCTTTCCGATTTGCTGATGGGAAAAAACATCTACCATCTTCACACAGTTTGCACCGTCAGCATAATCACTGACATAGGCGATACGATCACTTCGATTGAAAACAACATCCCAATATACCCCTATACCCAGGGCAATATCATTTGGAGAAGATTCTGCGAGGATGGTGTTAATTGTACTCAGGCTATAATTATAGCTGCTTGTTGTCAGTACCAGCGGATTTCGCCTGGCTGCAGCGATTCCAACCGGACCAAAGCCGACATTTATATATTTTATAGGCAGGTTAACCTTGAGGTCGACAACGGCAACATTTTTGCTTTCGCAGTCTCTAAGCGTTACAAAGGCCAATCTGCCATCATTTGAAATGTCTAATTGCACAGGTGCTGATCCATCCGGAAGGTCAACCACCGTTACCACTTGCATGTGCTTGGCATCAACCACTGATAAATTGTGTGAGGTCTCGTTTGCCACATAAACGAATCTTCCGTCAGGGGAGACCTTGACTCCATTGGGACGGGCAGCTGGAAAAGAGACCGTATTGAGATGAATCGTATGAACGACCTGATTGATACGCGTACAAATAACCGACAAGGAGTTATCGCCCATATTTGATACGTAAATAAATCTCTGGTCAGAACTTATATCAATCCCATATGGATACGAACCAACAGATATATCCAGGATTTTAGACCGGGTCGGTATCTCTATCAACGATACAGTTTTATCCATGAAATTTGTGACGTAAGCCAATGGCCTGCGATCATATCGCGGATATTTGTGATGCCTGGCATATTTTTTCTGTTGCGGGCGAGGAGGTACTACTGTCTTTTCCCCTTTCCTTAGCTGTTCAGCAAGCTTTTGTTCTAGCTTGCTTTCTTCGATGGCTGGTGGCCTGATACACATTTTACTTGCGTTTTTCATGGACGTATCCTCCAAACTGAACAATTACCTTGGTTTAAAATATGAAATATAACATTCTGCGGTGACTTAATCATTCATATCCATTTGGTGAATGGATATCGGCCGGCAAAAATTGCCGGTGGATTTGGTGTATTCCTGCTATTTAATCCAGAATCGCAATGGAGTTCTGTTTAACACCAGCTTTAGCCTTCCTGATAATTGCGATGGGTTGACTTGGCCCCTCCACGGTGGAGTTGGATGATTTCTCGGTACGGGATAATGTTAGACCTCCTAGTAAATGAATTTACACGTATTTCGTGCATTAATTAATTGTGCCGAAGAAACCTTTCCCTGGCTATCTAGCTCCGGATGTGGCTCTCGTGGATTCACCGCCCGGTCTATTTTACGTAATAGGTAGTATTGAGGTACCAGTACTTCTAAATCTACGATTCACATATTATTTATTGGATTTTTTGCACGTTCTAGCATTTTCATCACCCATTTAATTTTGCCATAGACAATACGAACCCCCCGCCATTTCTTGCAATTTAGCGAGGGTTCTTTGACAGTCTAAGAGCCCTTCCGAGTGGAAGGGCTCTAGGTTTATTAAGGAGACGCCTATTTTATTGCCAACGATTGAGCATTAGAAACCAGTAGAAAGGTTCTTAGGCATAATAATGGGCCTGTCCGGTTTTATTTGATACATGGCCGGTATAACCGGGCCTTTATCACTAATTATGCCACCCGGTACAAATGCACTGTCCGGTAAGACCCGCCGTACTTCAATCAGACTGGAACCGTACCAGTAGGAAAAATCATTAATAATTCCTATTGCGGTAGGATTTCCTTTACAGGTATTAATAATGCAAGGCTTGCCGTTTACTAACCCCATATATATGGCTACATGACCGATATGGGTTCTGGCCGGGGCATCATTGTTCCAGAATGTAAATATATCGCCCGGTTTAAGCTTTTCCACCCCCACCAGGGTATATTTGGAAGAACCCGGTATTTTTTTGGCGTAAACACCTTCGACCTTAACTCCGACTTTGTTATAATCCTTGGCCGCCGAAGTAATGGAATATCCAAAATCTTTATAAACCAACGATACAAAATTGGAGCAATCGATGTATCCGGTCGTGGGATATTTTGTATGCCCATACTTCATAAACCCATATTCCATATACCAAATAGCACGCCCGACCAGAGTTTGAGCAAGGCTGCCGTCATAATTGGCACGAAGGGAGTCTACTATGGGTTTCTCGTGACTATTATAGTGGCTATTATTTGACGTATACGTGCTGGTAGTAGCAGGGGGGCTGCTGTCAACAGGTGGTGTGGTTGACACCGGGGGTGGCGACACAATCCCTATTGCAACATTCAGGGCTGATTTGGTTATCGGACCAACAATGCCATCCGCTTTTAGTCCTCGGGATTTTTGAAAATTTACTACAGCATTATAGGTCTTTGGACCAAACGATCCATCAATACTATTTGTATAAAAGCCTAACCCGGTAAGATCTTTCTGCAACTGGCTGACAGATGAACCTCGGCTGCCCAAGGTTAGATCTTGTGCACCATAATCACTGGCCTGAGCCGATAAAGGTATTATAACGATAAGTAAGGCTAATATACCCCCAAAAATCAACTGCTTGCAACGTAATGTTAACATAAGTTCTCCTTTCAAAAGTCAGGAATAAGACGACTACAATTATTCCATTTTCAAATAAGTTTTCAGTTTCATATTTAACCATTAAACATTTCTATTAGGCGCCTCCTTTAATTTAGTAATTCGAGGCTATTACCTTACTACCTTTTGGTAAATATGGGCATTCGCATCAAATATGGTTTTGCTAATCTCTTAATGGACGGTTTATCCTATGTTTGCAACGATAGGTAAACACAAGCTAGTAAATTATGGTAATGGATAATCTAATTTGATTATTAGTATAGAAATGCTAATAGGAATTCCGCTTTTTTGCGACTCGGTTAGTGGAATATCATTTCAGAGCTGTTTGTTTCAATGTATGTGCGCCAGGATGCACTCCTATCCTCACAAATTAAAAATTACATTCATGGTGGAACCTGTCCCCTTGGCCTACGTCCAATTTACAATAATCCTTCCACAATATTGGATCGCCCAAGTTAAGGCGATTCGCTACCTTTTGTCCGAAAAACTGTATTTCCGCTGTCATTTTTAACCTGCCATTATCCGCAACGAAAACCTGTAAATAACCATGAAATCAGGATTTGCAATACAACAGGCGCTTATTTGGCAGCTCCATTTTCATTGGCACGCAAGTTGCAATACTAATATGTAGATTCCTTACTGGGGGATTGTTGAACGCAAAAATAGGAAATTAATGGTCTCAGAAGCTACTCGGAAAGGAGTTGGAAGATTATCTAAGCAGAACACTAACCTAATTTAACGTAGAAATAAATAATTATGAGAGGGGCTAGAATTTGATATGAGTAACGATAATATTCAGGAATACAATAAAAAACAAATAACCGCCGATGAAGCCGCCAGGTTGGTAAAATCCGGGGATTGGGTGGAATATTCCGCCACCATTAATTGTCCCCATGACTTTGACGAGGCCTTATCCAGACGAAAGGATGAACTCTGGGATGTGAATATCCGCTGCGATATAGGACCATATCGTCATTATACCCTGGAGGTAGATCCTACCGGAGATCATTTTACCTGGAACGCTTGGCATGTAGCTGGCCACGATAAAGCATGGATTGGTAAAACTCTATACCATAGCCCGCAAAAACTGCATGAGAACCCCATGATGATCCGGCAAAACTCCAGCCCGCCTAACATTCACGTGGTCATGACTACACCCATGGACAAAAATGGGTACTTTAATTTTGGAGCCAGCGCGGTTAGCAACTGGGCAGCAATGGAAATTGCTCATACGGTTATTGTAGAAGAAAATGTGAACATGCCGCGCTGCTTGGGAGGTTATCAGGAAAACGTTCACATTTCCCAGGTTGATTATGTAATAAAGGGCAGCAATGTAGCGTTACCAGCTTTGCCAAAGGCTGAGGCCAATGAGGTTGAACAAAAGATTGCATCCTATATTATTGAGCGCATGTATGATGGCTGTTGTCTGCAGCTTGGCATTGGAGGCATTCCCAATGCGGTTGGACAGATGGTGGCACAGTCTGATTTAAAAGACCTAGGAGTTCATTCCGAAATGTATGCCGAGGCATTTATGGATATGTACCTGGCCGGGAAAATAAACGGCTCACGTAAAAATATCGACCGTTATAAACAGGTCTATTCATTTACCATGGGAAGCCGCAGCCTATATGATTTTATGGATGACAATCCCGGACTGGCTGCATACCCAATAGATTACGTGAATAATCCATGGATAATCGCACAGATAGATAATATGGTATCCATAAATGCCGGTTTGGAAGTTGATTTGTTTAGCCAGGTCTGTTCTGAGAGTGTCGGTACCAGGCATATAAGCGGTACCGGAGGGCAGTTAGACTTCGTAGAAGGAGCTTATAAATCTAAGGGTGGACAGAGTTTTATATGCCTGCCTTCGGTGGCTGTCGTAAAAGGGCAGAGGGTCTCCAAGATTCAAGCCACCCTGACTCCGGGAGCAATAGTCACCGATCCGAGAACGGCTACTCATATGCTGGTTACGGAATACGGAATAGCCGACGTAAAAGGCAAGAGCACTTGGCAGAGGGCCGAGGCACTTATAAATATTGCCCATCCTGATTTCCGGGATCAATTGATAGAAGATGCCCAAAAGATGAATATCTGGAGAAAAGTAAATAGAATCAGCTAACATTTTCTACACAATTTAACCAAGATAATAACAGGCTCTCTGAAAAGTATCATTATTGGGCAGGAGGTTTTAAGTTATGACTTTCATATCTTCAGTGGAAGACAGTATACTGATATTTAAATTTGATAATAACAAATATAATGCCATTTCCAGCGAGACCATGGAGGGGTTAAACGAAGCAGTTGAGCGGGTAAACAGCGAAGAAGAGTTAAAGGGCCTGATTATAACCGGGGAGGGACGGTTCTTTTCCAGTGGTTTCGAGTTGGGTGACTTTTTATCCTTTAAAGAACCGGAAGACTGTTTAAAGTGGTTCGATTTTGAGGAAAAAGTCATGTATAACCTTTTTACATGCAAGAAACCTGTCATCGCAGCGGTGAATGGGCACGCTACCGCTGCCGGTATGATCGTTGCCATGGCGGCTGACTATCGGATAGTCATTAACAATCCCAAAATAAAAATAGGGATGACTGAGATTCATATCGGCCTTTCCATCACAACGGCTGAAGCCGAAATCATGAAGTTTGGCCTGGACAGTGACAAAAATTACCGAGATGTTTTATTGACCGGCCAATTGATGAATCCGGAAGAAGTTGTGCAAAAGGGCATCTTTGATGAATTGGTGGCAGATGAGGCAGAACTCCTAAATAAAGCTAAAGCCAAAGTATGCTGCCTTATCGATACTCCGGGAAGACCTTTTATCATGCTGAAACAACTTGAAAAGAGGCAGGCTGCAGAATATATTCTGGAGGCCCACCACAAGTTTGACTGGAACACTTTTGCAAAATTCTTTTTCAACGAATCGGTGCTATCAACCTTGAGTAAGGTTAAAGCATCCATGTCTTAAACGTAATTAAGCAAGAGAAAACCAATTTCATAATTACAAAAGAGAGAGGGATCAAACTAGGCTGATCCCTCTCTCTTATTCATGTCGGTGATTATGACTAGTACATAACAAGGTAACATCTCCGTAATTACTTGCGTTATAATATGCCAAAGCCCCAACTGTTGCAGCAAGGACAGCTTCGGACCTAATTAATACTCCAGGACCAGTTCTTCTCCCTTGTGAACCCTTAATACCCCTTCCACCAAAGCTTCGAGCTCCTTTTCACCGGGGACAACTGTAACCGGTGCGATGAATTCCACCCGCTCCCGGATGAGAGTGGTCAACCAGTCGGAAAAAGACATGCCTCCAGTCAGGATAATCGCATCTACCTTACCCTTCAGAACTGTAGCTCCCGCACCAATATCCTTGGCCACCTGGTAGGCCATTGCCTCTAGCAACAGGACTGATTCACTATTGCCCACCCGGGCTTGCTCTTCTACTTCCTGAAGTTTATTGGTCCCTGCATAAGCCAGCAGCCCGCCTTCACGGGTAATCAAGCGGAGCAGCCGCTCCTGGTCGTAAAAGTATGCCCCCTTCTCGTCACGTTCGAACCCCAGGCGAAGGAGATCCCCCATGGGAAGACCGCCGGTCCTTTCGGCGGAAAACGGCCCATCCCCATCCAGGGCGTTATTTACGTCAATAACCCGGCCGTTTTGGTGTATGCCAATCGAAGCTCCACCTCCCAGGTGGGCGATAATCAGATTAATTTCATTGTAGCCTTTGCCTGCTTGCTGAGCGTAATAATGGCCGGTAGCTTTTTGATTTAAGGCATGAAATAAGCTGCGCCGCTGGATGGCAGGATGACCTGAAAAGCGTGCCAGGGGAGCCATTTCGTCTACCACTACCGGATCGACTATATATGATCCGTCAGCATTGTACTTTTCCGCCAGTTGGAATGCCAGAACCGCCCCGAGATTGGAAGCATGCTCTCCATAGCGGGCGGTGATCAGATCATCCAGCATTCGGTGGTTGATCCGATAAGTCCCCGAAATGAGTGGACGTAAATATCCTCCCCGGCCGACTACTGCGTCCAGGGAAGGGAGATCCTGCTCTACCGGCCGGAGGGCTTCCCTAATAGCCTCAATTCTAAATATAACCTGTTGACTGATACGGACATATTTATTAAGATCGGCCTGATTATGTTGAATGGATTTGGAATAGACTTCTTCTGTGTTTTTAAAATAGCCGACTTTGGTGGAGGTTGAACCGGGATTGATCGCTAGTATATTCAAACCGTTTTCCCCCTCTACTTTTTTCCCATTCTGTTTTCTGTTACAGGGAAGTGTCTTTGCAGAAAAGTCTCCAGTTTACGGTTAAACATTTCGGGCTGTTCTATGTTGCTTAGGTGACCAGCACCGGGAACAATGCACATCTCGGAGATTCGGATGCGCTCTTGCATATATTCAGAGGACGCCAGGTAATCGTTATCTCGATCTCCCAGGACAATTAGTGTAGGCACGTTAATCTGCTGTAGAACCTCACTATAATCAGCCATATAGCCAAAAACGGTTGCAGCTCGGTAGTAATGGTAATCGTTTCGCGAGAGGATGTTGATAAGCTTCTCAAAGAGATCGTACGGAGCGTCATACCCCAGGGTGCGTTCTACATGAAAGTGGGCGAACTCCATCATTGATACCTTATCCATAACATTCAAGCGGGCTCTCAACTTGTCGCTGCGCATCGGTTCGGGAAAAAAGGCGCAGGTATCCACCAGAGTCAATGATTTGACTTTTTGGGGGTAGCTGCGTAAGAACTCGAAGCAGATCATACCACCCCAGGAAACCCCACACAGGTGAACCGGCTGATCTACGCCCAGCTTCTCCAAGAGGACAGCAATATCCAGGGAAATCTGTTCTAATGATTGATATTCTGCCGGAACCGTAGTCTCACCCTGTCCACGCAGGTCGGGAGCGATAGTTCGGTATTTGGTGGAGAAATAATTTATTTGTTCCTCCCAGAGAATTCCAGCGTACCCAAGAGCATGTAAAAACACAATAGTTTCCGGACCGCTTCCCGTGTCCAGGTAGCAGTAATCGAGTCCATTAATTTCTATATTATTCTTGCACATAAACATCACCTCGACGATTAGCCTTAATACTGTACTTTTTAGCTTTTAAATAGAAGCTTGAACGGGAAATTGATAACAGGTCAGCCGCCTTATTAAAATCTCCGCCGGCTTGCTTTAAAGCCACTGCCATTGCAGTCTGTTCAGCCTCTTCTACAACCATGTTCAATGAACGGGCATCCTTGAAACTGGAATTGGCGGCTAGGTGTTGGAGACGGAATGGAATGTGATTAGCTTTTACTTCATGGTCTCCATCCAGCATGTTCAGCGCCGATTCTAAGACGTTTTCCATCTCGCGAATATTACCCGGCCAGGAATACTGCCCAAAGAGTTGGATCACCTTGTCAGCAATATCCATGGGATAGTAACCCATTTTTCGCGCCAACTTGGCCAGAATGAACTTTGAAAGCAGAGGGATGTCCTCTTTTCGCTCTCTTAGCGGCGGTATTTGGATGTTGACCACATTGAGGCGGAAATAAAGGTCCTCTCGGAAATTTCCCCGGCCTACCTCCGACCAGAGATCTTTATTTGTCGCAGAAACTAGCCTTATGTCCACCGATATGGATTTTGTTCCGCCTACGCGCTCAAATTCCCTTTCTTGTAGCACCCGCAGCAGCTTGGCCTGCATGGACATCGACATGTCCCCTATTTCATCCAAGAAAAGGGTACCCCGGTGAGCAAGCTCGAAGCGGCCAATTTTACCGCCTCTTTTGGCACCCGTAAAAGCGCCGTCCTCGTATCCAAAAAGCTCTGATTCCAGTAATGGTTCAGGAATAGCAGCGCAATTAATCTTGATCAGCGGCTGGCAACAGCGAGGGCTTGCTCCATGAATCGCCCGGGCGAATAGTTCCTTTCCGGTTCCGCTTTCTCCCTGAATTAATATATTTGAACTGGTCTTGCCTACCATTTGGATTGTTTTTTTAAGTTCCAGTATTTTAGAGCTGCGCCCGACGATTTGTTCCAGCGAGTAATCGTATTCCTGCAGACGGATTATAGTATCCCGGTAATAGTCGACCTCGCTCTCCAATTTTTTCACCTGTGATATCATTCCGTTGGTCATAGCCGGGTCGTACTGAATGATGAACTCCGCCGCTCCGATCTTTCCTCCGGAAGTTTGCAGCTTTTTCAGGAAATGAATAGTCGAAACTCCGTTAGTTTGATTGCGAATTACCTTCTCTAGCTTTTTCCCCTGCCGAAACGCGATGAGTCCCGACTGAGGGGCTATCTCCTTTATCTGCCTACCAACTATCTCACCGGAACCCTGGCTTAACCGGCGACAGTATGCATTATTACAGAGGATTATAATCCCCCGTTCGTCGATTACCACTACTCCTTCTTCGATCAGGTCGATAACGCTTTCAAGAAGCATAAGCCGGTCCAATTCATGGGATCCATCCCTGGTGTCGTCCTTGATGGATAACTGATGCAAACTATACACCTCCTAAATCTGGTCTAAAATCCGATATCCTAACTAATAGCAATACTCGTGCCATAAATTGCGAGACCTGGAATGCCGGGATTTAGGCGCATTAATACGCATATTGCCGGATGTTCAAATAGTTATCCAGTCCAAAATCCTGGATTAGATATATGGTAATACTAAGATAATCTATGGGTTTCTTATGAATCCAAGATTTAAAACAGAAATCCAAACTATTGGACTGCTTAACTTAATACCAGCTTATCGTTAAGGGCTTACTTTTGTCATCAACCTTTATGTTCCTGTTTAGACTGATTTTAACCATAAGAACTTTTTGTGGCATATGGACGAAAAAAGACGGTTATTGGGCAATGATAATTGTGCAGCGGTTATGCTATCATTATTTTATACATATAGCCCGTGGTTAAACGATCTACAAACGACTGGGAGATTATACAAGGTTTTTGTATATTTAGAGACTGCTCCTAGCTTTAGAGACCGTCTGAAAAAATCTGCACGGTATTTAGTCATAATCCATAACGATTGGAGGAGAAAAGATGTTCTACAGGACTTCTAATGATGGTTATGTTGAGTCACGGGAAGGCATACATCGCAAAACTCTGGTTTGGGGGCAGGAGGCCTTGTTATCGGAATACAGGCTGAGAATGGGCAAGACCCTTCCGCTTCATAAACACCCTGAAGAACAGGTGGGTTATTTGGTTTCCGGCCATGTTATATTGTACATTAATGATGTAAAATATGAAGTTTTTCCGGGAGACAGCTGGGCAATTCCCGGAGACGTTGAGCATTCAGCAGATATTATAGAAGATTCCGTTGCGATTGAAGTTTTCTCCCCGGTTCGCATGGAGTACCTGCCCTAATACACTCGTTACATCTAAAAAACAGGCCAGCAGCTAGAGTGGTTGTGTATTTCCATCTATGATGAAGATACACTGCACTCATGTAACGAATTACAATTTGACTGTGGTTTCCACCCGGTACGCCACGCCTCCACCATGTAAATTCAAAACCACTTTGGAGGTTGCTTCAAAGTGGTTTTCTTATGTGCAGATATCCCCTTATTGAAACGCACTTTTATGATGCTTTCAATTTATTAATGATCAAACAGGCTTTTTTCATACAGACCACCAAAGTGTAATTCTTTTTGCCTAGGTCGCTTATTTTTTCCCAGTATCTGGCCTAATATTAGAGTAGCATTAACATTTATTCTTTTATTGAAGATTTATAAGCGCAATGCAGCGACGTTTCGAAAATGTAGCCGCTGTAGCCTTTCGAAGACGTTCAGAATTATGGGATCTTTCAACAATTATAAATATCTATTACATACGAACTTCTTTAGCGTAGCTATATACCACCTCGCAAATATGTGATAAAATACCCGTTGGCCACGCTGATAATAGTGAGTTATCCAGTGTGGCAATTTTGATTTTAATAAAGAATTTTTGTATGTTTATGAAATAATGTGAGTTTATAAATAAGAGATTATAATATTTGTTGGAGGCACTCATGAGCATTTTGAATGTAGAAAATGTATCCTGTGGATTTGGTTCAAGGAAAATTTTAGAAAAAGCATCATTTCGACTGTTAAATGGTGAGCACGTAGGCCTGGTTGGAGCAAACGGCGAGGGGAAGTCCACCTTTCTCAACATAATCACCGGCAACCAAATTCCTGATGAGGGAAAGGTGAGTTGGTGTAAACGTATTACGACGGGCTACCTTGACCAAAGCAGCACCCTAACCAAAGGGAAAACAATCCGTGACGTGTTGCGGGAAGCATTTAGTGATATGTACCTGAAAGAACAGGAAATGCTTTTCATGTACGATCGAATGTCAAATTGCAGTGAGGATGAAATGACTGCAATGCTCGAGGACGTTGGAGAGATACAGGAAATGTTGGAACACAGTGGCTTTTATATGCTCGATGCCCGCATAGAAGAGTACGCCAATGGTCTGGGTCTTCGCGATATTGGTCTGGATAAAGATGTGGGAGACCTTAGTGGAGGTCAGCGCACCAAAGTATTGTTAACCAAGCTGTTATTAGAGAATCCTATGATTTTGATTTTAGATGAACCCACCAATTTCTTGGATGAAAATCATATTGCATGGCTGACTAACCTTCTGCAAAATTATGAAAACGCCTTTATTTTAGTCTCCCATGATATTCCTTTTCTCAATTCAGTGGTCAATGTGGTGTATCATTTTGATAATGCAATAGTGACTCGCTATAAAGGTAATTATGATAACTTTATTGTTATGAGTGAGCTGAAAAAACGCCAGCTTGAACAGGCCTATGATAAACAGCAAAAAGAGATTTCACACCTTGAGGATTTTATCGCCCGTAACAAAGCGAGAGTTGCCACAACAAATATGGCAAAGAGCCGCCAAAAGAAGCTGGACAAGATGGATATCATTGAGCTGGGCAGGGAAAAGATAAAGCCAATTTTTTCGTTTTCTTCAGCCCGGACCACCGGGAAAATAGTTATTGAGGCAAAAGATCTTGTACTCGGTTATGAGGAGCCGCTCACAGCTCCGCTTAATTTACGGCTTGAGAGAGGACAAAAAATTGCCGTCAAGGGTGTCAACGGCTTGGGTAAATCCACTTTGCTCAAAACATTACTGGGCATTCAACCGCCAATAGCGGGAACGGTTGAGCTTGATTCGTTTGTTGAAACCGGTTATTTTGAGCAGGAGAAAGCTGCTGGAAGCCATACAGCACATGAGGAAATATGGCAGGAATTTCCTTCCATGACGAACGCACAGGTGCGTGGTGCTTTGGCTAGATGCGGCTTGACTGCCGAACACATAGGAAGTCAGATGAAAGTGCTCAGCGGTGGTGAAAATGCAAAGGTAAGGTTATGCAAGCTCATGCTTCGAAATATGAATTTATTGGTTCTTGATGAGCCAACAAATCATCTGGACGTGAATGCCAAGGAAGCACTGAAAACTGCGTTGTCAGAGTTTCGCGGCACGCTGCTGTTAGTGAGTCATGAGCCTGAATTTTATCAGGATTTCATATCAGATATCTGGAATCTAGAGGAATGGACAACAAAAATTGTGTGAAAATAATCAGATAATGCCTGGAGGGATAGTATGGAAGATATAAAGAGAGGTGAAAATCAATTTTATATTGGTGAGAATATCCAAAACAAATTAGCAGAAATAACATTTTATTCAATTGATTCAGAAAAAATTACTATTGTAAGCACATATGTTTCTGAATCATTAAAAAACCAGGGAGTAGCCTTAGAATTAGTGAAGAAAGTTGTAGATTATGCTCGACAAGATAACAAAAAGATTATTCCCATGTGTTCTTATGCCAAAAAGGTTTTAACCGAAAACGAAGAATATAAAGATTTGCTAAAATAAAAATACCATTAATGCGGAAAAGCCAATATATTCTATTCCTTTTTCATTATGAGGTTTTGCTCAAAATCATGGTCATTAGAAAATTCCATAAATACTTATTTTTCTTAGAGGGCTGTATTTATGGTCCTTTTTTGATTTTTGGGGGTTTGCAGTATTGGTCATAAACGACTATGAAATAGATGCTAGTTATTTAATACAATATTGACATACATAGAACAGCTAGGTATAATACCATTATACATAGAAGTGCTAGGTATGGTGGGGGGATTTAATGAATGTATCTAAAGACTTGATCGCCGCCTCTGCGACCCCGCTCATTTTGGCCATTCTCAAGGAGAATGACAGTTATGGGTATGCTATTATCAAACGCGTGAAGGAAATGTCTGAGAATCAACTAATCTGGACGGAAGGCATGTTGTATCCGGTATTGCATCGTTTGGAAGAACAGCAGTTAATTGAATCTTACTGGAATAAATCGGAAGCGGGTAGGCAGCGTAAATATTACAGGATTAAAGATACGGGGTTAAACGAGTTGGAATTGCAAAAACAGCAATGGGAAGTAGTTCATACAGCTCTCACTAGGACATGGAACCAATAGAGTCATAAGTTAGGAGGGTCATTATGTTTGAATTGGAAATACAGATTCAATCGTGGAGCGATCATTTAAGAGCCCGGGGTAATTTCACTGATGCAGATATTAGCGAGTTAGAGGATCATTTGCGGGACGAAATCGAGGATTTAATTGCAGCCGGACTCGCCCCAGATGAATCGTTTTTAATTAGTGTCAAACGTTTAGGAAATGTAGATGCGGTTTCACACGAATTTGCCAAGGTGAATACCGAAAATCTATGGAAACATTTGTTTATTGACCCGGTAGATAGCATTGCAAAAAAAGAAAGCAGGCGCGATATTTTTCTGGTAGTAATTTTTGCACTGCTAGCAGGGACCCTAATTAAAATTCCGGGATTATTTGGATTAGGATTTGATGATCTAGGTGCCGACCATTTCTATTTAAGAAATATGAGCCTGTTTATTCTGCCTTTTATCGCAGCGTTTTTCCTGATTAAGAGAAAAGCTAACCGGAAAACCTGGTCAATTATTATGGCGAATTTTATCATTGCGGCGCTAATTATTAATATCTATCCCTCATTTTCCCCATATAATACCGAAATTTTAAGCAGTCTTCATTTACCGTTACTTTTGTGGTTAATCGTTGGGGCGGCATATATAGGCAGAAAATGGCAAAGCAGCCAGGGCAGAATGAATTTTATACGCTTTACAGGTGAAATGTTAGTCTACGGTGTCTTAGTATCTGCGGGAGTAATGGTATGCGGTATGTTTACGATGGCTATATTCAAAGCCATACAGGTTGATGCCGGAAAATTCCTGGGGGAGTATTATGTTGTATACGGAGCCTGTGCGGCAGTCTTTATAACTGCTTACTTAGTAGAAGCAAAGAAAAGTGTAGTAGAAAATTTTGCGCCTATTTTAGCAAAAATATTTAGTCCTCTCTTCTTGGTAATTATGGTTTCATTCTTAGTAGTGATGATTATTACCGGTAAGAGTCCATTTATGGAACGAGAGTTTTTAATAGCATTTGATCTCATGCTTGCTCTAGTGTTAGGATTGGTTTTATATGTAATTTCATCACGCAATGATCAACAGCCGCCCAACTTGTTTGATTATCTGAATTTAGCACTAATACTGACAGCTCTCCTAATCGATGGGGTTGCTTTATCTGCCATACTTTTCCGTTTGTCGGCCTTTGGCATCACCCCTAATAAGGTTGCAGCCTTAGGAGAAAATCTAATTTTACTGGGCAACTTGGGGGGGCTAGCATGGCTATATATTGCTTATTTTAAAAAGAAACTTGATTTTATCAAACTAGAAAAATGGCAGACAGGTTATCTGAATGTTTATTTCATCTGGACAGCAATTGTAGCATTTATATTTCCGATCCTATTTGGGTTTTATTAGTTTGTATGGTTGTTAGGGATTTTAACTGACTTATTAAAAGATGAGAAGGGTTCAAGAATTAGAGTGCAAACTATATGTGTATGACCACCACCATGATAATCCACAACCCAGACTATGGAAAGGGTCTGGGTTGTGGATTTTTATTCCGTATGGAAGGTAGAGCCCGTTAATTAACCACTTATCAGAGGGACGTATTAAATAAATCCGTACTCAAGTATTTTTCTCCCCGGTCGGCGAACACTACCACCACAAAGCCTTCCCCTATGTCTTTGATGCATTCCAGTGCGGCAATCATCGCCGCACCGCTGCTCATACCTACAAAGATACCTTCCTGCGACACAATGGATCTGGCCATCGCAAAAGCAGCATCAGATTCAATCATAACCCTTCGGTCAATCTTGGTAGGATCGTAGATTTCGGGGACTATGGCCTCTTGCATGTTTTTGAGGCCTTGAATGTAATGGCCTAGACTAGGATGTGCCTCAACTATCTGTATATCAGGATTTCTATTTTTTAGTCCCATTCCCACTCCCATGATGGTTCCTGAGGTTCCAAGAGCGGAAACAAAATGGGTGACCTTTCCCTCTGTATCCTCCCAGATTTCATTAGCTGTAGTTGAATAATGGGCCAGCTTGTTATATTCATTAGAAAATTGGTTGGGCATAAAGTATTTTTCAGGATTGCTGCGGCACAGTTCATGGGCTTTATTGATGGCTCCATCCGTGCCCAGGGAGGCATCCGTCAGAGTAGTCTTAGCTCCGAAAGCCTCAATCATCTTGCGACGTTCAACGGAAACCGCTTCACTCATGACTATTTCAACCGCATACCCTTTTACGGCACCTATCATCGCCAGACCTATCCCTGTATTGCCGGAGGTGGGTTCGATTATTGTTTTTCCCTTAATGAGAACACCGCTTGATTCCGCCTGCTCAATCATTTTTATGGCAATACGATCCTTGATGCTCCCAGTTGGGTTAAAGCCCTCCAGCTTTGCGTACAGCGGAATGTGCGGCTTGGGGTTTAACTTATTTATTCTAACAAGCGGAGTATGTCCAATGGTATCAATAATATTGTCGTACATATGCATTCATCCTTCCAGTTTACTATCAAACACTATACTATATACTATCATTTACAATAACAGTGAGGAAAAGTAAATGCGAAAATACCCTTAAGTGACAGAGCAGATACACATAAGCCATGCCAATAGTGGATTTGGCACAACAAAGCTGGTGGATATTATCTGATTTTGGATTAACATGAAAATAGATACAGTAATTGACAAAACACTGTCAAGTGAGTATAGTTATTTATAATTTAATAATTCAAAGGCAATGACGGAGAGAGTACGTTTCAGCCGAACGTTTCAGAGAGCCGGGGATGGTGCAAGCCCGGTACCAGTAGTCTGAACCCGAAAATCACTCCTGAGCTGCGGACCGAACGAATAATCCAGTAGGCTCCGACGGTTTTCCCCCGTCACTGGGAACGCATATGATGGTATGCTTGTATTTAATGGGTGGTATAGCGAATGTCTTTTAGGCTTTCGTCCCTTTGTTGGGACGAAAGCTTTTTATTTTTCCAAATCATAATGACTGGAGGAAAAAGCAATGGCAACCAATGATATGGTAGAAATTCGCTGGCACGGCCGAGGCGGACAGGGAGCCAAGATGGCCTGCCTGCTGCTGGCAGATGTAGCTGGTTTAGAAGGAAAATTCGTGCAGGGATTCCCGGAGTATGGACCGGAACGTATGGGAGCCCCTATTACGGCTTATAATCGCATTAGTGAAAAACGGTGTTCTATCCATTCCAACATTTACTATCCGGACTATGTGGTCGTGGTAGATGAGACTCTGCTGGACAGCGTCGACGTTACTGGAGGACTGAAAGAGGCCGGTGCGATAATCATTAACACTCCCAGCTCTCCCCAGGAGATGCGTTCCATGCTGCGGGGATGGAACGGAAAAGTCTGTACTATAGATGCCCGCCGCATTTCGGAAGAGATTCTGGGTATAAACTTCCCGAATACCCCTATGCTGGCGGCTGTGGTCAAGGTGAGCGGCGTTTTGGAGATGGGGCGTTTTTTAGCGAATATTGAAGAATCCTTTAAACATAAATTTGCTGACAAGCCCCAGGTTATCGATGGGAACATGGCAACTCTGAAAAAATCGATGGAGGAGGTGCAGGTAGGATGATTTATGCGAAAGATATCAACGAACATACCC
>PHAA01000001.1 GCA_002840245.1 Firmicutes bacterium HGW-Firmicutes-15
TTTTATCACCAATCTTTAATAAAAATAGCATCTTAAGAAAAGGAGGACACATTAGCTTATTCTTTTTGAAAATGTGTCTTGACAACGGGGGGCACTATATTCTTTGGATGTTAAGTATGAACATTACTACATTTGAGATATCGTTTGTTTCTGAGGAGCAAGATTTAGACTCGATAATAGTATCAATCGAAATATTGCGACGTAGGCTAGCGGATTTAGTAGAACGCAAAGGTAATCTTGATCCCGAAGTACTTGCAGCCAGTCAAGAATTGGATGATGCATTAAATGAATACTACAAACGGATCGAACATTAAGAAACTTTATAACATGTTTTGCAAGTTTTCTCACACTCACCCCCTGAGCGTATTCTAAAGCACTTAAACGATTTTCTCTATCATTCCAATATCTCTGTTATTCAGATATAGTATGAATTCTATTATTGTATCAAAATACAATAAATTCTGTTTTAGGGTTATTTGTGATACGGTTCTCCCTTCAATATTTTGAATCCCCGGTAAACCTGTTCACTAAGGATTAGTACCGCCATCTGGTGCGGAAAGGTCATCCTGGAAAAGGATATAATATGGTTGGCTCTCTTTTTTACGATATCAGCCAAACCATGGGATCCGCCTATTACCAAGTTCACCCTGCTCAGGCCAGACATATTCCAATTCCCCATGCATCGGGCCAGGTCCTCGGAACTTAATAGTTCCCCCTGCCCATCCAGAACCACCAGGATTTCTTTGTCACCCAACAATGCCAGAATTCGTTCTCCTTCTTTGCGCAGGACTTTTTCTATATCTTTTTCCCCCGCCCGGGGGCTTACCTTTTCTTCCAAGCCTTCTACTAGTTCAATTCCAGTATAGGGGACCAGTCGTTTGATATATTCATTAACACCCTCTACATAAAACTTTTCACGAATTTTTCCCACTGAAATAATACGGTATTTCAAAGATTTTCACTCCTGCAACTCGTGTTTTTTCCAGTCTAACTCAGACCCAGATAAAAATAAAGTGCTTACCTATGTTTACAGATGTAAATGGGCAAGTCAAGATCTGTCCCCACTTGCCCTAATAATAAAGCCGGTTGAGAAGTTTACGTCTTTTACGATTGATCCTGACCCAGCTTAACCTTTATTGTCAAGTTTTCAATCTGCGTGCTATCCTGACGGGGTATTCTCACGATTTGAAGTTCTATTTCCTCCCCAATTTTGCTGGCAAATATTTTTTCCTGTAGTTCCTGCCCGTTCTCCACTGGTTCTCCGTTCATTTTGGTGACGATATCGTTCTCCTTAATCCCCATCTGATCAGCCGGACCACCCGCTACCGGAATAACTACCACTCCATTGGAAACAGGGAGATTATAATAGCTGGCCTCATCCGGGCTAATCTCACCCAGGATTTTTATTCCCATGATAGGTCTGAGTACTCGCCCGTTTTTCAGAAGGTCGTTGACCACCATCCCCACTTGCTTGGATGGTATAGAGAAACCCATACCTTCAAATCCAGGGACGGCTATCTTAATAGTGTTGATTCCTACCACTTGTCCGCTTAAATCTACCAAGGCTCCCCCTGAGTTACCTGGATTTATGGCTGCATCAGTTTGTATGAGATGAAAGACGAAGCCCTCCTCACTAGTTATGATTCGATTTAAACCACTGACCACTCCTGCGGTTACTGACCGAGCAAATCTCAAACCTAATGGATTGCCTATGGCCACTACTTCTTGACCTACCACCAGTTTATCCGAATTACCAAACTTAGCAGGGGTAACTTTTCGATCAACTTTTATTTTAATAACTGCCAAATCTGTACGCGGATCTGACGCCACCAACGTGGCCTCTTCCTGATTACCATCAACCAGGCTAACCACCAATCGATCAGCACCCTCAACCACATGATAATTGGTAACGATGTGTCCTTCCTTATCCCATATCACCCCTGAGCCTGTTGCTTCCGAGCTCTTCTGGTTGAACATATCCCCGTTACGGCGCAGACTGCTTACCCCAACTATGGAAGGGCTTACCTTGCTGGCGACATTACTCACCGAACCAATTGCTGGTACTCCTTGCTCATCATTTATCACCTTCTTGCTCGGACCGGTCAGGTTGTTAATAAAAGCAAAGGTTCCCAGTCCTAAGCAAAAACAGATCAAGAAAAGTTTAATTCCTCGCCGGTTACTTATCTTCACGCTATTCCTCCTAAACAATTAGTATAATTAGTATCCATATCTTTTGCCAGCTAGGTCGATTTATACTTGGCATGAAGGTATATGAGGGAGTATATATTTCCACTAAAGAAAACCCGACTCGTGCCCTCCATTAATAGCGAACGAGAGATCGCATATGTAATGCTCAAAGGTTATAACATCTAAATTGTTATACGTTCTGATAGCAAAAAAAGAGAGGTTTTAACCTCTCCCCAGACCGCTGACAAAAGCGAATCACAGCTCTTTGCCATCCATGGCATTGCTGCACTGGCCCATCCCTGGACGTCGCTCAGCGTTATTTCATTATTTATAAGTGCCTATTTATTTGATCCGAGCGCCTAGCTTGCTTAATTTCTCGATTATGTTCTCATAGCCGCGAAAAATGTGTATAGCTTCCTCTATAACAGTTTCTCCCTGTGCCGCCAGCGCAGCTATAATCAGTGCAGCTCCGGCGCGTAGATCCGTTGCCTTTACCCTTGCTCCGTACAGAGATCTGGTTCCTTCTACTACCGCTGCATGTCCCTCTAGTTTGATTTTCGCACCCATACGATTTAGTTCATCCACAATTTGAAACCGGTTTTCAAAAACATTCTCTACCACTACACTGGTGCCATCAGCCAGAGCAAGCAAAGCCAGCATCTGCGATTGCATATCAGTCGGAAACCCCGGATAGGGCATAGTCTTAATATCTGCTCGCAGGATCTTGGACCCCGCTTCCACTATTATGCCCTGATCAGTTTCACGGACAATGGCACCCACTTCCTGTAACTTAGCAATTATCGGGTGAAGATGGGTGGGAATTACATTTTCTACCAAGACCTCTCCCCCAGAAATCGCTGCAGCTATCATATAGGTGCCAGCTTCAATACGATCCGGTATAATGGCGTATCGCCCCGCTTTGAGTGCGGAAACACCTTCTATTTTAATAATATCCGTTCCGGCTCCCCTTACTTTGGCTCCCATGGAATTCAAGAAATTAGCTAAGTCAACAATCTCCGGCTCCTTGGCTGCATTCTCGATAATGCTGCTCCCCGGAGTTTTGCAGGCCATCATCATCAGGTTCTCGGTAGCTCCTACGCTGGGAAAATCCAAGTATATTCTGGAACCGCAGGGCTCCCGACGCTTTGCATAAATATATCCATGCTCAATATCGACATGAGCGCCCAGAGCCCGTACACCTTTTATATGCAAATCCATGGGCCTGGTGCCAATATCGCATCCTCCTGGCAGAGATACTATCGCTTCCCCCTGGCGTCCCAGCAATGCTCCCAAAAAAAGATTGGAAGCCCTTAACTTCTTGGATAATTCATAAGGAGTCTGACAGTCTATCTCATGCCCTGGCGGACAAATAGATAGACTTCCATCTTCCTTCCAATGAATATCGACTCCCATTTCGAGTAATATCTCTACCATAACCTCGGTATCACATATCCGAGGGACATTGTCCAGAATTGTCTCTCCTTCCGCCATGATACTAGCGGCAATCAGAACCAACCCCGCGTTTTTAGCTCCACTTATTTTCACACTGCCTCGCAGTGGCTGTCCTCCCTCAATAATCAGATGATCCTGCAAAAATAACACCTCGCCTAATTGTTTTCCAGATACTGATAAAAACCATCAGCAAAGGTTTTATAATCAATACCTAGAGCCTTTTCTGTTGCTTTGGTCATAGAATCGCCGTTACCGAGATAGCGAAGTATTGTGTATAATGTCTCTTCCCCGTAGCTATTTACCAGGAAATCCACTGCCTGTAAGGATTCCCAGTAGGCCACTGACTGGTCGAGACTATCAAAATTCTTCTCCAAATTCTCCAGGGTATAATAGCTAAACTTCTGCCCTCCGGCAAAAGGATCAGCAAATTCAAATCCGGTAATCTTCTTTTCCGTATACTGAGCAATTCCTTCTGTCCACCAACGATTATAATTCCCCCGGGTCATTTCATCAACTATTAAATGAGTAAACTCATGCACCATGGGGCCTTCTTTCACAAAACGCTCTCGTTGTCCCAGGTCTGACAACCAGGCTCGGGGCGACAATATCCTGATGGTTCCGCCCCAGTAAACCCCTAGTGCTTTTTCATTTTTATCCCAGCCAAAACTGGCAGCTAGGCTCGTATTATCTGGATAGATTACTATGGTGGTCTGCTTGGCAGGCTGTCGGCCTAAACTGCTACTAACCGAAGTGTAAGCTTCTTCAGCCGCCTCGGCCACCAGTTTTACACCATCCTCATCTACGGGCAAATACTTGATTATATAGTGATCGGTCTGCAGTTCATCCCATTGACCGGTTCGGAAATTCGTCTCCTGTCCCACCATGAAACGCATTAAATCCTGCCTGACCTGTCCAGTCAGCCCACCATTTTTAGACATATATAATCCCAGTATTGCTAGGGCCATAATTGCCAGAGCCAGCCAACTGCTGTTGACACTCTTTATTCCTGACAAAGTACCCCTCTCCCCTCATCCCTTTGTCCATTGATTATACAATGGTTATCGGATTTGGGGTAAAGCAAATACTGGTACAGATGGCAGGGACTCTAAAGAAATAAACCCGTCCTTTACAGCCTCTTATTCTTTTAGGTATTCGGTCACTGCCATGCCTGCCTGGGCTCCGTCTCCTACGGCCGTGGCAATTTGACGTGTATGCTTTACTCTTATGTCTCCGGCGGCAAAAATACCTTCCGCAGAGGTTTGCATATGTTCATCGGTGACAATATAGCCATTTTCCGTATTTATAAAGCCTTGTATGAAGTCGGCGGCGGCAACCAGCCCAATGCTGACAAATAGCCCTTCAGCTTCCAAAACTTCTTCCGCATCGCTGTGCACGTCCTGTAAAACTAACCTTCGCATCACAGTGTCACCTTCAATTCTCTTTACCACCCGGTTAAATTTGCATTCTATTTTTTCATTTTTCATTAACTTGTCCACCGATTCAGGACTAGCTCTAAATTCTTCACGCCGATGAATGAGATAAACCTTGGAAGCAATATCAGCCAAAAACAAGGCTTCCTTGACCGCTGATTCACCGCCCCCAACTACTGCTACAGGGTAACCACGAAAGAATGCCCCGTCACAAGTAGCACAGTAGGATACTCCCCTACCTAGAAATTCCTGTTCTCCTGCCACATCTAGTTCCCTACGTTTAGCACCTGTAGTAATAATCAGGGTCCGGGCTAAATATTCGCCCTCGCTTGTAGTAACCTTCTTTCCTTCCGGGCTGTTGGCAATATGAACGACCTCTTCCATCCGTATCTCAGCTCCAAATCGCTCCGCCTGCTTACGGAAGTTCTCCATAAGTTCCCCCCCTAGTATACCAAAGGGAAACCCTGGATAGTTATCAATCTGATCAGCAATGGCAGCATTTCCGCCCACCACCGCAGATTCCAGAATTAGTGTTTTCAACCATGCTCTGCCGGTATATATGGCTGCCGACAATCCAGCCGGACCGCCACCTAGAATTATCACATCATACATCTTAACTCCCCCTTAGACATAAATAAGAACCCTGACCAGGATTCGGTCAGGGTTCCGTTATTCTAATTAGCGCAGATAGTTTACCGGGTTACGGAACGCACCATTCTGTAAAACCTCAAAGTGTAAATGCGGTCCAGTGCTGTGCCCCGTGGAACCCCTCGTAGCAATCGCCTCGCCCCTGGTCACGTGCTGACCCGCATTGACCAATAGGTTGGAGCAATGTGCATACCTAGTCACCAATCCATTGCCATGGTTAATGACTACAAAATTGCCATACCCTCCCTGGTAACTGGCAGAACTAACCGTTCCGTCAGCAGCAGCAGTTATGGTAGTCCCTGAACTCCCGCCAATATCAATGCCGGTATGTCCACCACCAAAAGGCTGGGTAATGAGACCATATACCGGCCAATCCAAATCAGCTGAAGCTTCACCTCCACGAGAGGCCACCTGGTAAGCCCGGCTACCCTTGACTACTACCTTGTCAACAGCTTCTTTGATTATCTTTTCTTCGCTGACATCTCTCTTTTCCATGATACCGTTACGTTTGGTAGCTGTATAGGCAACGTATTTCTCCCCGTTTTGCCCTTCGTCTCTAACCTTAATTCCGCTGCTAACCTGTTGGTCGGTGATGGTCTTAGTCTGGTAAGGAATGACTTCGTTCCCTCGACCCTCCACTTTTGCAATCACATTAATTAAAGGCTGAGTCTTGTTTATGATGATTTGCTGTCCTAAAGATAAAAGGTTATTTTCCTGCAAATTATTATTCTGCAGAATATCCGCTACATACATGTCATTCTTACGAGCAATTGACCACAGGGAGTCACCTTCTTGGACAGTATATTTTTGCGGGCTAGCTGTGCCAATGGTAATTACATTCCATGCATCATTCCAAGCCAGCACTCGGGCAGATGAAACGTTTTCTGCCTTTACCTCTACCTGTTCCTCAAAATCCAAGGACAATAGCTTTTCACCTGCTGCAATCTGAGAATTGTTAGTTTTTAGCTGCTTCAGCATGGCCTCAGCCACGGCCTGGTCTTGTACATATACAATTGGTTTACCATTTACCCAAATGGCTACCGCCATGGTCTTAGGCTGCAGGGCCACCTTGATCTCCTCTGCTACCTTTTCGGAAGGTACTAATTGGCTGCGGCTTACAAAGACCCGCTTAAAACCAACCCGATTCCTGATCCCCATTTTTATAGCATTTGCTGTTTGCTCTTGGCTCTGCAGCTGCTCCAATGCCTGGGTAACCTCTCCAGAATTCTCCACCACAAACTCTTTATTTCCATCAACCGACACTGAATACGCCGGGGTATTTATCCCATAAAACCAAATAATTGCAATTATAAAAATTGCCCCCAAGCTATTTATCAATATACTATTTTTTCGCAAAATTTCTTGCATATAATCTCTCCATAACCATAATTTTTTAGTAAACAATTTTCTTATTCTACATTGAATTGTATGATTCCTGCTTTTTCAACAAACATTTATGAAGTGCTTAGGGACTATCCTTGATTGCCCATTACTTTTTTCGTCATTTCCAGGTAAATGGCCCCTTCTATCCTTTTGCGGTGCATCACACAACTTATATTCGCAGGTTTAGCCATATCCCCGTTGCTATGATAGGCATTGGCATGACAGCCGCCTCCGCAAAAATAGCGCGCCCAGCATCTCAGGCAGTCTTCTTTATCCTGCAGGCGATTGCGAACAAATCTCTGCTGGATCTCCCCATCCAACTGTGCATCATAAATATTGCCCATAAGAAACTCATTCGCACCCACAAACTGGTGGCAAGGATAAATCTCCCCAGTCGGGGTAATAACCAGATACTCCACCCCAGCTCCGCACCCGGAATTACGTTTGGCGAGGCAGGGACCCTTTTGCAGGTCAAGGTTAAAATGAAAAAAGTGTACATCCTTCCCGGTTTGCTGGTAGTCACAGAGTAGGTCGGTCAGTTGCTCATACTCCTTAAGAACCTTAGGAAGGTCAGCCTCACGAATGCTATACTCGTTTTCCGGTCCCACCGCCGGTTCCAATGATACCGAATCAAAGCCCAGATCTATAATGTGTTGCAGATCACGAGAAAAATCCAAATTCTGTCGGGTAAAAGTTCCTCGTATGTAATAGCTAAGCGGATTTTTTTCTACCATTTTCTTTATGTTGGGCACAATAAGGCTGTAACTTCCCTCGCCATTGTTTAAGATACGGTGCCGATCATTGGTTTCCGGACGACCATCCAGACTTAGAATAACGCTGATCTGGTTATTTATTACAAAATCAATTAAATCATCATCCAGAAGTAGGGCATTGGTAGTCAGGGTAAAGTTAAAATGTTTGCCAGATTCCTCTTCCTTCTGTCTTCCGTATTGAACCAATTCCCTTAGCATCGCACCATTTAAAAGAGGCTCTCCGCCAAAGAAATCTACTTCCAGATTCTTAACTTGACTGCTCTTTTCGATTAGAAAGTCTAAGGCCCTCTTGCCAGTTTCCAATGACATTAAGCCCGATTCCATCCCAAAATCACCCTGACTGGCAAAGCAATATCGGCACTTCATGTTACAGGCATGGGCAACATTTAAACAAATCGCTTTAATGGGCAGGTCAGACAAATCCGCTAGCAGGGTATCTTCTTCGGTAAAAATTGCACCCGCTTGATGAACTGCTTCCAGTTCCGCTGCTACCTCCCTGAGTTCATCATCAGAATATTCCTTCTTCAGATCTTCTATCGCCCGGTTAGTATCTCCTGCATAATCGCGAAGTTTCTCAATAAAGCGGGTGCTAATATCGTCTAAGATATGAATGGCTCCGCTATTCACATCCAGCATTAGGTTAAGCTCTTTCCATCGAAACAGGTGTATACCTGCCATGAAATCATAGCCCGTTGGTGATACCAAACTCCCTCTCCTCTCCTTAGGCTACCAGAATGAAAACCATAAGCACCCTCCCTGGTAGGCTAGACAAAAAAAGGGGCTTTCGCCCCTGTATTTCGCTATTTTTGATTCTTACAAACCTGGTTTCCCACTGTACAAGAGGTTTTACAGGCCGATTGACAAGAAGTAGCGCACTCCCGACAGTTTATCAGATCTTTGTCCCTCTTCAGATTAGGCTTGACCATAGTTATAATATGTTTTTTCAACCCTCATAACTCCTTCCCGCAGGTAAATATTGAAAGATAATCAATGGATCGGCATAAGACGCCTTTATGCCCTTTTTAGGAAACGCATTTTAAATTATAACTTATCTCGCTTCCTATTGTAAAGTCCGTACGATTATTCCAGAGCCGCCTCACGAACCTCATTTTGTCAGCAAAGCCGGCAGAAACGTGACGATTTGCGGGAATAGCATAAGCAGCGCCAGACAGACAACAATTGCAATCAAGAATGGCCATATACCTTTGAAAATGACTTCCAGCGGCACTTCAGGTACAATCCCTTTAAGAATGTACACATTCATTCCTACCGGCGGTGTTATAACCCCCATTCCCACTACCAGAACGATGATTACCCCGAACCATATGGGATCATAACCCAACGTATCAACTGCGATGGGATAGAATATGGGAATAGTAAGCAGGATCATCGCGAGGGCATCTATAAAACATCCCAATATTAAGTAAATCAAAAGTATAATTCCCATTACCACAAACGGGGGTAGATCCAGAGAGCCAGTCCATGTGGCCATTTCGAAAGGAACCCGGCTCACTGCCATAAAACGCCCGAAAATAATTGATCCGGCTACCATCAACATGATCATGGCACTAGTCCGGGTCGTATCAGTCAGGGATTTTATAAAATTCTCCCAGCTCAGATTACGCCCCAGGAGAGCCGATACAAGAACTCCCGCAGCACCTACCGCGCCTGCTTCAGTAGCAGTAAACCACCCCGCAAAAAGCCCTCCCATAGACAATGCGAACACTAGTAAAACCTCTCCTAATCCTCCCCGTAATGCAGCGATCCGTTCTTTCCAACTGGCTCGCGGACCGGGAGGCCCTAACTTAGGATTGCGCCAAGTGAGAATCACAATGGTTATCTGATATAGAAGCATTAGCAAAACACCCGGTAGTATTCCCGCTAGGAAAAGCTTCCCGATGGACTGTTCCGTGGCCATACCATATACTATAAATATTACGCTGGGCGGGATCAGAACCCCTAGCACCCCTCCGGCTGCTACGCTGGCCGTAGCTAATGATACATCATATTTATATTTTTTCATTTCTGGCAGTGCAATGGCCCCTATCGTTGCAGCTGTTGCTGTATTGGAGCCGCATATCGCCCCGAAAATGGCGCAGGCGGTCTGGGTGGCTATCGCCAGACCGCCTGGCCAATGTCCAATCAGTTTATATGCAAAAATGTAGAGCCGAGAACCTATTCCTGAGTAATATGCCAGAAATCCCATCCATACAAACATCGGAATGACACTTAAACTATACGAGGAGAAATTGCCATATAGTTCTCTTACCACCATATTCATGGCTGCCGAAGTAGAAGTCATATAACTAAACCCTGCAAAACCTACCAGTGCCATAGCAAAGGAAATGGGCATGCGCAAGAATATTAGTATTATAAAAACCAATAAACCTATAATTCCAAGCATCAATACGCTCATTTTGTTACCTTCCTAACCGCATCTGATATTTTAAGTACTAAGACTAGGCAGAGTACCATTAGTCCAAAGCTAATCAGATAGATAACTGGATATAGTGGTATCTGGGTGGTTGGCGCAACTAGGTTGGTTTGAGCCATGGTTCTGGCATATCCCATCATATACCAAGCGGATACTGCCCAAAAAACTAGGGAGATTAGGTTAGTAAATGTATCAATAATTGCCTGAGTCTTCTTAGATAACTTCTCAATTATTAAATCCACAGCAATATGCCCGTTCTTAAAACCACAGTAAGCCAAACCTAGGCCAACAGTTAGAGCCATCAGCAGAGTTACATAATCCATCGTTCCGAGCAATGGATTACCTAGAGCCACCCGCAATACTATATTGAGAACCACCACTGCCATCGTAGCCACGATGCAGAACCCGGCTATACTATCCAGTGCATGGCTTAAGCTCTGAACCAAGGCAGCAAATTGTTTCATTTTTCTTTAAGCCCCCCGTAAATTACTTATATTCTTTATTATATTTTTCAGCCTTGGCTTTAACCTGATTCAAAATGTCTTGTCCATTGAAGCCCAACTTAGCCATACGGTCCACGTAGTCTTGCTGAACAGGAGCAACTAAATTTAACCAACGATCAACTTCTGCTTGTGGAAGATTTATGATTTCCATATTGTTTTGTTTTATAGCACCGCTCATAGCAGTTTCATTCTGTTTATCCCATAAACCCATACCCACTTGGTCAAAGTATTTTTCAGTAAGCTCTTGTACCGTCTTCTGGAGTTCGGGGCTCAGAGAGTTCCACTTGTCATTGTTCATAGTGACAAAAAACAGGGTATTATACAGGAAAGGTGTCTTTGTGATGTATTTTGTTACTTCGGCTTGTTTCCAGCCCTGTAATACCTCTATTGGGCCAAGATTTCCTTTAACCACACCTTTTGAGAGAGATTCATAAGCTTCCGCCTGGGACATAGCGACTGGGGTTGCTCCCAGAGCTTTAAGGGTAGAGGCGCTCAAACCGGTTGCCCTTATTTCCATACCCTTAATATCTTCCAGTTTACGAACTGGAGCCTTAGTGAACAGGTCGCCAGGGCCGGTAGTTATAACCATTAGCAGGTGAGTATCCTGCACTTCTTTGGGCTTCAACTCCTTTATTGCTTCCCAAGCTACTTTGCTGGCTACCTTGGAATTGTTATAGGTTATGCCTGGTAGTTCAAACACTTCGCTAATTGGAAAACGTCCCCGCGTATAGGAAAAACAAGAAACACCTATATCGGCAATGCCGTTTACAACACCATCATAAATATCAGCAGACTTTAAGAGGGTCTCCCCAGGGTAACTAGTGATCTTTACCTGACCTTTTGTGGCTGTCTCGATTTCCTTGGCCCAGGGCTGGACCAGTTGGGTCTCTGCCGGATGAGTAGTTGGCCAAAAATGCGCCAGTTTAAGTTCAACCGTTTTCACTTTCTCCTGCGACGTAGTAGGCGTTGATGCTTTTTGAGCGCAGCCAGCCATGCTGAATAGCATCAGCACTAATAGTACCGCCACCGTCCTTCTTACTGCTCCCCCGGTACCTCTTCCGTTAATAATTCTTGCTTTTCCCCTCAACTTTACTTCCTCCTTTATTTTTGATTTGGGCAATAAAAAAAACTCCACTAGGAGTTCACAAAGAAAAGCGACCCATTCTCTGTTTGCAAATAAAAACAACAAGAGAATAAACGCATTCTTTTTCCTACCGTCCTTACTGTCCTACCCTTTTTTATTAAGTATTTCCACCCTACATTTACTACCACTCTACATATTTACTACCAAATCAAAGACCCAACTATTCTAGTAAAGTTATCTAAAGCATTAATCATGTGTTTTATAAAATAATATGAATTGAAATTCGAATACATATTTATGCTATTATTCTACACAATTTGGACAATTCCTGCCAGAAGGTTAATCTTTTTATATTCTAAGCTAACATCCTTTTAATCCCGGACTTTCAAATGATTATTTCTTCGTAAGCTCTGGTATTCCCTTTCTGTCGCCTCACCACTCTCCCTGAACTTCCGCATACCTATGGTCCACATTAAAATCAGCTTTGTCAAAATAGTTTCCATTCGTTCCAAAGGTGGTGTCAACATTGATCCATCTGCTTTCTTCATCTGAATAAATCTGATTCCAAGCATGGTCCCCCCAGGCAATCCCGCTATACCCCAATCCGGTAATCAAACGCACCTTTACCCCTACCGCACGGCACATGGATATATACAAACTGGAATAATCGAAGCAAATACCCTTTCTGGTATTAAATGCAATAATTGAACCCGACGAAATTCCGCTAGGGTCCTTACTAATCATTACGGCCTTGTCATAATCGTATTGCATATTCTGGCTGAGCCATTTATATATCAAATATGCCTTCTTCTTGCTGTTCTGCTCATTGCCCACAATCTTCCTGGCAGTTTCATCTATTTGAGAATTTGATTTAATTGCTTCATCCAATGTAACTCCATTAAAATACGTTATCACCCGAATATTGTTTTTTTTCAACTGCTTTAATAGCTGCTCAGCAGTTGAATTTCCTCCGGAATCTCCTATGTCCGTAATAACCGTCTCCATGCTTCTGCCAAAAGAATCATTGACCAGAACCGGAATTTTCTTGGCAATATTGGAGTTAAGCACGGGGCATACAGCATTTTTATATAAACTCTGGTAAGCAGCTGACTGATTCATCGACCTGGACAAAAACGGAGACGGGAAATAATAGGCATAGAAGTTAAGTAACAGGCCTAGAATAAAAACTAAAAATACCGCCCTCGGCACCTGTGATAAAGCCCCAATAATATGTCTTACCACACTACCCATGGAATCAAATAGGGTATATAGCCCGCTGGCCAACGATTCACCAAAAGCATTGAACAGTGGGGCGGTAAAAAGCCTTAAGATAATGCGAACCAGCAAGAGTATTAGCGGCACAACAATAATATAAATCATCACATCCTGCCCATATAGGAACGTTCTGATCTTTTCGGGTATCCCATTATAAATCTGATTAAACACCCCGCTATTATTATCGAAAAATATCCTTCTCGTCAGATAAATCGCCATAAATAAGCCGAATAGGAACTCCAAACTATTAAGTAAAGACCACAATGATTGCTTAATTCTTTCTCTTGAAAAATCTTGAAAAGCACCAAAAATTATTGGCAGTGCAAAAACACCTACCAGTATTACCGTTAAAATATTGATTCTTAACATATATTCACCCTCAAAAATAGCATTTTTTCATCATCTAATTATTACTACATAAACACTTGCTTGTAATTAGAAATTTTTGGATCAGCTTGTTTATGTTATTTTACATAAAAATAAGAGGGCATACCAATGTCCTCTTCAGCGTGTCGATAAAGTCAGGCTGAGTAAAAGCTCCTATTTTAGAAACGCCTGTTTCATGATCACTAATATTATATACTATGGTCAAAGGATTAATATGTTGATTTTCCTTTAGGAGCCCGTTGTGTTGGTCCCGAGGATGAATACTTGCTCGCGTTCAACCCTGCCACCTGTCCTTCTCCAACAGACTTGGCAATTTGATAGGGAGGCCCGGTGCAGTCTCCAGCTGCATATACCCCGGGGAGATTGGTTTCCTGATTGCGGTTAACCCTGATATGCCTATCGGCTATCTCTAACCCTGGTACCAAACGCTCTGGCGAAGTCTCAGCCCCTAGAACAAATAATCCTTCTACCTTTATGTTTTGACCATTATTTAACTCAAGTCCTTCCACAAAATCCTCCCCCATGATCACTCTTGGCTGAGCATTAACAATTTCTATCCTTTGGTCTAGGTCCCCAATTTCTTTATACATAGGCAGATAATATACTTTGCTGCATATTTCCGCCATAAAGTTAGCCTCATGTTCGGCTTCCTCACCGTGCCCTATGATTAGTACATCCTTGGCTCTATAAATTGGGCCATCACATGTGGCACAGTAACCCAGTCCTTTCCCTAAAAAAAAGTCTTCCCTTGGTAAAGTGGCTTTGTAGGGTACTCCTGTAGCTATTATAATAGTCTTGGTACTGACCATGTCATTTCCTACCAGTATGTTGTATGTTCCGTCAGCTTCATTAATAGCCTCGGCCATAATATTACTTATTTCAATATCCATCGCCCGCGCATGATCCATAAATTGTTCCAGCAGTTTTTCTCCGCTCACATCGGGAAGGCCCAGGTAATTGTTTACCTTCTGAGCTTTGTGCAGCGGCGGACTGCATATGTCTGAGCCTATGACAACAACCTTTTTATTACGGATAGTTGCGTTTATCGCAGCAGATAGACCAGCCGGCCCGCATCCCAGAATTGCTATATCATATAATTCATGTTTAATTTTACATTCCCCCCTTGTATTTGCTTTATAAGCTCTCTTATATTATCCCTTACTTATGGTATTCTAATGCAGCTTGAAAGAAACCTCATCCACAACCTATTATAATTAATGCTGTCTATATTAGAGACTATTCTGCCTGGCTTATTCCCTGATAGCCCCTAACTGGGTTGACCTATCCCCTGCCTTGTTAAAAAAATAAGAGAACCCTATCTTCGTGATCAACGAAAACTGTGTCCTCTGCTTAGTTATTATTGAGTTATTGTCTTAATTAATAATGGAGCGGGAAAAGGGGTTCGAACCCTCGGCACCCGGCTTGGGAAGCCGGTGCTCTACCACTGAGCTACTCCCGCCCATAAAATACTACCAGAGATATTTTATACTAAATAGCATCCGTTAGTCAAATTGGGCTTGAGTTTTTATGGTTGATTACCTTATCCGCAAACTCTTCCGCCAGTTCCAGAATCTCCTCTTGGCGCGGTAGAAACTGAATCCATTCCGCAGGTATACCGCCTAAACCATAAGCTATCCCGGCCAGCCCTCCAACTACCGCAGCCGTTGTGTCTGTATCCCAACCCAGATTGACTGCCTCCAGCACCGTGTCCTGGTAGTTGTCATTCCTGAGCAAGCACCACAAAGCCGCTTCCAGGGTATGGATGACATATCCGTCCGAGTTGATTTCGGCTTCCGGTAGTTCATCTATTTTTCCGGACAATATACGGGTAAAGTGCTGCAGCTCTCCCGGCACCATTCCCGGCAGTTTTGTCAGCTCCTGGGTATGGCACAGGCTCCGATAGGCTTGCTGCGGCGTTGCACCTGCCAGCAATTCCCGCACCATCATGGTATACAGGCAGCAGGCCACCTTACTCCGGAGATGTCCATGGGTAATGCCTGACATCAAATGTATCCCTGCCGCCATGGTGGTATCGTCTTCCTCAGCCAGGTAAATGGCGGCCGGCAATATTCTCATCAAGGCACCGTTGCCGTTGTCGGTTTCATTATTGGGGCCGGCTTTTTCGGCCGGTATCCCAGTTCTCATCCGTTCCATGGCCTCGGTGGTAGCATTGCCAACATCGAAGGCGTAACCGGTCGGTGTCCAATAACCATCTTCATACCATTTTAGAAACCTGGCTCCTGCATCAGCGGGATCAATTTCATGTCTACAGATACTTTCAACTAGGCATAATGTAAGGGAAGAATCATCTGACCAATATCCAGGCGGCAGCTTAAATGACCCCCACCCTTCCATCCCGGTGACCGGTCTTTGCCGCCTCAACTCCCGGGAAGCAAATTGCACCGGCAATCCCAGCGCATCCCCTACCACTACCCCGATAATGCCCCCCATGATTTTCTGTTTTTGCATTCTAAGCCCTCCAGGCAATAAATCTTGCTGAATATTATATTAACAGACCACACGCCCGATTTTTTCAGTAATCTCGACCAGTAATTGGTCTATCATATAAGTAATACTAAAAAAGCAGGCCTATTCAGCCTGCGTAAGTAAGTGATTCCACGAAATATGACACTCCTTAAACTAGTCTCTTTTTTTCGGCGGTTCCGGTTGATAGTTAAATACTGGACAACCTAACGCACTACCTACTGCAACGAATGTGAGAATAGTTATTAGCAAAGAACATGTAATCGCTTTAACTTTGCTTAACATTTGAGCACCCCCTCTCGCTTAAATTTTGCCGCTAGTATATCGAAAAGCTGGTCCCATAAATGAATATAGGCCTGCCCAGCTGGCAACAAGGTGATATTCTGCCAGAACAGACCCAATAGCAGTGCTATAGCAACCAGTTTTTCTCCCATAATATAACTGCTAATCAAGCTTATTAGCAAAAGCAAAAACAAAACCCAATATGACTTTTGCTTCCTCTTTCTTATTATTGGTTTATCTATAATTGGATTGATTAGATTGTCGACGGGAACATAATAGTGAATAATTAATATTGCCAGTATGGCAAGAAAGGTAATATATACAGGTAAATGGATAACAGGAATGAATCTGCATATGTAAGCTAATAAAATAATGTGCGAAAGGCTGACTATCGTACAACGAAAATAGGACTGGCAGTGAGCTCCCCCCGAATATCTCCGATATAGTGCTGTCGAGCAAATCAACGCCAGGGTTTCTTTGCTCATTCCCAGCAGGAAAGCGACCGCCATAATAACAAATATCTGTAATAATCCCCCCAGTGATATCTCCAGACCATAACGTATCTCATCCTCATATAAAGACTTATTGGCGTTTTCAGCCATCAAATGAGCTATTCTCCTGGCCAGCAAATTCATATAAGTCCCCCTTTTCCAGCTTTCTCGGGAAATATACTGAAAAGTTCACCATATGTTTATCATTGTTGCTGATATCTAAGCGTCCCCCGTATTTTTGGGCTAAATTATGACAAATATGCAGGCCCAGTCCTAAATGCTCCCCCTTCTTGGTGCTATAACCTTTTCGCAATATTTTTTCTTTTATATCATCTTCAATATATCCATAATTAGACACCTTGAAAATATAGTGTTCAGCATTGGAGCCTATATATACCATTACCAGCCTCTGGTCAGTATCCAGTGGCATCACTGCATCAAAAGCATTATTAATCAAATTACCTAGAATATTATTTAATTCATAGGTCGACACCTTCAAGCTGTCGATCGGCGTGTCCACCTCTACTTTAAATGTAATATCGTTAGTCCTGGCAATACCTGATTTAATATAGAATAAGGCGGTTAACCCGGGACTCCCGGTAGTGATAAACTCATTCGACAGGATATTTCCACCCATAAGTTCACTCAAATACTCCTGCACTTCCTGCTTATATCCCAGCTGGTTAAAACCATAAATGGTCTGCAGGTGGTTAATTATATCGTGTCTTTCACTGCGTATAGCGGTATATAATTCGTCTAGAGTTTCAATATATATAGCCTGCATATGATATTGACTTTCTTTTTGGGTTAATTCAACCAACTGAATTATTAATAGTGCCATTGCAATCAAACCCAATATAAGAACCGTAGTCGAAATTGCTCCCATTAGCGGAAGTGCCAACCCGTGGAAAAAGCTAAATCCCTTATTAATAACCGAGAAACTAAAAATCATTTGAATAATAATAACTATTAATATTGTGACTACTAAAAATGCGGTGGTTCTCGTTCGTTTGCTCTCATAAAAAACAGAAGTCTCACTTATCGTTTCCTGAAAATTAAACAGATAAAATTTGAACCTAATACATAAATAAATAATAATTATTGTCATTACTATTTGCGGTAACGGAACAAATACTTTTATTAATGGATTAGTGCTTGCTACGACATCTGGGCCAAACCATTCAATGATAATAAGAGTAAAAACTAGCTCTCCCAATACCAATACTATTACTCCAAAAATAGTAGCAACAATCGCTTTGAGCAAACTAAAATTCAATAAAATTGTCACTGAAATAAGCAAAAAAAGTATTTGAATGTAAAAACTGATGTCATAGGGCAAATAAGATCTTAATAAGACCCCCAACACTGCATAGCTCAGTGCAATAATAACGAGCTTTTTCATCGAAGGTCTTATATTTACCAAGAGCAGGCCCAGCCATGGCATTAGAAAACCAGCAATAAAGTTATGCAAAAACGTTATCCAGTGCATTGTGGTATTATTCACAACTAATTCCCCACTCTTTCCTAATGTGGGTAATATTCTCCAATGTTTTTAAAATTCCTCTTTTTTTATGTTTTTTCGCATTTTAATGTTATCAGTTTTAACCCGATTCAGATATCTGTTTTGCGCTAAAATATATTCTTTTTCAACATCATTCCGAAGGATTTCCTGTTCATGCGGCCAAAAATAACAGGGCCCAGCAAGCCCTGCATTAGTTCCTTAAAAGCCTCTACAACTTATCATTTCCCCCTTATCATTGAACAGACTACTTGCGGAATGGAGACTAAGGGAACTTGTCTGTCAACAGCCCCCAGGTTAAGTGCCGCTCTGGGCATTCCATATACTATACAGGATTCTTCATCCTGACCAATGGTCTTAGCGCCTATTTTTTTCATAGCTAAGAGTCCCTTGGCTCCATCAGTTCCCATTCCGGTCAAAATTACCCCTAATGCTGTTCTTCCGATCTGTTCAGCTACAGAATCAAAAAGGACATCTACTGATGGACAATGGCCATTTACTTTTTCTCCTTTGCGGCATTCCACGAAATATATACTCCCCTTTTTCTTTATCCTCATATGATAATCGCCTGGAGCAACCAGAGCCCGGCCTGCAAAAACCCGATCCCCGTCCTGGGCTTCCTTAATTTCCATCAAACAGCTATTATTTAATCGCTCGGCATACATCCTAGTAAAAACGGGTGGCATGTGCTGGACGATTACCGTACCAGGCATATCTGCTGGAAAAGCCTTCAGAATAGAAGCAATGGCTTCAGTTCCTCCAGTAGAAGCACCGATAGCAATAATATCCATGCCGTAGCTGCTATCTGTTCTCTTAATGCTGTCGGAGCTTGTTTCGCGTTTCCAATGGCCTACTCTAGCCGTAGCGGCTATCTTAACCTTGATGATTAACTCATTAAGCAGGGTGTCAAACCTTCGGCCCGTTTTCCAGTCTGGTTTGGTTACAAAATCTACCGCTCCTGCCTGCAGAGCCTCAAATACGTTTTCACTGACCGAGCTCACCACCACAACTGGCATAGGATACTGGGGCATGAGCCGGCGTAAAAACTCAATGCCGTTCATTTTAGGCATTTCCACATCCAGGGTCATTACGTCCGGCTGATATTTAATTATTTTGTCCCGGGCGTTATACACATCATGAGCAGTTGCCACGACCTCAACGTCAGGATCTGCAGACAGCCCCTGGGAAATGGCTTCCCTGAATAGTAACGAATCATCCACTACGAGAACCTTAATCTTTTTCTTAATCTGCACGACCACTCATTCCTTTCTATAAACCGCAGGTATAATATACTTGTACCTGGTTTCATTCCGGTCCAGAGATTCAGCATGGCCGACAAATAAATACCCCCCCGATTCTGTCGCCTCGTAAAACTTATTTACCAATTCGTTTTTCGTTGGGGTGTCAAAGTAAATCATCACATTCCGGCAGAATATTACATGAAACTTCTTCTTAAATGGAAATACCTCGCTCATTAAATTACATCTGCGAAATATGACTTCTTGTTTGATCCTATCGACCACCTCGCTTCTATCATCATCAATCTTAACAAAATAGTTTCTTTGCCATTTATTAGGCAAAACGGCCATTTGTTCGTTTAGATAAATGCCTTCACCAGCGGAAGTAATCGCCTGTTCTGAAATATCGCTGGCTAATATTCTAGTATCCCATTTTTCTTTTTGATCTCCAAAGTAATCGGCTATAATCATGGCTATAGTATATGGTTCTTCACCCGTTGAGCAGCCTGCACTCCATGTGCGCAGGTCTTTGCTTATGGCCTGGGAGTTTGCCCAGTTGGGTAATGCGGTACTTCTAAAATAATCAAAATGTTCCCGCTCTCTCATAAAGAAAGTATGATTGGTCGTAAGTTTATTAATAAGCATGGTAAGTGCCTGGCCAGTTTTATCAGATAGCACATACTCAAAATAGTCTGTAAAACTGTTCATTTTCTTTTCAGCTAACAGATTCTGCAAGCGTCCTACTACTAGATATTTCTTTTCCATTTTTAGATTAATACCGTAATTACTTCTCATATAATTCGCTAATTGTATAAACTCTTTAGTGGATATCGATATCATATTTCCACCTGCCTTATTTGAGAATATGTAATAGGCAATAGACTCAAACTATGCTCACACATATGACTATCTCCCACCACTTCTTCTAATGTCTGTTTTGTCTTCGTCTATTACCCTTTTACTATCCTAGTATTTTCCGAAATCCCCTTCGTCCAGTGTTATTTTAATCCTGGAAGGAATGGCAGTTTCTTTTCTCCCACTATTATCGTTGTTAGATTTAGCCGGTTTCTTTTTTTCCACCATGTTTTCGATCATCCTGATGAGATCCGGACTCATTTCATTAAGTTTTTGAAATGAATCATTGTTTTTTTGCAGTTTAAATTTATTTACCCAGTCTTTTAATATTTCAGCCTGGCTGGCCAATTCCTCACTAGCGGCAGCGCTCTGTTGGGCAGTGGCAGTATTCATCTGGGTAACTTCAGATACGCCTGCTATTCCCTGATTTACCTGGGCGATAGCGGTAGCTTGTTCATTGCAAGCACTGGCTATATCTGCTACCAGATCAGCTACAGTAGTTATCCCAGTCACAATTTTGTTTAGAGCCTCGGCGGTTTCATTAGCCATTTTAGTTCCCATGGCCACTTTTTTAATTGACCCTTCTATCATCCCCGTCGTTTCTTTTGCTGCATTTGCACTCCTGGCGGCCAGGTTCCTGACTTCTTCTGCTACTACCGCGAATCCTTTGCCGTGCTGTCCAGCCCGGGCTGCTTCGACGGCTGCATTTAGAGCCAAGATATTAGTCTGGAATGCTATTTCATCAATAACCTTGATGATTTTTGATATATTATTGGAAGCTTCATTGATTTCCCCCATGGCTTTGAGCATCTCCTGCATTTCTTGATTTCCCTGAGCAGCATTATTTTTGGCTGTAACTGCCAGTTCATTGGCCTGATTGGCATTCATTGCGTTTTGTTTCGTCTGGGCAGCCACCTGGGTAATTGTTGCCGTAATTTCTTCCGCTGAGCTGGCCTGTTCGGTGGAAGCCTGGGATAATGTCTGGCTGGAAACGGAAACTTGACCGGCTCCGGCAGCAACCTGTTCAGCTGCCTCATTAATCTGACCAAGAACCTCATTGAACGCCTTAAGCGTATTGTTTACCGCATTCTTGATCTGAGCATAATCTCCCTGTAATTCGCTGGTGATACCAGTACACATATTCCCCTGGGCCATTTCATTCAGTACTGCCATCGTTTCCTTCATGGGAGCTACAACCCCATCCAGTATATTATTAATACCCTGTACAATTTCAGCAAACTTCCCTCCATGTTTGGATGCGTTAGCTCTGACATCAAGGTTACCTTCTGCAGCCGATTCAGCCAACATCGAGGCTTCTGCCATTGTGAGATTAATAGCCTCGACCATAATTAAGAAAGATTTTGCCAGCATGCCGATTTCATCTTGACTGCTAATATCGAACTTGATATCCAAATCACCCTGAGAGATCTTATCGGCCGCTTCTGCCAGCGTTTGTATGGGCCTGCTTATAATACGAGAAATAAATATCCCCAGGGTCAAAGCTAAAATTACCGCAACGCTGATTAGAATAATCATGATGCGGATAGCAGCAGATGCCGTAGCTTGATTCCTTTCAGCTGTTTCCTTAGCCTCGAGGGTCTTCATGTCAATTAATTTGGAAAGCGAATTGTCCACTACTTCGACGATTGGAGGACCATTTTTACCAAGAAATGCTATGGCTTCGGCTTCCTTATTTGCCATATTTAGCTTAGTAAAGGTATCTGTAAAAATATCCAACTTGTCTAGTGCTTCCCTTAAGTTTTTAAATTCTTCCCGACCCTGGGAAGTAGTTATGGTTTTTTCAAATTGAGTCGTGTTTTCTTCTATTTTGCGATCCATTTTAAAAATATCATCGATCAACTTTTGCTTGGCAGTGCTTTCTTGGGTAATAATCAATGCTCTGTTATCAACCCGTATACGTTGAAAAGCATCATTAACCGCAGTAATTACGACCAGGGATTTAGTTTCTTGTTCATATAAGGCAGTATCTGATTCAGTAATTGTCTTAATTTTAACAATACCGGTATATCCAACTACTCCAGCAATAAGGGTAACCAAGATAAATGAAGATAGTAATTTAGTACTAATCTTTAAGTTGTAAAACCACTTCATATTTTTTTACTCCTCCTTTAACATCAACTGTCAACCCTCTTCTTTTCAGGTCCTCACCCCCCGTGTTTACTTTACATAGTAATTTGGAATTCATGTCAGCTTTTTCTTTTTTATCCACAAATATTTACCTATAAATAAAATATGTCAATCTTACCTAGAGGGTTACAATACGAATGAATAAACCCTATGAGGTTTTTGTGTGAAATGACAACAAAAACTACCTGGATCAAATCATCAGTGACTATATTTAAAAAAATAAAAGGCCCATCTGATAATTATTAATCAGCGGGGCCTTTTATTTAGATAGGGCGATTATAGATACCGGTTTTACGCTCTTGGTAAGCCATTATTCCGTGGCCATTCTGGTCAAGGATTTCACGTGTAACCCATCAAATATCGTAGACATAGTATTTAGTAATATATGCTAAGGGAGGTATATAAAAGATGTACAAAGCAGATGTCCTAAGAGGAAGAATTTGGAAAAGGATCTGGCATCTTCTAAAGATATTAGAAATGAAAGATGAATATACCTGTCTTCATTGTAAGAATACAGCGCAATATTCTATGGCATTTGCTAAAGAACTTAAGCTTTCAAATGATCAGATAAATGATTTGCATATTGGAGGGTGCCTACATGATATCGGTAAACTTTTCCTCCCCACTGACATTTTACAAAAACCAACTGCTCTAACGACAAATGAATGCAAGCATGTTAAGAACCACGTATTATATGGTTTAAACATTGTTGAAATCTATAAGTTACCCCCTATAGCAATAAATTGTATTAAATATCATCATGAACGCTGGGATGGATTAGGTTATCCGTTTCAGTTGACTGGTAATGATACCCCACTTGAAGGTCGTATTCTTCAAATCACCGATGCATTTTCTGCTATGACAGTTAAGAGAATTTATCGAGAACCATTATCCTTGAATAATTCATTATCTGAACTTGAACAGAACAGCGGTACGCAATTTGATCCCGAACTCGTAAATATTTTTGTTAATATCATTAAGCGAAGAAAATTGTGACTCCACTATTTCCCCCACAAAAATAGCGGGACCCTAAAAGCCCCGCTATCACTTACTTTATATGGTGGGCGCAGAGGGTTTCGAACCCACGACTTCCACCGTGTGAAGGTGGCACTCTCCCGCTGAGTTATGCGCCCAAAATTCTGCTCGCATCCTAATGCAAACCCCTCTTTGAAGTTTACAATAAACAATTTCCGTTTTCCAGCTAAAAAAGCCGGTTGCTGACAATGGTCTGGCTTCTTTTTGGCCCCACTGCCACCATTGAGTGCTTTACGCCGCTTAGCTCTTCTATTTTGGCAATATAGGCCTGGGCTTCCAGTGGCAAATCCCCGTATTCAGTAATTTGGCTTATATCCTGGTTCCACCCCGGCATTTCAATATACTCCGGCACGCAACCTTCTAGTACATGAATATTATCAGGGAACTCATATACGAGTTCCCCCTGATAGCGATAAGCAACACATATCTTTAGAGTAGCGAAGTTATCCAGCACATCCAGCTTGGTAATCGCCAAATCTGTCAATCCATTTATTCGGGCGGCATAGCGTAAAATAACCGCATCCAGCCATCCGCATCTCCGGGGTCTTCCCGTGGTGGTTCCGAATTCCGCTCCCCGTTCCCGGAGAAGTTCTCCCGTAGCATCCACTAGTTCGGTGGGAAAAGGTCCTTCCCCAACCCGAGTAGTGTAAGCCTTGGCAACTCCAATTACCTTGCCTATCTCCGTTGGCCCAATTCCAGATCCTATACAGGCTCCTCCGGCCGTGGGATAAGACGAAGTAACATACGGGTAGGTGCCATGGTCAATATCCAACAAGGTACCCTGAGCGCCTTCAAAAAGAACATTTTTGCCTGCCCTGAGGCTGTTATGCACCAAGTAAGCTGTATCAGCAATATATTTTTTCAATATCCCGATTTGAGCCATCAATTGTTCTTGCATTTCCTTAGCATCAAACCCAGGTTCACCATAAACAGCTTCTAAAAGCCGATTCTTGCACTCTACCTCTTCCGCAAATTTTTTCTGGAAGGATTCCTCATGTAAAAGATCGCAAATCCTAAAGCCCACCCTACTGATTTTATCAGCATAAGTAGGTCCAATACCCCTCTTCGTGGTACCTATTTTTTTGGTACGATCCTCAATTTCATCAATCTTCTTGTGATAAGGCATAACTACTGAGGCCCTGCTGCTAATCCGCAAGTTGCTGGTATCAATTCCGCGCCTCTGTAAACCTTCAATCTCATCAATTACTTTACCTAAATCTACAACAACGCCATTGCCTATCACACATAGCTTTTCAGCATGTAATATTCCCGACGGTATTAAATGCAACATGAACTTTTCATTGGCTAACTCGACTGTATGCCCGGCATTACTCCCACCCTGATATCTAACCACACAGTCCGCGTCTTCGGCCAGAAAATCTGTTATTTTGCCCTTACCTTCGTCGCCCCACTGCGCCCCTACTAGCACTACGGCTGGCATAGATCCACCCCCTGGTTTTATGTATGAAATTACGTGTTATTGTTATAACATAACTAAGTAAAGTTCATTTATTTCCAACCTATTAATAGTAGCAGAAGGGCAATATAGTGTCAATAATAGCGGGAAGTGCAATACCTCCAAAGACTAATCGATCCGTCTACCACTCTGTGACTCGGGTATAAAAACATGTTGATAGGCTTCCTGAATGTATTTTACAGGAATTATCTCTATTCCCTTGATCCCGACAGGTATATCGGGTATATTTTCCACTGGTATGATTACCTTCTTAATGCCGGATTGCTTCGCTCCAAATATTTTCTGATAAATGCCTCCCACCGGCTTAACCCTTCCCTGGATGGATATTTCTCCACTTACTGCTACATCCTGGCAGACTGGCCAGTTGAGCACCGCGCTGCTTATCGCCAGATAAATGGCCGCACCCGCTGATGGTCCATCAACTTTCCCCCCGCCGACAATATTGATATGAATATCATAGTTATTGAGATTTTGGCCTCTCTCCTTGCGAAAAACCGAGGCTGCATTTATGACCGAATCTTTAGCCATGCTTCCCGCGGTATCGTTGAAGCGGATTGTCCCAGCTCCTGATTCAACCGCAAAGGCAATCGCTTCTAGTTCGATCAGGCTGCCTAGGTGCCCAGATACCCCAATGCCAAATATTTTACCTACCTCAGCTTCATTAGAACCTTTGCTCAAAATATATGGCGAAATCCGACTGTTCTGAATGGCTTCATAAACATGCTGGGCCTCAACCTTTAGTCGCCCCAAACTAAGCTTTCCTTCATTGCTGGCCAAGGCATAAGCATCTACCAATATCTTATTAGCGCTACGCCCATCATGGCTGTAATCACTTATGATATCACCCAGCTCTGGCGCAATATCTATTCCCAGTTTGTGGGCGGAATTTGTTACGATCTGCTTAATGTGTTCCGGGGTAAGGGGTTCGAAAAATATTTCCATGCACCGAGAGCGAAAGGCAGGACTTATCTCTTCCTGAGCCCTGGTGGTCGCCCCGATTAGCAGGAAGTCAGCTGGAACCCCATCGGTAAATATTTTTTTTATGTACTGAGGCACCCTCTCGTCATTAGCGTCATAATAGGACGACTCAAAAAAGACCCGCTTATCTTCCAATACCTTTAACAATTTATTCTGCAAGTAGGTATCCATCTCGCCAAATTCGTCTATAAATAAAATGCCCCCGTGAGCGTCAGACACCAAACCCAATTTGGGCTCCGGGATGCCCTCCTCGGCTAATTCCCGCCTAGCTCCCTGATAAATAGGATCGTGTACCGAACCCAGCAGAGGATTAGTTGATTCCCGCGGATCCCATCTCAAGGTAGTTCCATCCACTTCAACGAAGGGTGCTTCCTCCCGAAAAACGCTGTTCTGCTTGCCTCTTACCATTTCCATCGCCAAGCGGGCACACGTCGTCTTACCTACTCCAGGTGGCCCGTAAAGCAGTATGTGTTGAGGGAATGGGGTATTCAGCTTGGAAATCAGTGCTCTAAGAGCCTTTTCCTGACCTATAATCTCCTCTACCTTTCCTGGCCTTAAACGATCAAATGCCGAACCATTTAGTCCGCAGCGTTCCATCTTTTCCAGTTGCCCCAGCTTCTTAAGTGTTTTCGCATTCTCATGGTTATTGCTTTGTTCCTTGACAATCTGAGTTTTTATATCTCGCAGATAGTCGTTGTATTTTTCCTCCATTTTCTCTTGAACCCGTTTTTGCAATTTATCTTCCACTGCTCGCCGGGCATATTTATCTGCCACCATATCTTCCAGGTGGTCTAATATCTCCTCTATTTCCTCGCCGGCAGCCAGTTCATTGAGAGTCGGATCCGCCTCTAGCATCTTCTGCAGCGCCAATACCCGGTCTTGGGACTGCTCCGAACTAATTAAATCCACGGCATCCAGTTTGCTGGCTCGGAGTATAAAACCTTGAGTTCCGTAGAGTATATCGAGGTGTTTAAAAAGGTCTGTGATTCGTTTGTCTATATCCAATTCCTTATCTTGCTGTGATTCTTTCTGATTCATTTGTTTTATCAAGTACAACATGTTTCTTTTTCCTCCCTGATTATTCAGGTGCTACAATTAGTATGACCTCGGCTTGAACCGAAGGATATATCTTCAATTTGATCTTATATTGGCCCAAGTGTTTAATTGGTTCACCTACATCTATCTTCTTTTTATCTATTGATACCTTAAATTCCTTTTGTAAAATATCGGCAATCTCTTTAACCGTAACCGCCCCGAAGAGTTTATCTCCTGCTCCAGCCTTAACTTTAATCTCTATCTTTTTCCCGTGTAGCTTCATTTTCAGGGCTTCTGCATTCTCTTTTTCACTACTTTTTTTCTTTTCTTCTTTTACACCTTTTTCTTGAATTTCCTTTAATTTTGTTTTAGTAGCTTCCTCTGCAAGCCCTTGGGGGATAAGAAAGTTTCGCGCATAACCATCCGATACTTCCAAAACCTGGCCTTTAAGCCCTAACTTTTTAACTTCCTGAGTCAGTATCACCTTCATCTTGTTTCCTCCTTTTTGCTGCGCAGTTTTCTATAGTCCAATAATGAATCAAATAGCCCTAAAAGACCAATGAAAATTATGGCGGGCAATGTGAACGCTAAGCTAAGAATTATAAATATTATTAGAATCCATTTTTTACTTCGCGGGTTCATATTTACCCAGCGGTAGGCTAGACTGGATAGCCCAAAATACACTGTTACCGTTGCCAAGATGACCAAGAGGTTTGACCCCACATAATACCAAGCTGTCAGTTCATCTCTTCCCCATAACCATAAGGACAAAGCAACGATAATCCCCCAGGCGAATTGCCATGGCATAATCTCCTCACTAAAAGGCCTCTTTATTAGGATAGGCAGGCTTTTTTTTCGGCTAATGTAGGCACTTAATTCCAAAATAATTAATACTGTCAGCATGGCCTGTAGATAATAAAAAGCTGGCAGATGCATAACCAACCCTCGGGCCACCATCGCTATGCTATTGTTCAATTCCTCCCGGCTGATCCCCTGTTCTTCATAAAGCTTCAAAATGCTGGAATCCCCAGACAAAACCAGGCTTTCCTGCATGTATTTTTCAACTTCCATTTGCATGCCATATAGTTGTGCCTCGCCGACATTATAATAAGCTAGGGCGATAAACAGGCTAACCGCTATTACTGCTGATACAAACCCCCACTTCTGGAGTTCATAATATCCCTTTTGACGCCCCAACATATAACCCATTAAAAATGAAGGCATCCCCAAAAAAACTAGTGTAAAAAATAAGCCGCTGCTTCCAGTAAGCCCATACAAAAGCAAAAGGTTGAGCCCAAATACCACCGCTAATTTCTTCCCATTAAGAAAGTGCCCGCCTATAACTAGGGATACTCCCCAAACTATGGCGGCTATATAAGTTAAATATGGCGAACGGCCCATAACCAGACAGGCCCCTGACGATATGCAAATCAGATATACAATTCGTGGCAATTTATCACCTCTTTTTATCTTCTTTACGCTCCAGGTATTTCTGTAGTTGACTTAAATCACCGTACCACTGTTCTATTTCATGGGTTTCATTAATGCTGGTATTCAGTTTGTGCTTAACCCTCATGTCAATTATTTGAAAACTTACTCCTACCCTACGCCCTAATATATATACAATAATAATAATAGTGGCCAGCGCATCACTAGTCGCATCGCTTCCCGCCTTTAACAACGACTTTAGCAATACTCCCACAGTATCAACCAACTCCGCCTTAAGCCATTCCACAATTCTTAGATTGGTCGCAATATCCATTTCCTTTTTCTTAACATTCACTAAAGACACCTCCTCCTATCATGTTCTTCACAACAGTCGGTTTTTCCTGCCTGGCTGCAGCCAAGGGACTATCAAAAAATAAACTAGTCATTTACTCCGGTCTTTTTAGCGCTATACTTCGTTATCAAAGCTTGGAATACGTCCAGTATGCCTGCGCTTTGACGCCTTGTCTAGCGCTAAAAATCCACGGAGTCCTCTGCCTAGTTCATCTCTTGATAGCCCCTGCAATTCCCGATGATAAAACGTTTTCAAAAAAAATAAGCCCTCCACCGAAGCGGGGGCTTATCTGTTGCTGCTATTCTGATGTATAAGGTAGTAAGGCCATGATTCTAGCCCTTTTTATCGCCACTGTTAACTGCCGTTGGTGCAATGCACAGTTGCCGGTGATCCTGCGCGGAAGTATCTTGCCCCGCTCAGTGACATAGCGGCGTAACTTAACTAATTCCTTATAATCTATCCCCTCAACTTTGTCAGCACAGAAATTGCACTGACGCCTCTTCTTGCGTTTGTCCCGCTTCATCAAGGTAGTCGTCCTCCTTATCTAGAAAGGTATTTCATCCTCTTCATTTTTATCTACCATATCAATATCTTCCAGCCTTACTTCACGGCCCAAGTCTTCCCACTGGTCATCTTTGCGAGCACTAGCCTGTTGCCCAGAGCTCGAAGCAGAACCTGTCCCGCCTTTATCCAGAAACCGTACATCGTCAGCTACTACTTCAGCAACCTTCCGCTTTTGCCCCTCCTTGGTTTCATAGGTGCGTACCTGTAACCTGCCTTCTACGGCGGCCAGTCTCCCTTTGCCCAAGTAATTGGCGCAGTTTTCAGCTAGACCCTTCCATACTACCACATCAATAAAATCCGTTTGATCTTTATTGAATTTGCGGTTAATGGCCAAGGTAAATGTAGCTACCGCTGTCCCGTTAGTCGTATATTTTAGTTCCGGATCGCGTGTTAGGCGACCGATAAGAATAACGCGGTTTAACATTTTTCGCTCCCCCCCGGTTGGCAGATACTATTTTTCGTCTTTACGTATAATAATGTGGCGTAACAGACTATCGGATATCTTTATAATTCTGTCCAATTCCAGAACAGTCTCTGGCATACCTTTAAAATGCCATAAAGAATAGATACCCTCTGAATAGTCTTCTATCTTGTACGCCATGCGCTTCTTGCCCCAGCCTATTACCTCGTCGACAAACTCGCCTCCAAAATCATCAATAATCTTGTGTAGCTTTTCTTTGACTTCAGCGATTCCTTCTTCGGGCACATCTGGTTTGATGATAAACATCATCTCATAAGCACGCATATTCACACCTCCTCCCTCTGGACTAAACTCGTTTACACGAGTAATGGCCCCGAACCTTTCGTGCGGGGCAGGGACTTGTCGTTAATTATAGCAGTATTATTCTTGTGATGCAACCAAGTGTTTACAGTATACCCTTAATCAAAAGACTTTTTAATTCAGATACAGGTTTTTCAATAATAAAGGTATCATTAAAAAGCGCCTTGAGTACGGCCACTTGTTGCTGTTGTTCATTTATCTTCAGCCCGATGATGCAGAAACGCTCGTCTTTCCGGGAATTTTTCACGGTAACTAGATCCCCGGTACAGAATTGCTTCTCGGATACAATTTTAAGCACCTTTTCCACTCTCCTCGGCCACAGTCTAATTGTCCTGCTACATTATATGCGCCAGAACATCATAGTGTTATTGCTGATTCATTTTTCCACAACCCGAACCATTTTCTTCTCAAATTCGCTGCGAGCAAGCATTACCAATCGACCGCAGCCCTGGCATTTTATTTTTATATCCATCCCCATACGAACCACTTCCCAGTCATGACTACCACAAGGATGCTGCTTTTTCATCCTTACGATATCCCCTAGAGTAAAGACTTTTCTCTCCATACTTCCCCCTATTTTCTTATCACCGGTTAATCTTAATGGGTTTGAACCCTGCGCGAAGCACCTGTCCGATTTTATAACATGCGCAACCCTGGTCTTTCATTGCCTTCTGCAACGAGGCCTCTTTGCTCTGATCTACAGCCATAAGCAAGCCACCTGCAGTTTCAGGCGAAAACAGCAGATCTCGTAACGTAGGATCGAGTTCCTCACGATATTCCACTTTGTCGGCCAAGTACTCCCGATTAGTATAGGCTCCCCCAGGTATCAAACCTAGGCTGGCATATTCCAGCGCTCCCTGCATAAAACAAATCTGCTCACAGTTCAATTCAACCTCTACATCGCTGGCCACTGCCAATTCGAAAAGGTGTCCCACTAGCCCAAACCCTGTTACATCAGTAGCTGCGTTGACACCTACCTCTTGCATCACTTTACAGCCATCCTTGTTTAACATGCTCATCCAATGGATGGCCTCATCTATCGCTGGCTGGGATGCCAATTCCGCTTTTATAGCGGTAGCAATGATGCTGCTTCCCAGGGGTTTGCTTAAAAACAGGGTGTCTCCGGGGCGAGCAGTGCTATTGCTAATTACCTTGGTCGGGTGTATCCGACCACAAACTGAAAGCCCGTATTTGGGCTCATTATCATCTACCGTATGCCCTCCGACCAGCAAGGCACCTGCCTCTTTGACCTTGCTAAGCCCCCCCTCCAGGATTCTTCTCAAAATGCCCATATCTCCACACTGGGGGTAACATACCATGTTCATCGCCAGCAAGGGCTCTCCACCCATAGCGTAAATATCATTAAGTGCATTGGTGGCTGCTATCTGCCCGAAAATGTATGGGTCATCCACCATAGGGGTTAAAAAATCCAAAGTCTGAATAAGGGCCAACTCATCATTTACACGATAAACCCCGGCATCATCCCGGCTGTCAATTCCCACCAAGAGATTTGGGTCCTGTGGCCACTCAAATCCTTTTAACACTTCTTCTAAGGTCCCCGGACCTATCTTAGCTGCTCAGCCGGCAGCCCGAACCATCTCGGTAAGCCTCATTTGCTTTTCCATCCTGTATCACCTCCCCCTGCAGAATCTCCTAATGTGTCTATGATTCGTTTATTTCATGCTTAGCATATATTAAAACTTCTGCATAAAAGCCTTGTAACCTAGGTATGCCATATAAACATCCAGCTTGCTGGCCACCTCAAAAGGAGAATGCATCCCCAGCAAAGCCACCCCGCAGTCCACTACTTCCATTCCATAATGCGCTATATACTGGGCGACTGTACCTCCACCGCCGATATCTACCTTCCCCAGCTCCCCTACCTGCCAAACTACCCCGGCCTCGTCAAATAGGCGGCGGATTCTAGCGACAAATTCTGGATTGGCATCATTGGAGCTAGATTTGCCCCGAGAGCCAGTGTATTTTGTTATCACGACCCCATGGGCTAGGAAACTACAGTTCATTTTCTCGAATACTTCGGGGTAATTAGGATCTACAGCTGCATTTACATCAGCCGAAAGGGCACTGGAAAGAGCCAGGGCCTGCCGTAGGCTGTAGTAGTTGTCGTTGCCTGCTTTGTGCATGATTTCGGCCACAATATTTTCGATCAGCAATGATTGCAGTCCGGTATTCCCGCAGCTGCCTATTTCCTCCTTGTCAACGAAAAGACAAAGAGCGGTACGTATTGGCTGCTCCACTTCCAATACGGCCATCAAAGAGCTGTATGCACATACCCGATCGTCCTGACCATATGCACCAACCATGCTTCGATCCAGCCCGACCTCCCGAGCCGAATAGGCAGGAACCAGTTGTAGTTCTGCACTGGTCAAATCATCCTCTTCAATGTCATATTGCTCTTGAAGCAGCTTCATAATGTGCGTTTTAATAGGATCATTATCACAGTCTGATTGAGGGCGGCTACCCACCAATGCGTTCAGGCTTTCCGCATTTATTGCTTCAGACATTTTCTTTTCCATCTGATCTTTGGCAAGGTGCGGCAAGAGGTCAGAAATGGTAAATACCGGGTCATCCGCACTCTCCCCTATGACCACCTTGATTACCCTGCCATCTTTCTTCACCACTACCCCATGCAGTGCTAATGGCATAGCTGGCCACTGGTATTTCTTAATCCCGCCATAATAATGGGTCTTCAACAAAGCCATGCCATCAGCTTCATATGCAGGCCGGGCTTTTAAATCCAATCGCGGAGAATCTATGTGCGAGACAACCAAGTTAAACCCCTCTTCCAGGGGCTGGCTGCCTATTACTGCCAGAGCTGCTACCTTACCTTTGCTAGTAATAAGAATTTTATCCCCAGCTTTTATCGAATCAATATGTTCAATTGCCTTAAAACCTTTATCTCCAGCTAGTCGGCATATTTGTTCGGTTACCTCCCTCTCAGTTTTGACCTGAGTGAGGAAATCGATATATCCATCGTTGAATTTATAAGCTACCTTTATTTTTTCCTCGTCAAGCCCGGGCCAACAACTCCGGTCCTTTTTTTTGGCGTTTTCCTGCATTGTTAATGTCCCCTTTCATATTCATATTATTAATTTCCCAAAGCCCCGGCTCATCTATACGCCCCCAGCTATCATTCCCTGAAGAAAGACAAATACCTTCAAGAGGTAGGGTACTAAAGAAGAACCTTGAATATAACCCGCAGCCTGGGAAATGCCGTTCATCCCTATTTTAGCGCCTAGTCCTAGAGGGGAGTTAAGAACCCCCAGCAGCGCTGCCATTATAATAATGTTTTGAGTAATTATTGTTCCTGCACCTGCCACCTGATTCATTCCTCCCAGTATACCCCAAAGAAACATTTTTTCTAAAATAGCACATAACATTTTTATCAGGTAGCTGCTTATCATATATAGTAACAAAAAACACAAGGCCCCCACTAGCATGTAGGCCATTTCCATAAATTGTCGATGAATATAAGCCAGGCCTTCATTTAAACCCGGCAGAGAGGCTAGCGGAATAGGTTGTTTCGAACTCCAGGCCGAAATCGGCATATGCTTTTCCAACGTTGTGGCTAGCGAGCTGACCACCCCATAATGTTCCTGCAGATAAACGGCAGCATCATTGCGGTATAGGAACGCGACCCCCACGCCCACCAGCGTACTGATAATGCCACCCACCGAGGCTATAAAACCCTTTTTATAGCCAATAAGCCCGCTAAGCAGCAAAACAGCTATGATTATGTAATCGAGCGAGTTAAATCCCATGCCATCACCCTATCTATTATTAAGCAGCAACCAGGGGACGTTCTTCTGGTTGCTCAAAATTATTAATAATTACGCAATTTAAATATATACTGACAGTTTTTACCTCTCATTACGTACTATTGTACACTTAATATTATAAGGAGCGTGATAGATTTGCACACTTGGCGACAGAAATTTCTAACCTGGCTACTTGTTTCCCTAATGCTACTCACCTTGCTGCCAGCTGCAGCCCTTGCATCTGCCCCAGCAACCATACCCCTGGAACAGGCTATACAAGCGGTGAAACAAAACTTTATTGTCCCCCCCGAGTATACTATTTTTAACTCCGGATTTAATGAGTCCGAAAATCGACGCGCCTGGTCTCTGATTTGGAGTAATCCCGATGATACCGGCGGCAACTTTGGTGCCCAGGTGGACGCTGGCACCGGTGAAATCATCTCCATGAACTGTTGGAAACCGGAGACTCTTCCTCCGAATAGGATACCCTCAATTTCACTGCCCCAGGCACAAAAGATTGGTATCGATCTTTTGCAGCGGCTGGTTCCAAACCGAGTCTCCTCTATGACGCTGATTCCCGATAGCCAAGTTATTTCTCTAACCAGTTACGGTCGCTCCAACTATTCAGTTCGCTGGCAGCGGCTAGTCAACAATATTCCCGTTCTTGGCGAGGGAGCCAACGTGGAGATCAATGCGGATAGTGGCCAGGTGCTGGGTTACAATCTTAACTGGTCTAATCTGAATATGCCTGCTGCAGCGGGAGTCATTTCCTCGGAACTAGCCCGTCATTCCTTCGTCCAAGAGGGCATCATACAGCTGCAGTATGTGCTGGTTAATAACATGAGGCCACTGGCTGCCCGGCAAAAGCAATCTCCTCTTCTGGTATACAGAGTTGATCATCCTTCCAATGGAGCAATTGATGCTCTCACTGGAAAACCTATTGTGCCTGAAGCCAACCAATGGTTCAGCGGTGGCGGTGGCGGTGGAATGTACGTGATGGATCAAGCCAAGACCGCATCCACAATACCAAAACTTCCCTTAAGCCCCCAGGAAAAAGCTGAAATCGACCAAACATCAGGACTAATAAGCCAGGAGGCTGCTGCCGATGCGATTAAGAAATGGGTGGCTATTCCTAATAACCTGCGTTTACAGTCGGCTAACCTGGAACAGGATTGGCGTGATCCGAGTCAGCGTATGTGGAATCTAAGCTGGTCTTCGGCCCCGTCGCCAGCATCCAGCCTTCCCTCACCAACTTCATCGACCCAGCCGCTCAGCATATATGGGAAAGTAAATGCTCAAACTGGTGACTTGCTTGGCTTTAACCTGGAGTTACCTCCAGCTAACGATTCCGTAAGCACCATGAGTCAAGAGGCTGCTCAGACTTTAGCCAATGATTTTTTAAAAAAGGTGCAAGCCCAACGTTTTCCCCAGTTAAAATTGGATGCAAGAAGCTCTGACCGGGAGAATGCGATCAAGATTTTCCCTGGTGCTGACCAGAGCACCTGGAACGTTAATTACCTGCGGATAGTAAATGGGATAAGTTTCCCTGGCAATGGGGCTGATATCCGAGTAGACCGCGCTAGCCAGAAAATAGTTGCTTATAACCTGAACTGGGTCGATAGTGATTTCCCATCCGCTCAAAATGTTCTGGGGCTAAATAGGGCTAACGAATTATACCTGCAGACAGCTCCCCTTACCCTCTGTTATTCCACCTATTACAAGGCTAAAAGGGGCCTGCCGGAGATGAGTTTGGTATACCAACCCCAAACCCCGCCTGGCCAGCCTCTCTCCAGTATGATAGACGCCCGCAGCGGAGAAAAACTGAATGAGCAAGGGCAACCCATTTCACAGAATTTAGGTGTCCATGTTTTCAACGATATCGCCGGAAACTTCGCGGAAAAGGAAATCTCCCTACTCGGTCAGGCTGGCGTCATGAGTGAATATCAGGATGCCTTTCACCCTAATGAAAGTATCAAGCTGGTTACCCTGCTGCGGGCCATGCTAGATACTGCAAGCGGTATTGACAACACCAGGAATCTTTCTGACCAGGATGTCATAAAACGCTCTCTGGTCTTAGGCTGGATTAAGGAAGATCTTTCGCCAGACTCGTCGGTAAGCCGAGGACTCTTGTCCCAGCTTATGGTGCGTTCCCTGGCTCTGGAATACTTGGCTCAGTTACCGGAAATCTATCAGCTTCCCTATCAGGATAGTTCCTCAATCGGCACTGACCTGAAGGGGTATGCAGCTTTAACCTGGGGTTTGGGCATTATCAGGGGTGACGGGGTAAACTTTGATCCCCAGCATACCATAAGTCGAGCTGAAGCAGCGCTCGCCTTGGTGAAAACTCTAGGGACGAAAACCCGTCCTTAAAAACTTAGGTACTATCAAGCTATTTTAACTAAATCAGCCCGCTCTTGCCCCGACATTATATTTCTCCGTCGGGCAAGAGACGGGCTTTGCTTTTTTCCGCTTTTCCGATTCCCATTTATTAATATCCCGTCGTTTTCGCCTTGCCACCTTCTCTCTATACAATAAGTCTCAGAAGCCGTCAGATAAAAGTCGGCTTTCAGTAAAGAGAAAGGAGGTGGCTAATATGGCATTAAGTTCAACTACCATCGCAACCGATTTGGTGCTAGTGATGGACAATGGAGTTGGCGCTTCCGGTCAGGTTCTGACCAAAGCCCGCAAGTACGGAGCGGTTAAAACCACTGCAGTTAACAACGACATTTATGCCGTGGCCCAGATCATTTCTGGCTTGCAAGACCAGAGCCTGGTCGCTGTGCAGCGCAAAGATACTGTGGAAATTGAAAACTTCTAACTTAATCTTTAGTGCGTAGCGATGCGCAGTTTATTTAAGGAAAGGAGGTGCTAATATGGCAGCACAGAGGGTTCTCGAAATGGATTTTTCTACCGAACTGGGCAAAACTCACCGTATTCGAGTATATGAAGCCCGTGCTAATCTCACCGGAGCAGAAGTAAACACCGCAATGAATGACATCGTCAGCAAAAATATTTTCTCCGGCACCAGTGGTCAACTAACCGGCAAGGTCGGTGCCAGGGTTGTAAGCACTGACAGCAGCGATCTGAACCTGGCGTAATGTACGGGGACACACCTGCTATTCATCAACCTTAATTGCGACCCAGGGAGCATCAGCAACATTATTGGCGACCCGGAGGGAGCACCAGTAGTACCCGAAGGGGGAAATGTCCCTGGGTATGCTTCTTTCCCCGGCGGATAAGATGCTCCTATCTGCCGGGGATAATGTATGTAAGGAGGGAAGACATGAACGAACTTTTAACTGTAATCGGTAATGTTGGTTTCCCCATCGCCATATCCACCTATCTCTTAATTAGGTTAGAGGGTAAGTTAGTCGAACTGACGGCCGCTATCAGCGAGCTGCGCGAGGCTATCCTTGTTCTACCTGCTGCCCCAGTTTGGAATTCGTCCCTGGCCCACACCCTTTCCTCAAGCTCACCAAAAGAAGTTGTCAGACCTTCCCAGATGTATCCACCGACATAATTTAAGCCCTATTTACTATGCCCCGACAATAAGTGTCCGGGGCTATTTTTTGCTCATTTTAGTCGTAAAACCTCTCTTTGTAACAGCTGTAATTTTGAGCAATATATGGTAGTATGAAAAGAAGGCTCATTTGCTCATTTATTGTTCTGGTAGAATCTCGCCGCATTTATTTAGGTGTTGGCGCATAAAATGAACAACTGATTTTTTGCCTTTTCATTATAAGAGGAAAGCGGGGTATTTTATGAAGGTAAAAGACAGAATGACTCCAAATCCTTACACGACATCACCGGAAACCAGCGTCGGTGATACTTGGCGGCTTATGAACGAGCATAAGCTCAGCCGTCTTCCTGTTCTGGATAGGGGTAAACTGGTTGGTATCCTAACCAGAACTGATTTCGGATCCAGACCCGATCTAAACTTCAGGGGTACATCTATTGCCACGCGCTATTTCTCCAACGAACAGGAACAATTGTTAAACAAGGTAAAAGTTCGAGACATCCTCCCCCAAGATCAATCTCTAATTACGATCAGCCCGGATGCTTACGTAGAACAAGCGGCCAAACTGCTCCGCGATAACAAAATAGGCGGCCTGCCCGTAGTGGATGACAACGGCAAACTGTTGGGTATAATAACTCAGACCGATGTCTTCGATGCTTTTCTTGATCTACTGGCCATCAACCGTAAAGGGGCCCGCATCAACCTTAGAGTAGCGGACACCCCCGAAGCGCTGGTTCAGATTGGTCAAATACTTGGTAAATACGGAGTAAAGATAGAAAACCTGGTAACCATGGAAATTAAAGGTGAAGAACACCTTATGATCTTGCGAATAAATACTACTGATTCCAAACCCATCGTCGATGATTTCAAAGCAGGCGGCTTTAAAGTAGAGTCGGTCATTGTCAAGCAATAATTGCTATTATTCTTCATATTTATACTTAAATAGATTCGGGAGGCGAAGTAAGTTATGGAAGAAGAATTAGAAAACAAACAACCCCAAAAATCTATGCTCGACCCCTACAAAATGTGGAAGAAGTTGTATTTTTCAGCAGAAGAAACTCTAAGCTCCGCCGTACGGAAATCCGTAAATACCGGCGAATTTGCTAACGGTATAGATTTCATTTTAAACAGCTACTTACAGTACTTGAAAATGCAAAATGACTATTTATCAAGCTATATGAAGGATTCTCCTTTTGCCTCCAAGCACGATGTGGCTCGGGTAGCAGAACTAGTAGTTTCTCTTGAAAATAAGCTGGATAGTCTGGAAGGAGACTTCGGGGAAAAGCTAACCGACGTTGATAATAATACCAATCTTATTGCAGAACAACTAGCTAAGCAGCAGGAACCGACAGCCAAAGCTTTGTCCACAGCTTTGTCCCCTACTATGACTGCCTTGAAGGACATAAGCCATCGGGTGAGCGATCTTGAAATACTAATTAATAAACTAGATGCTAAGCTAACTGATGTGAATCAGCTGCCTAACCTTGACGCTAAAAAGAAGAAAACAGCTTCCCCTGTCTCTAAGGTTCAAAAGCCCACTCCTAAAACCAAGCCAACAGAATAGACTAGAGGAGTTGATTATGAATGGATGATGACATTATGCTTCATAAGGATTCAGCCTTTCAGCTTGGAGAATCCTTGGCTAAAACCAGTGAACACTGGATGCATACTACCGCTCGATGGATGGAGGTACTGGCCTACGACCACAAGCCGCCCACGGGGCTTTCTCCCAAGGAGTTGCTATGGCGCAAGAACAAATCTAAGCTTTACCATTACCATGCTAACACCGAAAGAAAGTACCGCACCCCCGTCCTGCTAATATATGCCTTGATTAATAAGGCCTATGTCTTGGATCTGACCCCGGGTTTTAGCCTGGTGGAACATCTGGTCAATGAGGGTTTTGACGTATACATGCTTGACTGGGGAGAATTTGAATGGGAAGATCGGGAACTCACTTATGCTGACTTTGTTTATGACTATATCGCCCCCTCTGTAAAACGGGTCGCCCGCAGCGCACAGTCACCTGACGTAAGTATAATCGGATACTGTATGGGCGGAACCATGTCAACTATGTATGCCGCACTATTCGATAAACCTATTTTGAAAAACTTAGTATACCTGGCGGCTCCGATTGACTTCACCAACGCCGGAACCTACGATGTATGGCTCAAGGCTCAGGGCTATGATCCGGATCGCATTGCAGATGCCATGGAACTAATCCCTAAAAGCTTTGTTGACTGGGGAAACCAGATGTTAAATCCTATGGCCAACTATCTGGGAACTTATACCCGCCTGTGGAAAACGATCGAAGAGGATAAGTCCGTACATTTCTGGAAAGTTCTCAACAAGTGGGCTAAAGACAATGTAAACTTTCCCGGAGCGGCTTACCGGGATTGGATAAGAGATTTTTACCAAGGTAACAAGTTAGTGAAAAATCAGGTAATCTTACGTGGAAAACGGGTTCAACTTCAAAGAATAAAAGCGAATCTGCTGGCCTTGGTAGGACTCCGTGATCATATCGCCCTGCCTCACCAGACAGCAGCAGCCCTGACTTATTTGGGCGGAAACGACAAAACCTACCTGGAGTTCCCGGTGGGACACGGTGGACTGGTTCTGGGGGAAACTGCCCGAGATAAGGTCTTCCCCGTATTGTCCTCCTGGTTGGCGGAACGTTCTGACCCCTGGATAGAAGAAGAATAAGCCAGATGATCCATACTTATCTGCCCATAATTATCAGTTCCGCAACCGTATACCTTTTTATTGTTTTGGCTATACGACTATTCGGCAAGAAAGAATTATCCCAGTTATCAGTAGTTGATCTGGTATTTATTCTACTTATCAGTAATGCTGTCCAAAACGCCATGGTAGGCAGTAATTCCACCCTTTTTGGTGGATTAGTTGCTGCAACTACATTGTTTGTGGTTAATTACCTGTTGAAAAAAGTACTTTTGCGTTCTCGATTTCTCAACCAATTACTTCAGGGCAATCCATTGATGCTGGTTTACAATGGTGAAATTATTCAAAAGCATTTAGATCAGTCTCAGATTTCTTTGGAAGAGTTGCAAGCAGCAGTTCGAGAACACGGAGTAGAAACCATTAAAGAGGTAAATCTGGCGATACTGGAAGTTGACGGTAATATCAGCGTTTTATCAGATAATTTCACCAATAAATCAGTAAAGAAGCGCAAGGCTCATAAGTTTATTAGCAAAAATGGTTAAAGATGATGGAGTTAGGCTGAGTCTATAAACTTAACCTAACTCCATTTATCTTCAACCATTTTTGCACATCCTTATAATCGGGAAGAATCTCGGCCACTAGATTCCAGAACTCCTTGGAATGGTTGAGGTGAACTAAATGGCACATCTCATGAACTACGATATAGTCCATTACGGCTACCGGGGCCATAACAATTCTCCAGTTGAAATTCAGGTTGCCTTTGGAACTGCAGCTTCCCCACCTTTTCTTCTGGTCCTTAATCACTATTCGGTTGGGCTCCTTCGGAATCTTGTACTGATAATAATTAACTCTTCCCGGTATTATCTCTTTTGCTCTCTGGCGATACCAGCCCCCTAAAGCACTTGCTAACGTAATTTTATCTATTGTGGGAGTACAGATGCACAATCTTCCCTGCTTAAACTTAACTTCCGGTCTTCCTAAAGAAATATCATGCTCGACTTGCAGTTGATAATCCTCGCCCAGGTACAGAAATGATTCGCCGTCCGCAAATTCTCTGGGGGTATGCAACTGCTGAACATTTCTAAAATATTCTAGTTTTTTAATAATCCAGGGCGCTTTAGCTTGAACTTTTTCCAGAATAATTGCCTGGCCAGTTCTAATCGGTACAATAGCGATAACTTTATCTGGAGCCTCAACAATTATCGTCATACTCTTACGCTTCCTAAAGATAACCTCAAACTGAACAACAACCGTATCATATCGAAATGCTAATTGCATTTATAATCTCCCTTATTATATTACTGCGTAACATCATTCTGGATACTAATACCCATCGTTCATTTTATTCTCACCTAGCATATATATCAACAGACATATTTCTAGAAACTGCCATTAATTCTAATGATCATATCTGAATGCTACTCTCTTCCATATGTGCTGAAAAAGGGGCTTTGTGAGCGCTGAAAATGGCAGCGGCAATACCATAAGTACCGGCGAATGGTAAATGGCCTTAAAATGGCTTCCTGGAGCGAATACGTCGAAGAGGTGTTCGCCGGCCCTTTTTGTATGCTTCTAGTTATGTTTTCGAAGGGAGCAAGTCATTTAAGGGGGCAACAATGATATAAAAAGACCCCCTTAGTTTAAGGAGGTATATATCCTGTCTATTTTTATTAATGTCCCGTTGTCTTAAATGGTAATTATATGATGACCTGGCCTTTGATAAAAAAATCCCCACTTTGGCTTTTCAGATTGCTGGATTTATCGCTATAAGAATAATCCCTAACTATTAATTTGCTTATTGTCTAAATTTGGCGGAAGCGTGTGAGAATCGAACTCACCCGCCGCAGGGTCACTACGGCGCAAACTGGATTTGAAGTCCAGGCGGCCCACCAGGACCGATCCGCCTCCAGAATATTGCTAACTGATTATATTCCAAGTTTCTCATGGCTGTCAATTATATATAGTCCCCGGAATGGTTTATCTCCTTCTATGGATATTTTCTTGAGAGCATGAATCGCGCCGCAGTAAACGTCAATCTCTTTTACTTGCAGCACTAATTTACCACCTCTCCTGTACTCTTTTCACGACTCGGGTTATATTTTACTCTTATATCTCCGACCCTGCGGGTAAAATGCGTTCTATCATAGTATTCTATCAATGGTAGTGCGTACTTGCGAGAAGTATCAAAAATATCTCTTGCTGTGGCCAGAGTAAGCTCCTTCTCCCGGGTGAAGTATTCGTTTAATAGGTCTTTCCCTCTTTCTATCGCGGCTATTGAAAAATATATACTTTCGTTTATTTTAACTAATTCTCCCTGCTCGGTTAAATAAGCAATGATTTCATTTAAACCTACCTCCGGTAAGTTACAGACTGCACTTATTTCTTCCATGCCTGGGGGGGCAAATAGGGCCTCTTTCATAAGACTCCTGATCTTAACAATAAGTTGTTGTTCTTTTTCCCCAAGTGTTGGCCGGTAGCCAGGTAAGCTTACTAAGTTGGTTTTATTAATAATCCTTCCCTCGTCTTCAAAATATTTAATCATGGCATTGAATACCCGGGGGGTTATTTTGCTAAACGAACGACTTCTCATGTCCTCTTTGGGATAACCTGACCGCAGCGGGTATTTTTCCTGATAACGGCTAATGGTATTGGCAATATGTTCATAAATCAATTCTAACCCCTGACTACTCAGATAATAGCTCCCTTTCCCACTAATATCCACAATCTTTTCATCTTCTAGCAGCTGATTGATTTCTTCGATAATCGCTTGGTCTGAGCTACCCGTTCTCTTCGCTAGCTCCCCTACACTAAGGGGTTCCTGGGTATTCTCCAATTCATGTAATACCACATCATAAAGACTACCTTCTTCTTTTACTGCCAGGTCATTTAAGACTTCTTCCTTAAATCTTTTCTGATGAGGAGCATTAGGGTCTATAATGCTCCCCCCACCAATGGTATCAACTGGTGAATAATAGCGTATTACAAAAGGGTCTCCTTTGTAAGCTACCACCGGTTTTTCCATAACAATCTGCACATATGCTTCCTCACCAGGGACCAGTTCATCCCGATCAAGAAGTACTACTCTTCCTAATGTCTCGTCGGTTCCAAGGTGAAACCTGATTCGATTCCAGTTTTTTAGCGTGCGTGAGCTGCTGCCCAAGAGCCTTAATTTTGTATCCACCCGATAGCTGGGGACCAGATATCCCCGGCTGGCCACCAAATAGCCTCTTTTAATCTCGCTGACCTCTATTCCCTGCAGGTTTACCGCTACCCTTTGCCCAGCAAACGCTGTAGTCACTTTTTCATTATGTACATGCAGGGTTCGCACCTTAACCATTTTCTGGGTTGGCATCAATTCCAGGATATCTCCAACATGAATCTGCCCCGACCACAGGGTACCGGTTACCACCGTCCCAAAACCCGCTATGGTAAATACCCGATCAATAGGCAAACGAGCCTGTCCCACTATCGGCTTCTCTACCACCGTTGATGCTACTTCCTCAATTGTTTGCAGCAATTCAGGAATACCTTCGCCGGTGACCGCTGAAACTGCCACTATCGGACAACCCTTTAATATCGTATCATCAATGTATTCTCTTATCTCGTCTTCTACTAGCATGAGCCATTCTTCATCTACCATATCCATTTTGGTAATAACTACTATGCCTTTATCAACCCCCAACATTTCAATGATATCCGCATGTTCGCGAGTTTGTGGCATTACGCCCTCATCAGCCGCGATAGTAAACAAGACCATATCAATTCCAAATGCGCCGGCCAACATATGGCGTATAAAGCGTTCATGTCCGGGCACATCTACGATAGCAGCCTTTTGTCCCCCCGGCAGGTTGAACGGGGCAAAGCCCAGTTCAATGGATATTCCTCTTTGCTTCTCCTCCTTGAGTCGATCTGTCTCTATTCCAGTCAGTCTTTTTACCAGAGTAGTCTTACCGTGATCTATATGTCCGGCTGTCCCAATGATAAGCCTCTTCATAGCTTTCCTCCCGGTCCCTGTTCTTCTCCTGCTCTAAGCAGCCCCATTTCTATCAATTCAACCAGGATTCTAGCATCTCCTTCGAGCAAAGTACGCACACTGATAAGCATTTTGTCTTCTTGTTTGCGGATAAGCAACGCCGGGTTCATTCCCCTTAACTGTTTAGACAGCTTTTCCAGTTGATTGTTTTTGAAGGCTATTTGTACCCCATAGCCAGGAATTTTGTGCGTAGGGTAGGCTCCTCCTCCTATCATATCCTCTGTTTTGATAACGCTTATCGCCTCAATTTCCCGCATGGTCCCTTGCTTCGAACAAATTTCCGCTCTTAGTTTTTCCGCCTGTTCCTGTAATTCTTCTGGCGAGATGGTGAGCATTTTAAGCACCGGTATATTTTCCAGAGGATTACCACTCAGATATTCCAATAGCGTTCCTTCCAGAGCTGCTATGATAAGTTTATCCACACGCAGCGCGCGGGTTAGTTGGTTTTTCTTCATGGCAGCAATGTATTTCTTCTGGCCCACAATAATGCCCGCCTGGGGGCCACCTAGAAGCTTGTCCCCGCTGAAACTAATAATATCCGCACCGCTCTCCACGCTCTCACGAACGGTGGGCTCATCTTTCAGTCCCCATTCTCGCAGATCTGTCAGTATCCCGCTTCCCAGGTCATGCATAACCGGTATTTTGCGCTCCTGTCCCAATTTAACCAGTTCGCCCAGCATTACCTCTTCGGTAAATCCTACTATTTTATAGTTGGAGGTATGGGCAGAAAAAAGCAGTGCCGTGTTCTCCGTTATGGCCTCTGCATAATCGGATAGATAGGTTTTGTTGGTGGTTCCTACCTCTACCAGACGCGCCCCGCTCTCTTTCATAACCTCGGGAATTCTGAATGCTCCTCCAATTTCAATAAGCTGTCCACGCGATACAATTACCTCTTTGTTTCGGGCCAAGCTCGTCAGTCCTAGTAGAACGGCCGCAGCATTATTATTAACCACCAAACCTGCCTCTGCGCCAGTCAGGGTAATCAAGAGCTCTTCCACATGACGATATCTAGAACCTCTTTCTCCGCTTTCCAGATTAATTTCCAAATTGTTATAGTTTCTTCCCATATCGTTAAGGTAGCCTAGAGCTCGGTTACTCAAAGGAGCTCTCCCTAAGTTAGTATGTAGTACTACTCCTGTTCCATTGATGACCTTTTGCAAGGTTCCTTGGCTTGCTTTTTCTAACAATATCTCCAAACGATCCATAATCTTTTCGGTCAGATTTTCTTTACTGTAGTCTCCACCGGTCAGACGTAATTCCTGCCTGCTCTCCTCAACCGCCTGCCTTAAGATTCTCATAATGAAGTCCCGATTATATAGTTTCAGCAAATCTTCGATTCGCGGCAGCGCTAGTATTTCATCTATTGCGGGAATATTTCTGAGATTCATCACCTTAGACCTCCTTGCCCCTGCTAAATAATTGGATTATTATAGGGACGATCAAGAAATAAACTAGTCATTTACTCCGGTCTTTTTCACGCTATACTTCGTTGTCAAAGCTTGGAATACGTTCAGTATGACTGCGCTTTGACGCCTTGTCTAGCGCGAAAAATCCTCGGAGTATTCTGCCTTATTTATTCCTTGATCGCCCCCTATAGTATAACTCTCCTCCCATTTCTTTTACAGCCCTATATAGTAATGCGGCTATGATTGATACCCCTAAGACTCCAAAAAGGGGGTATATTTTGGTAACCAAACTGGAAAAGCTCTGCATGGACAGTGGCAATGCCATTGTCATACATAAAACTAGGCATACGCCATAGCTCAATCCTGTGAATCGGGAAAAACGTTGAGCAAAGCCGTAAGCATTGGCAATTGCGGTTGTAAGAATCCCCAACCAAAGAACCAGCGTATATATGTGTTTGGCTGTTAGGCTTATGTGGCCTGCAACGTACAACATTGGCACTTCATAATGTAATACGGTTGGCAGGAATTTACTTAAAGAGAGATAATTCATAATGACCAAGACTCCCAGAATCAGCCCGCCCAAGGCTGCGCCAACAATTCCGTTGCGCCTGTTAGTAATGGTCTGATACTCGGTCAATACCACCATGGCCAAGGCAAAATTATAGGCAACATACAATATGCTGGCCAGCATCCAATTCCAGGCTTCCTCGACGCCCAGGGAGACGGTATAGGCTTCCAGGTGACTCCCTTCTACAAAGAAGGCGGCATACCCTGATATAATTAATAATAGGACTATTTTAACCGGTACCAGTATATTATATGAAAGGATTAGTCCCTTTTTCCCGGCTACCAGCAGAATTACAATCAAACCATAGGCTAGGAAAACACCCAGGTTCTTTGAGAGGTATAGGTGTTCATAAAATACTGCTCCACTTGCCGATAACATGGTGCTGATACCCAGGAATAGAAAGATCGCCAGCAGGAAGTCAACTACCCTGCCCATCTTATGGCCCAACAAATATCCCAGCATATCCTGGTAATTAGCTACTCTTTGCCTATGAGCCAAATACAGCAACAACCCCCCGCAGGCAGCGAAAAGAATGGTCGCCATTAATGCCCCTTTTATCCCGTAGCTTCCGTATGTTACAAAAAACTGTACTATTTCCTGTCCCGAGGCAAAACCCGCCCCTATAACTGCTCCCAGGTATCCCATAATTAGCATTAATCGATATTTTATTCTATCCACCCCACCTCAAAAACTACACTTCCTTAATAAATATTCGCCCCGGTCAGAAATACCGCATAAAAATTTTCCCAGTGGCAACAATAATGGTAAATATTTATATTCGGGAGGATATTGGATGGATATTTCTATCGTCAAGAAAGCTGGCGAAAAGTTCTCCTATCATTATGAAGACCCAACTTGTTTGAATCGTCTGGAAAATGGGATTTATAAGCTTATGACAGACATGAATTTCGGCTTTAAGCGGGATATTGTTTATCTTTGTATCGGAACGGATCGAGCTACTGGTGATTGCCTGGGCCCCCTGGTAGGTACCCGCCTGCAAGCAATGATCCCAACGATCAATCTATTTGGAACCTTAGAAAAACCTTCTCACGCCGCCAACCTAGATAGCGTTCTGGAAGAAATTGCTCTCCAGCACAAAAATCCACTAGTAGTTGCCGTGGATGCCAGCCTAGGTAACACCGATCGCATCGGTTATATCAATATCAAACCAGGTGGACTAAAACCAGGAACTGCTTTGAAAAAAGTGCTTCCCGAGGTAGGAGATTTTCATATATCTGCCGTGGTTAATGTGGGAGGCTTCCTAGAACAGATGGTTTTGCAAAATACCCGTCTCTATGTAGTCTATAAAATGGCTGATTTAATCGCCCGAAGCCTATATCTTGCGCATTTGCAATATGACAGCGATAGAAGTCGTTACTTGGCTCTTGCCAATAATTGGAAACCGGCGTCTTCGTCTATCGCAACTTAGGAGCTTTCTCTTCTTTTACAGACAGAAAAGGGTCTCCTGACACGATTTAACCTATCAGGAGACCCCTCTTTTTTGTTCCGTCACATTTTTCCGCCTGTTCGTGCTCAGGCTTTCTTTTTTTCCCAGCTTTTTACTGCTTCGCTTTCGGCTTTGTTCCCGGACATTTTGCTGTTTCCGTCCAAAATACCACCTTCTTCGATGGTAAAAACACTACACTGTACGTCTCCCTTTATCTTCCCGGTGCTGGCAATTTCTAATTTCCCGCTCGCCACTAAATTACCCTCCAGCTTTCCGGCCAGGATTATGTTTACCGCCTTTACCTCTCCTTTTAGTATGCCACTTGCTCCAATAATCAGATCGCCCTGTACATCCATACCTCCGTCTATGCTTCCATCCAGCCGCAGCGACCCTTTTGACTGAATCTGCCCTCTAATCACCACTCCTTCAGCAATAAAACTTTTTATATTATCATTACGCTGATCTTTCTTCCACATACCCAGCACTCCTATTCGAATAAATTCCAGTTCACATACTCTCTTTGTTTGTCTCAGGGCAAGTAAATCATCGGGTCCAAGAGTTGCCCTTTTTTCTCGATAGAAAAATGCAAGTGTGGCCCGGTACTCATCCCAGTTGTCCCCACCCGAGCAATCACGTCACCCTTTTTCACCTTATCACCCTTATTAACTAATAACGCAGAGGTATGACCATATTTGCTTTCTAATCCGTTGCCATGTTTAATGACTACTGCCTTACCGTAAACCGCCATCCAGCCCGAATATACAACTTCACCATCTGCAGCTGCTACTATGTCGGTGCCCACCGAGCTTTTAATATCAATGCCTTCGTGAAAGGTCTCCTGTCTACTCCAAGGCGATTTACGCACACCATAGTCGGAGCTTATCTCCCCATTTACCGGCCATTGGTTGGGAAGCGCTCTGAAATAAGCCTGATCATTTTTTACCTGAGCTAACATATCATCCAGCTCTTTCTCTTCCCGAGCAAGATTGGTTTTAATGTCCTGAATCAGAATAAAAGACTTGGCTTCTTCATTTTCCCCAATCTCCCGATCCTCTCCCCCCTGTCCTCCTCGCGAAGGATTGGGATTGTCGATAGTTTGCTGCTCAACACCCATAAGCTTTTTAATTTCCTGTTGTTTACGCTCCACCTCTTCCTGCTGAATTTTCATTTCATTTATCTCTTGGTTCATTTGTTTAATTGTTGATGCTTTCTCCTGGCTTTCCTGTTTAATGCTTTGCACGTTCCTTATGTCATTTAGCCCTATTAGGTGTGAATAAGCCAAGATAAAGAAGACTAGAACGAAACCAGCCACAATTCCCAACGTTCCGGCGATCCTTCTCCTGGTCATACTGTAGTTGAAAGGTTTATTATTAATGTCCGGTATAATCATAAACGTAACCGGCAGGCTCTTTTTTCTTTTTTTATTATTAAATTTCATTGTCATCCTCATCCCTAATTGTTGTAGTATAATGGATGAAATTCAGCCCTTAGTCTACGAGTTATCTTGTGTTTGTAATAATAACAAGATTTAAACGCTTTGTAAAACTTCAACTAGTCATTAAAATCTGTCGGTTTGTGGAGGTATTTATGAGTTTTTTGTATTTCGACTGTTTTTCTGGAGTTTCTGGTGATATGATAATAGCTGCGCTTCTAGATTGTGGGGCTTCTTTTGAGGATTTGCAAATTGCACTTTCAAGTCTCCCCATTGTCGCCAACCTGTCTTACAATCAAAAAGTCGTTAAGGGAATCCGTTGCACCTCCTTCAATGTAGATGCCACCGGTTCTGCCCCTATTCGACACTTGGCAGATATCGCAGAGATTATTGGTGCCAGCAATCTATCTTCGGAGATTAAAAGCAATTCATTAAATGTTTTTAATAAATTGGCTGCAGCAGAAGGTGCCGTTCACGACGTAAGCCCCGCTAATATTCACTTTCATGAAATTGGGGCGGTTGATACCATTGTAGATATCGTCGGCACCTTTTTATGCCTAAATTCTCTCGGAATTGATGACATCTATTCTTCAGCTCTTCCCTGGTCGGACGGGTTCGTGGATATTAGCCATGGTCGTTATCCCCTGCCGGCTCCGGCCACTGCCTTATTATTGTCCGGTTTTCCCTGTGTTTTTTCCAATGTCGGCATGGAACTAGTTACGCCCACTGGTGCAGCGCTCATTACTTCTATTGCCTCCCCTTTGCTCGCTCCGCATCCGTTCATTCCTCATCGCGTTGCCTACGGAGCAGGAACTAATGAAAGGAAAGATAAGGTCCCCAATCTTTTACGCTTAATCAGAGGTGAGTTCATTACCCCTTCCGAGCCCGGCGAAGCGGTTGCAGTTTTAGAAACCGAGGTAGATGACCTTAACCCCGAGATTTTTTCTCACTTATATCACGTGTTTGGCTCTCATCCTGATGTCTTAGATTTTTTTACCTCCCCAATATATATGAAAAAGAACCGCCCCGGCACCCTGATAACTATAATTACCCGCCCAGATAGTTCGGAGAAACTATCTCAACTGCTTATACAGGAATCCGGTTCTCTAGGAGTACGCTATCGCTTGCAAAAGCGTTATATAGCTTCGCGCTCAGAACGCCCTGTGGATACCCCCTGGGGCCCTGTTCGAGTAAAGATTGCCCATCTTCCCATGGGCGGAATGCGCGCCAAACCGGAATACGAGGATTGCCACGCCATTGCTCTTCGACATAATCTTCCTCTACTGGAAGTCTACTCAGTAATTAACGCCTTAGCTTTCCGATCTCCGGAATAGCCCTTTCCTAACGAAATTGAAACCCAAATGTTTCACGTGAAACATTTGGGTTTTTTCTGATCTATAACCTTTTTGTCATTTTTATTTTATTAACCTATTTATAGGAAAAGATCTCTAATTGTACGTTATCAACTCGAGACTCCAAGTTATAATTGTCATTGCAAATGTTTTTCATTATATGGTAAATGATCTCAAGGCGATTACCTGCGCAGTTTGTTGAAACTACGCAGGTACGTTTTAGATTCAGTCAAAATTAAATACTCAATTAAAAGGGAATATCATAAAAATCCACATGATAAGGTGGGATAGAATTATGGACATAGATATGCCATTTATCCAAAATGAACAGGAAGTAGCCTTCCTTCTCCGTGAAAATAATATAAAAATAAAAATAAAAAAGGAAATGCCTAACCACCATAAAGAAACAACTGGATAATTTACACCAACTACTCTTGTAGGTACCATATAGCCGTTATTTAGAGGGGTGGTATTAATATAATTATAAATTGTTAATAACAGTGGACTCCATGTACATAATATCGTCAGAATAGCCGTTAAGCATAGAATAATAGAGGTTAGAAAATTAAAGGATTTCCAGTTATTATTCATAAGATTTATTCCTTTCTTATCACTGAGGAGTTAACATATTTAACCATATATAGCTATTGTACTATAAAACTACTGCTGCACATTACAAATATGATGCGCAGTATGGTGCCGGGAGATTGGTGATGCACGGATTCTCCGTTTTCATATTCTAGCCTTGTATTGTGCGCATAATTCATTAACTGCGTACTCTAAGCTACTATGTTTCACGTGAAACGTTTTGGACAAAAAATAAAGGGGGTTTCCCCCCTAAATACTACCCTATAGGCCTAGCAGTTCCAAAATTCGATCTAAGTCCTCTTCGTTGTAATAAACTATTTCAATTTTTCCGCCCCGTCGCTGGCCATTTATTTCCGCCCGGGTTCCAAAGTGCCTTTGCAGCCGATCTTCCAGTTCTAGCAGGTCGGCGCTTTTCCCCTTCTCTTGGATCCGGTTTGCTTTGCCTTCTTTTACTTTTTGCTCAGTCTGTCGAACTGACAACTTGCTCTTTATAATATCGTTTGCTGCCAGAAGCTGCTCTTGGGGACTGCTCAATGCCAGCAATGCCCGGGCATGACCGGGCGTAATTTGTTTTCGATCTATCATTTCAATAATCTCGGGCCTCAAGCTTAACAGCCGCATCGTATTGGTGACGTACGCCCGGCTTTTACCAATTCTTTCTGCAATAAATTCCTGAGTATAGTTATATTGTTCTACCATATTTTTATAGGCCCTAGCCTCTTCAATCGCGGACAAATCATCGCGTTGTATGTTCTCAACTAAAGAAATCTCCGCTGCCTCAACGTCCTCCATTTCCTTAACCAGCGCCGGTATAAGCTGCAGTCCTGCCATCTCTGCCGCCCGCCAGCGCCTTTCGCCAGCAATTATTTCGTAAAACTCTCCGATAGGTCTCACCAAGACTGGTTGAAGTATGCCATGTTCTCTAATTGAGTTGGCCAATTCTCGCAGAGATTCCTCGTCAAAGCTTTTGCGAGGCTGGTCATCCTGAGGAATAATCAGCTCCAATTCCAGTTCCATAACTTGTGCCGAATCAAACTCCGTGGTCGATAGCAATGCCTCAAGGCCTCTACCTAGCCCGCGTTCTTTCCTCCCCACGTTTCAACACCTCCTTGGCTAAATCTCTATAAACTTCTGCTCCCTTGGAGCGAGGGTCATATAATGCGATCGGTTTACCGTGACTGGGCGCTTCACTTAGCCTTACATTTCGAGGTATGATGGTCTGGTAAACCTCCCTGCGAAAATGCTTTTTTACCTCATCGACTACCTGTATGGAAAGATTAGTACGACCATCAAACATGGTGAAAAGTATTCCTTCTATTTTCAATTTCGGGTTTAACCGTTTTCTAATCAGCTGAACCGTGTCAACAAGCTGGCTTAGTCCCTCCAACGCATAGTATTCGCATTGAAGAGGAATTAAAACCGAATCACTGACTGTCAAAGCATTAACCGTTAGCAAGCCCAGTGACGGAGGACAATCCAGAAATATGTAGTCATAATAATCCTTTACCGTCTCCAGTCCTCGGGCGAGAACCTGCTCCCTATCTGGGCGGGATGCCAGTTCTACCTCTGCTCCAGCCAACTGGATCGTTGATGGTATTAAGTCCAATCGATCTATTTTTGTATGGGTCATCACCTGCCGGAACTCAAGCCCCTCTATAAGTAAATCATACATGCAGTATTTGAGCCGTTTGCGGTTAATCCCCAGCCCGCTGGTAGCATTACCCTGCGGGTCGCAATCCACCAGGAGTACTTTATAGCCTTCCATAGCTATAAAGGTAGCCAAATTAATGGACGTAGTGGTTTTTCCCACTCCCCCCTTCTGGTTGGTAACCGCAATTGTCCTTGCCATCCCTTGTCCACCTTTCTTCCCCAAAAGACCTCCTAATAAAACCGGGTCACTATTCTATTTCTATTTCATACTCCCATATTCCTTCCTTGAATACTTAAAGTAGCACAAAAGGTTTTGGCAATCCATCGTTTTTTCGGTTGCACCATGATTTTTTTAATAAAAAAGCAAGAGGGTTCGCCTCCTGCTTTTGAAATGGTTCCTTTTTTCTCTCACCTCCTAGGCTACCCTTTGGCCAATACCCTACTGTGTCTTCTGACCTTGGGCACTCTTATGACAATCTCATATTCCTCCTCTCCATCATTTTCGGCCATAAACATGTTGACTCCTGATTTTTTTGCTCGGCTCACTGTTTCTTTTATGGTATTTAAAAAAATCCGAGCATCTCTGATTATCAAAGAAACGCATTGTCCACGGTCCTCGTTTTTCACTTCTTGAGGAATATTGTTGTGGCGGAGCCTTTCTACCATATCTTCGGTTTCCTTGACATTTAATTCCCTGTCATAAACTGCACGCAAGACTTCCTTTTGCATTTCAACGGAATTCAGTTTCAACAAAGCCCTTGCATGCCTTTCAGTTATGGTTTCCGTTGTAATCATGCAACGCAGTTCCTCCGCGAGTTTTAGAAGCCGTAGCTTGTTCGCAATGGCTGACTGGCTCTTTCCAATCTTCTGGGCCAGTTCTTCTTGAGTCATGCCAAACTCATGAAGCAGTCTAGCATACGCGCCCGCTTCTTCAAAATAGTTCAGTTCCTTGCGTTGCAGATTTTCGATGAGTGATACTGCGGCTGCCTTCTCGTCATTCATTTCCTGTACAATCGCTGGAATAGTAGGCCTTCCTATCATTCTGCAAGCACGGTATCGCCTTTCACCAGCAATCAACTGATAACCATCTCTAGCTTTTCTTACAATAACCGGTTGGATGATACCATACATTTGAATCGATTTGGCAAGCTCTTTTAATTCGAGGTCATTGAATTCCTTGCGAGGCTGAAAAGGATTACGACTAATATTCCCCAAAGGTATATCCAGAATCTTTCCTTTGTTTCCCTTTGCTAAAAGCCTTTCCCACTGTTTCATGACCACCCCAGCACCCCCCTCTTATAGCGGACTTTTAGTCGGTGCTCCTACCCGCCTAGGATATTGGTCAGGAGTTCGCCCCACCTTTTCTACCGCTACTATCGCCCGATCTCTTTCTTGCCTTAGTTTATACAGATAGACGGTCTCGATCTTTCCCCCCAGTTTCTCCAAGGCACCTTCTGCCTCCATTATTTCCTGCTGAACATTTCGCCCTTTCCATAAGAACACTCTCCCTCCTAGTTTCACCAGAGGAATCCCGTATTCTAGGACCACATTCATCGCCGCTACTGCTCGGTTGGTACAAACATCAAAGCTATTCCGGTATTGCCGATCCTGTCCCAAGACTTCCGCCCTCTCGCGTATAACTCGAACATTTTCTAGCCCCAATTCCTCTATTACCATCTGTAAAAAACCACTTTTTTTCAGATCGGACTCAATAAGGGTAAATCGGCTTTGGGGACATGCCATCGCCAAAATCAGTCCTGGAAATCCGGCTCCAGTTCCAATGTCAATGACGTCTAGATCAACTAATGGCACCCATTCTAATAGCTGCAGGCTGTCCTGCACATGTTGCTCAATTTCCTCCGGCCCGGCTTTACGGCTTACCAGGTTTTGCTTCTCATTTTCCTTGAATAGCAATTGAATAAAGCGCTTTACATATATTTCCATATGTTTTAATTAATTCCTTCTTTTTTCTAAATTAATTAGTAAAATATTTATATCAGCCGGGGTGACCCCTGAAATCCTGGAAGCATGGCCTATGGACTGGGGTCGGATTTCCTTCAATTTCTGCACGGCTTCGTTGGATAAGCTGTAAACCTCATCATAATTGATATCCTCTGGAATCTGCTTGCTCTCCATTTTTTCAAATCGTAGTACCTGTTCCTGCTGCTTATTAATATAGCCTTCATATTTGGCCTGTATCTCCATTTGTTCCAGTATCTCCGGTTGGTTTTCCTGTATCCACCCCTGTTCGACATAGTCCTCTATTTTTACTTCTGTCCTGCGTAACATCTCCCAGAGGGATGTTCGGTCGCGCAACGGGGCCGTTTCCTTGCTGGTCAGGTATTTTTCCACTTCCGAATCCGCTGGGGTGAAGGTTGTCTTCTGTAAAAATTGAGTACCAGCTTCCAACCTTTTCTTTTTCGCTTCAAACAAGCTCCATCTATGCTCATCCACCAGACCAATCTGCCTTCCTTTCTCCGTCAAACGGAGATCAGCGTTATCCTGCCGCAATAGGAGTCGGTACTCAGCTCGGGACGTCAATAGTCGATAGGGTTCATCCGCTTCCTTGGTAACTAGGTCATCAATCATCACTCCTATATAGGCTTCACTGCGTTTTAGTATTAGAGGCTCCCGTTTCTGAACCCACAAAGCCGCATTAATCCCCGCTATAAGTCCTTGTGCCGCTGCCTCTTCATATCCTGAAGTCCCATTTATTTGCCCGGCAGTAAAAAGGCCTTCCACTACCTTGCTCTCAAGGCTTAGTTTAGCCTGAGAAGGAATCACATAATCATATTCAATAGCATAACCCGTTCTTATCATGCGCACCTCTTCCATACCGGGAATACTGTGCAAAACCTGTACCTGCACATCTTCCGGAAGACTGGTATTTAGTCCCTGCACATACATCTCATCAGTGTCTCGCCCCTCAGGTTCAATAAATAGCTGGTGCTGGGACTTGTGGGCAAAACGTACTACTTTATCCTCAAATGAAGGGCAGTAGCGTGGCCCTTTGCCTTTGATGACGCCGGTAAAAAGAGGCGCTCTATGTATATTGTCCATAACTATACGATGGGTCTCAGGGGTAGAATGGGTTAACCAGCAAGAAAGTTGTTTCCTAACTGGCGGGGGACTAATATATGAAAATCTCCAAGGTTGTTCATCTCCGGGCATCTCAACGGTCTTAGAAAAATCAACGGTTTTTCGGTCAATGCGGGGAGGAGTGCCTGTTTTAAACCGGCCCAGCCTTATACCCATAGCCCTCAAACTGTCGGAGAGCTTTACCGCTGGAAACTGGTTCCCCGGCCCTCCATCATACATGACCTCTCCCGCAATAATACGCCCTTTGAGATATGTCCCTGAGGTAATGACTACCGTCTGACATTCATAGCGTGCTCCGGTTCGGGTAATAATAGCTCTCACCCTAGCACCTTCGGCTTCTATCTCTTCCACCTCTGCCATTAACAGGTGCAATCGCTCCTGTCCCAGGATGGTTTTAATCATTTCCCTTCCGTACTCGTGTTTATCGGCCTGAGCACGCAAAGCCTGCACCGCTGGGCCTTTTCCAGTATTAATTAAGCGCATCTGAATACTGGACTTGTCTATGTTGATTGCCATTTCTCCACCCAGTGCATCTATTTCCCTTACCAACTGTGCTTTGGCCGGACCTCCAATAGATGGATTACATGGCATTAGGGCGATGTTTTCAACACTCAAGGTTACCATAAGAGTGGAGCAGCCCATGCGTGCTGCCGCCAAAGCCGCCTCACAACCGGCATGGCCAGCACCTATAACCACGACATCATATTTACCCGCTTCGTAAATCATTACTACCTCCTACTTACCTATACAAAAATCGTGAAAAATTCGGTCTATAACTTCGTCTTTCAGGGTTTTACCGCTTATCTCTCCTAAGCTTTCCAGGGCTCCCCATATATCAACCCCTAAACAATCCAGGGGTACCTCCCTTAATGTCTGCAAAGCGTTCTCCACCTGCCCCTGGCTTCGTATAAGAGCATTCTTCTGGCGCAGGTTAATCATTGTTTCCAACCCATCGCCGGGGAGGACCCCTTGCAGAACCACTGCCTCAACAGCTTCCTCTAGCTCTTCCACGCCAATATCGTTTTTAACGGATGCCCTAATCACCTTTACCCCTGGGAATAGTGCTTCTATTTCCCCGGGAGCAATGTTCTTTTTGTCTAAATCTTCTTTATTGACCAGTACAATGAGCCGCTTTCGATCAATGTCCTGATATATATCCATATCCTCTTTACCAATGCCTGCCTCCACATCTAACACAAAAATAAGCAAATCGGCCTGATCCATTACCTCTTTGGATTTTTCCACCCCGATCTTTTCTACAACATCTTCGGTTAAACGTATACCAGCTGTATCCATAATCTTCACCGGGATACCACGCACATTTATAAACTCTTCTACCACATCCCTGGTCGTTCCCGGTATCTCCGTAACTATGGCTTTTTCCTTCCTAACCAAGGCATTTAGCAGGCTGGATTTACCTACATTAGGTTTACCACAGATGACTACCTTCAGCCCATCCCGATATATTTCACTTCTTTGACCGGCTACGATCAGTCGATCCATACGCTCTTTAATCTGAAGCAGAATAGAATAGGCCTCCAAATAATCTAAATCACCAACTTCTTCAGGGAAATCCAGACTAGCCTCCAACATAGCATTAAGCCTTAGCAGGCTGTCCTCTATCTCCGCAACAAAATGATTTCTACCTTCCAGTTGTTGTAATGCCAGCTTTAATCCTCGGTCTGTCTTCGCTCTTATCACATCAATAACCGCTTCAGCCTGGCTTAAATCCAACCGTCCATTCAAAAAGGCCCGTTTGGTAAATTCGCCTGGTTCGGCCAGTCGCATCCCTACGTCGATGCACCTTTGCAGACAGCGACGTACCGGCATGCTTCCCCCGTGGCAGTTAATTTCGACCACATCATCCCCAGTATAGCTGTGCGGAGCCCTCATTATGCCCAGAAGGACTTCATCTATTTTACCGCCATCTTCATCCATTATCCAGCCTAGGTTAAGGGTAAATCCTTTCCGCTGACCAAGTTCTTTTTCGGTAATGGGCAAAAATATTTTGCTTATCTTATCGATGATCCCATTCCCGCTCATTCTTATTATCCCTATTCCACCCTCGCCTGGGGGAGTAGACAGGGCTACAATATCCTCTTTTAACATCCTTTTCTCCTGTCGCAAAAATAATTGGGGCTCACCAAATAATTTCCTTATTTTCTAGCCAAGACTTTTTCTCTATCTTACCAAAATACAACTACAGATACACTAGTGCTTATTTCCACCATTTTGGCATCAAAAAAGGCCCCTCAGGGCCTCTTTAATACTATTTCTTTAATGCGATTACAACTTTGCGGTTAGGCTCTTCCCCCATAGAATAGGTGACCAACACCGGGTCTTCCTGAAGAACCGTATGTACTATCCTTCTCTCCTGTGAACTCATCGGTCGCATTATTACATTTTTCTGAGTCTCTTTGACCTTATCAGATAGCCTTAACGCCAGCGATTCCAATGATTGTTCCCGTTTCTTGCGATAATCCTCTACATCAAGTACTATACGAATCTTTTCTTCCCGTTTACGATTAAGCATGAGTCCAGCAATAAATTGCAAGGCATTCAATGTCTCACCTTTACGACCAATCAGTAGTCCCATATCTTTACCAATAATATTAATTCTCGCTATTCCATTTTTCCACTCAACTCTTTCGATCTGGTAATCGATTTTCATCTCATGCAACAGAGTTTCTACTAGCTTGCGAGCCTCTGTCTCTGGCTTTTCCCGAAGCGATACCTTTACAATAGCCGGTTTGTTCCCCATGAAGCCCAGTAGTCGTTTGCTGGGTTCTTCCACTATTTCTACTGTAACATCCTCAATGTTGCAACCCAACTCATCCAGCGCTGCTTTTACGGCTTCATCAACGCTTTTTCCCTTTTTTTCGATTGTTTGCCCCTGCATTCTTTTCATTTCCTCCTTTGTCCCTCCGTGCTACCACCTCATCATCATCCTGGTGATCAAGCCCGGTTTGCATTTCCTGCACATCTACCTGTATTCCTGTCCCGGTATCAAGCTTAGCACTGTTATGCATCTTATTTACATATAGTTGCTGCAAAATTCCCAGGATGTTAAAAACCGCCCAGTATAGCGGCAAACCAGCCGGCATCTTGAGCGCTATCCAAGCCATCATCACCGGCATAAAATACAGCATAGCTTTCTGGGTGGGGTCATTACTCTCCACCATGGAAATCTTCTGCTGCAGGAAGGTTGTGACTGCCGCAAGTATCGCTAGGATAAAAAGCGGATCCGGTTTGCTTATGTCTGGAATCCATAAAAAACCTATGTTGGCGGCATCTACATATTGAAAATTAAATAGCGATTGATAAAAAGCAAAGAATATCGGCATCTGAATTAATAATGGCAGACACCCTCCTAATGGATTCACCCCGTGCTCCTTATACAACTCCATCGTTTTCTTCTGCATTAACTGGGCATCATCTTTGTATTTTTGCTGGATATACTTGGTTTTTGGTTGAATTTCTTGCATGGCGCGCATGGATTTCATCTGTTTTTGGGTAAGCGGGAACATCACCAATTTAATAGCAATAGTCATAAATATTATGGCTAAGCCATAACTAGGCCATCCTATTTGAGCCGTGAACCCATACATCAGGTTAATTACATCAGAAAACCATTGCACAAAAGTATGCCACAAATTATAACCCTGCCCTCCGAAACTTAAACTCCGGCAGCAGGTGTCACCTCCTTATTAAGTAAACCCTTAACGTTCAGGGAAGCGGGTCATATCCTCCGGGATGAAATGGATGACATCGGCTAATTCTCTTCACTGACAGCCATCCTCCTTTAATCACCCCATATTTCTGTAGGGCTTCAATAGAATAATGGGAACAAGATGGATAGAACCGACAGACCGGTCTTCTGCCAAAACTTAATTTTTGATAAGCTCTTATCATTAAAATAAAAACCCTTTTCAATACAAGCTGGCCTTTTTCATAATCCTTAAATAATCCTTTTCAATCAAATCAAAGATAACTTCTTTTATATTAAACCTGGCTATTATTACCATATTATAGCCAGGTCGAATAAGCTGCAGGTTTTTCCTTATCACTTCTCGAATCTGCCTTTTAGCTCGATTCCTAATCACTGCATTACCAATTTTTTTTGAAGTTACTATCCCAAACCGATTGTTCATTAGGTTATTTTCTTTTATGAATACTATTATATACTTACCGGTTATTCTTCTGCCGTTTTTATATAAATATCCGTATTCCTTGCCTCTGTTTATTCGCCTTTTTTTATCTAACATAAGAAGCCCTTCTAAAAGGTAAAATAATAGGCCGTTCACACGACCTATGCAGAGAGTTTCTTCCTTCCCTTTTGTCTGCGCATAGACAGTACTTTTCTTCCCCCGGCACTCGCCATCCTCTTTCTAAATCCGTGGACTCTCGATCTCTGTCTTTTCTTTGGTTGATAAGTTCTTTTCATTCTCCAGTAGCCTCCCTTAATTTTTCCAACGCTTAATAATTATATTTTTAAAACACACTCTATGTCAAGAATCTCTATCCCTCTAAATACTTCTAATTATGTTTCAAATCTGCTAGTATTATACTATATCTTTAGCTATAAGAATATAAACCGCGCATATTTTCGCCTATTCTAGGGACTTTCAAGGAAAAAAAAGGCAGCACGAAGTATGCGCTACGAAAAAAACCGGAGCGAATGACTCGTTTATTTCTTTATAGCCCCTTACTCCTTGTCCAGATATACACAAGCAGTTTTTCTGGACGAGATTACTTTTCCACAAACATACAGGAGGCTTTATTAATGTCCGTAGATTTTGACTATGCAGCCATATGGGACAAGGTTTTACAATCCTTTCGCAATGAAATTGGCGCCACCAGTTTTGATATCTGGTTTCCCCAGGTTACCTATAACACTTTTCGTCACGATAAACTCTATATTATGGTTCCCAATACGCTTACTCTGGAATGGATTGAATCTCGTTACCTGGAAGCCCTCCAAAATAACTTTAGGGATCTGAGTAAACAGAATATATCTTTGATCCTTATAACTGAGCCGATTGTGGAAAAGGATGGGTATATCTCTCCCCTTAACTCTAAATACACATTTAACACCTTTGTGGTAGGTAACAGCAACCGCTTTGCCCACGCTGCCTGCTATGCAGTGGGTGAGGCTCCTGCACGTGCCTATAACCCTCTTTTTATATATGGAGGGGTGGGACTGGGTAAAACCCATCTAATGCATGCTATCGCCCATCGAATACTGGCTAACAATCCTTCTTTTTCGGTGAAGTATGTCTCTTCCGAGCAGTTTACCAATGAACTAATCTCTGCCATTAAGGACGATTCTACTCCCGCTTTCCGTAACAAATATAGAAATATTGACGTTCTTTTAATAGACGATATCCAGTTCCTAGCTGGCAAAGAAAGAACCCAGGAAGAATTTTTTCATACTTTCAACACTTTATACGAAGCCAATAAACAGGTGGTAATCTCCAGTGATCGGCCGCCTCGCAATATACCTACTTTAGAGGATCGCCTGCGCTCTCGTTTTGAATGGGGATTAATAACCGATATTCAGATCCCCGACCTGGAAACCCGCATCGCTATCCTGCGGAAAAAGGCACAAAATGAAGATTTAAATGTTCCTTATGATGTATTGGATTACATAGCTAATTATATAGATAATAATATACGGGAATTAGAAGGCGCTCTAGTTCGATTAGTAGCCTTTGCCACCATTAATAAGCGCCCTCTAAATATGGAAACTGCCACCGAAGCATTAAAAGATATTTTACCGCCTCCCCGACCTAAAAAAATAACCATAGAATGCATTCAAAAAGAAGTCTGCAAATTCTATGGTCTAAATTTAACCGAATTACTCTCTAAAAAAAGAAACAAACAGCTGGTATACCCTCGTCAAATTGCTATGTTTCTGTGTCGAAAACTGACAGATGCTTCTTTTCCTCTGATCGGTGACCAATTTGGCGGAAGAGATCATACTACTGTAATGCACTCAGTAGACAAAATAGAAAAGGAGAAACTTGAAAGCCAAGAATTAATGGCAACTCTGGAAAAACTGCGTAAACAACTAGACCCCAACTAAAGCAATAAAAAGAGCTTTTTACCAACAGCTTTGTCGACAGGCTTCAGCATATACGGACTGAGCGTTAGCGATCCTTTTACACATTATACACACTACTACTACTATTACGGCGGTCTGTTTATTAATAATTAAATAAAAAGAGCGGAGGCAAGACCCATGAAGTTTAATATCGAAAAAAAAGAAATATCAGCCCTTACCACTCTGGTTCATCGAGCAGCATCCAATAAAAATACGATCCCGGTCCTTTCTGGTTTACTTATTAAAGTATCCCATGATAAAGGCTTAACTATGACGGCAACAGATATGGAAATAGGTATACATTCTTCCACCTCCAACTTAGATATATTAGAAGAAGGTGTAGTACTGGTAAATGCTAATTACTTTGCCGATTTTATTAAACTTCTTCCCGACACATTAATATCTTTTGATTTGAGTAAAGAAAATTCCAGACTTAACATTAGTTATGGACGTTCCTCAGGTAAGATAAATATATATAGAGATCATGACTATCCAGAATTACCTCTTAATAAAATGGAATTTAAGTTTTCAATTCCTCAAAAAATTCTTAAAGAAAGTCTTAAAAAGACTGCTTTTGCAGCGGCCGCAAATCATTTCCGCCAGGTTTTTACTGGAGTTCTATTTGATATATTAGCTGGTGGAATAATAAAAATAGTAGCTTCTGATACTCATAGATTAGCTTATTACTCTTATACTTTGGAACAAAAGGAAATAGAACCCTTTAATTTTGTTATTCCTATGAGAACCGTAAACGAATTACTTAGATTCTTAGATGATAGTCCAGAGACTATAAATATTGGTCTTTCAGAAAACAATGTTATTTTCTATAAAGACGATTTTATTCTACTATCTCGCTTAATAGATGGTCAGTACCCTAACTATGAAACAGTAATTCCTGGTTCTTTCAGCACTAATTTTAATATTAAGACTAGTATACTGGCCTCTAGCCTTGAAAGAGCTAAAATAATGCCTACAGACGATAAATTTAAAATTCAACATGTCCAACTATCATTGCAAGAAAATGATGCTATTTTAAATTCTTTTTCAGAAAGTATGGGAGAGATATCCGAAGTAATTGAAGATATTGAAATTGAAGGAGAAAAGGAAATAAAAATAGCCTTTAACACCCATTATTTCTTAGAAGCAATCAAGGTTTTCGATGCAGAATGTGATAAAGTAAATATCAAATTATCGGGCTCTATGAGCGCAGCTATGATTAAAAATCCCGAAAAGGAGAACTACTTATATATATTAGTTCCCATGCGTACCAACAACTAAGGGAGAGTGCCTATTTTATTTGAAAATAAATAAACTACAGGTAAGAAATTTTCGAAATCTTAAAAGAATAGAATATGAGCCTTCTCCTGGTATAAATGTTCTGGTTGGTGATAATGCCCAGGGTAAAACCAATCTATTAGAAGCTATTTTTGTATTGTCCACTGGGAATTCGTTCCGTAATGCTATAGATAGCAACTTGCTGAATTATGAAGCAGAAGGATATATTATAAAAAGCAACTATATTATTTCAGACCGTTGCATTGAAGCAAGCCTTCAATACCAAATAAATGGCTACAAAAAAGCTTTGATAAATAATAAAAAAAGCTCCCAGAAACATATCGATAGATTGAGAGTTGTTCTTTTTACACCGGATGATCTATTTTTAGTCAAAGGATCTCCATCGAAAAGGAGATCTTTTTTGGATTTCATCCTTAAGCAGTTATCGAATGAATATATTTTCAATCTTGATAACTATGCAGGAATTTTAAAAAAAAGAAATTTATTACTAAAAAAAGAGCAAACTACAGGCAAGGCCTTTGAAGTCATTAATGAGGTTTTTATCGAAAATGCAATTCGCTTAGTTATTCAACGAATTAATTTTGTGAATATATTGGATGATATAAACCGATCCGTTTTTCGGGAAATTAATGGTGGAATGAATGATATAAAAATTAGATATGCACTTTCTTTTGCGATAGATAGTGATAAAATTAATGTGGCCGTTTTACAGGATGCCTTAAGAAAAAACATAGAAAAAAATATGAAAAGCGAAGTTCTTCGTAGGAAGACACTGACAGGACCGCACCTTGATGATCTTAATTTTTATCAAGATGGTCGTCTGGCACGTACATTCTCATCTCAGGGACAACAGAGGAATTTGGCTATAAGTCTAAAATTAGCGGAAATGTATGCCTTTAAAAAGATAAAAGGTTCTTACCCCCTATTTCTACTTGATGAAGTATTAGCAGAATTAGATGAAAAGAAAAGATCATTGCTCATAAAGCATCTGCAGGAAGCGGATTTTCAGACTTTTCTTACCTCGGTAGATTTTGAAAATAATGATGATAGAGCAAGCATCTTTTTAATAAAAGAAGGCCGTTTGATTCGAAAGGAGAATTAGAAATGTATATACACTTGGGCAATGATGTGGTAATATCAGCAGTCGACGTCATAGCTATTCTGAATATTGAGGAGCCAATATCTGCAGATTTACGTGATGTTATAGAAGTAGCCGAAATAGAAAGAAAGCTCATTAATATTAGTAAAAAGGACAAAAGAAAGGCCCTGATTGTTTGCACCGACCGGATTTACAGTTCACCCATATCATCCAATACTCTTTATAAAAGAGCAAGTCATTATCCTAAGGAGGTATAAATTTTGAAAGCTTCAGATAATGCTTATAATGCCTCTGATATTCAAGTTTTAGAGGGTTTAGAAGCTGTTCGCAAAAGACCGAGCATGTACATAGGGTCAACCGGACCCAAAGGCTTACACCACTTAGTTTTTGAAATAGTAGATAACAGCATAGATGAATCCGTAGGGGGGTTCTGTACAAAAATAGACACAGTCATTCATGCTGACAATAGTGTTACTGTTTGCGATAATGGCAGAGGTATACCGGTTGATATTCATCCTCTTATGGGGATACCAGCGATAGAGGTTATTTTAACCACCTTACATTCAGGTGGAAAATTCGGCGGCAGTGGCTATACTATTTCAGGTGGTTTACATGGAGTCGGTTTATCGGTAGTAAATGCATTATCTTCACATATGGTTGTTACCGTTAAAAGAGATGGTCATACATACCAACAAGATTATGAACAAGGAAAACCGGTTTGTGAACTTAAAACCATTGGAAATACTAAGGAAAATGGCACCAGTATACATTTTATCCCTGATCCGGAAATTTTTGAAGAAACGGTTTTTGAAAGAGATATCATTGTACAGCGTTTAAGGGAATTATCCTTTTTAAACAAAGGTTTGTTGATCGGATTTACCGATGAAAGAGACGAAGAGCCATTTAAAAAGGAATTTAACTCCTCCGGATTAAAGGATTTTGTCGCATACATTAATAAAAACAAAGAGGTAGTAAACCAAGAGCCGATCTATTTTGATGTTAAAAAAGATGATGTAGTAGTAGAAATAGCTGTCCAGTACAATGACGGCTACAGTGAGAATATATATTCTTTTGCCAACAACATACGAACTCAGGAAGGCGGAACTCATGAAACTGGTTTTAAAAACGCTTTAACCAGGGTTATTAATGACTATGCTAAAAAGAACGGCATAGTAAAGGAAAATGAAGCTAACCTAGCTGGGGAAGACATTCGGGAAGGCATGGCGGCAATAATATCTGTTTTGGTTAAAGACCCTCAGTTTGAAGGGCAAACCAAGACTAAACTAGGTAATACCTATGTTAGAGGTATAGTTGAGAGTACAGTTTATGATAATGTCGAAGATTTTTTAAACGAAAATCCCGCAGCAGCCAAAAATATATTAGAAAAAGCTATCTCAGCTCGACGGGCACGAGAAGCAGCCAGAAAAGCTCGGGAATTAACCAGACGTAAAAGCGTTTTGGAATCAACGTCACTACCGGGAAAGCTAGCGGATTGCAGTAACCGGGATCCAGCCATGTCTGAATTATTCATTGTTGAAGGAGATTCTGCGGGTGGTTCTGCTAAACAGGGCAGAGACCGAAACTATCAGGCTATCCTTCCTTTGCGGGGTAAAATCCTTAATGTAGAAAAAGCCAGGCTGGACAGGGTCCTCTCCAGTGAAGAAATAAGAAATTTAATAACCGCCATGGGCACTGGTATTGGAGAAGATTTTGACATTAAAAAAGCTCGTTACCACAAACTAGTTATTATGACTGATGCTGATGTTGATGGGTCTCATATTAGGATTTTACTATTAACCTTCTTTTATCGGTATATGCACCAGCTAATAGAAAATGGTTATATCTATATAGCTCAACCGCCGCTATATGGGCTAAAAAGAGCTAGTGAGGTACATTATTTTTATAACGATGCGGATATGAACAAATTTGTGCAGCAAAGTGATAAGAAATGGTCTACGCAAAGATATAAAGGTTTAGGAGAAATGGACCCGGAACAATTGTGGTCTACTACTATGAACGCAGAAACTCGTACCATGCTGCAGGTGAATATTGAGGATGCCATAGAAGCTGAGAAAATATTTTCTGACTTGATGGGCGATAATGTTGAACCTCGTCGCGAATTTATAAATGCCAATGCCAAATATGCAACTAACCTGGATATTTAAGGGGGTGATCAAACTTGGGACAAGATAATCTTTTTGAAACAAACAGAATAAAACCAATGGATATAGAAAAAGAAGTAAAAAAATCATTTTTGGAATACTCCATGAGTGTTATAGTGTCTCGGGCTCTGCCGGACATCCGCGATGGATTAAAACCAGTACATAGACGGATACTATATGCCCTGCATGATCAAGGCATGACCCATGAAAAGCCTCATAAAAAATCAGCTAACATAGTGGGTGAGGTCATGGGTAAATACCATCCGCATGGTGATCAGGCGATATATCAAACTATGGTTAAAATGGCGCAGGTTTTTGCTACTCGATATCCGCTAGTTGATGGTCACGGGAATTTTGGTTCCATAGATGGGGATTCAGCGGCAGCAATGAGATACACAGAGTCAAGAATGTCCAAAATTGCTGGGGAATTGCTGAAGGATATTGATAAAGAAACGGTAGATTGGAAGCCTAATTATGATGACAACCGAGAAGAACCTCAAGTATTACCAGCTCGTATACCGAACTTATTAATAAATGGCTCCGCTGGCATAGCGGTAGGTATGGCTACAAATATACCACCTCATAATCTATCTGAAGTTGTGGATGGTATAAAAATGTTAATAGACAATCCAGAGATTACGGTGGACGAGTTAATGCTTTGTGTACCTGGACCAGACTTTCCGACTGCTGGTATTATGGGAAACAATGGAATAAGAAAGGCCTATGCTACCGGTCGTGGCAGTATAAAGATAAGATCCCGCTATGAAATAGAGGAAAGAAAAAACGGCAGAAATGCCATTGTAATTACCGAAATTCCTTATCAGGTAAACAAAGCGCGACTAGTCGAAAAAATAGCTGAACTAGCCCGGGATAAGAAAATTGAGGGCATAGTTGATTTAAGAGATGAGTCAGATCGCAAGGGTATTAGAGTAGTTGTAGAAGTTCGTCGGGATGTAAATATAAACGTAGTAGTAAACAAACTCTTTAAACATACCCAGATGGAAGACTCTTTCGGCATCAATATGATGAGCATAGTTCATGGTCAGCCCAAATTATTAAACCTCAAAGAAATGATGAGTTATTATGTGGAACATCGCCAGGAAGTAATAACCAGAAGAACGGTATATGATCTAAACCTGGCTAATAAACGCAAACATATTTTAGAAGGCTTACTAATTGCCCTAGATAATATTGATGAAATAGTCAAGCTAATCAGAAGCTCAAGAGACCGTGAAACTGCGCGTAATGGACTTATAGAAAGATTTGGACTGACTGAGATACAGGCTAATGCCATTTTAGATATGAGACTGGCTCAGTTGACTGGTCTGGAAAGGTCTAAGCTAGAAGAAGAATTTAAGGAGCTATTATTAAAAATAGCCGACTATGAAGATATTCTGGCCCATCCGGAAAGAGTCCTGATTATAATTAAGGAAGATCTGGATGATATAAAAAGCAAGTATGGAGACAAAAGAAGAACCGAAATAACTACCAATAATAATGATTTTGATATAGAGGATTTTATAGAAGATCATGAAGTAGTTATTACCCTTAGCCACCGGGGATATATAAAAAGACAACCTTTGGATACCTATAGATCGCAAAAAAGAGGTGGCAAGGGAATAAGTTCTACTAACACCCGGGCCGAGGATTTTGCCAACGATATACTGGTTACGGGAGTATTGAATAATATACTATTCTTTACCAATCAAGGCCGGGCATTTGCGGCTAAAGCCTATCAAATACCTGAGTCCTCGCGCCAAGCCAAGGGGCAGGCACTAGTAAATTCATTGGAACTTCGTCCCGAAGAGAAAGTATCTACTATAGTTGCGGCAAGAGTCTTTGACGATAAAAGACATCTAATAATGGTTACGAAAAAAGGAACGATTAAAAAAGTAGCCTTATCCGCCTTTGACCATATTAGAAAAACCGGGATTATAGCGATTAACTTAGCGGAAGATGATGAACTGGTAGGGGTACTAAGGGTTGATGGTCAGGATAAAGTTGTACTGGTTACTTCATATGGCCAATCAATAATGTTTGATGAAGAGCAAGTAAGGACTATGGGTCGAACTGCAGCTGGAGTTAGAGGTATAAATCTGAGCCATAATGATTTTGTGGTTGGGGTTGATAAGTATCGTGAAGATGCAGAAGCGGTTCTAGTAACTGAAAATGGATATGGGAAAAGAACTAAGCTAACCGAATTTAAAATACAAAACCGGGGCGGCAAAGGGTTAAAAACTATAGCAGTAAGTAAAAAGAACGGCCCGGTGGTAGGATTTAAAGTAGTAACCGAGGGTGAAGAAATAGTTATCTTAACCACTGAAGGACAGATTATAAGGCTTGAGATAGAAGATATTTCTACTCAGAAAAGGTATTCACGAGGAGTCTTAGTGATGAGGACTTCAGACGAAGATAAAATTGCTGCGGTAGCCAGATTTAAGATTGAAAAAGAAGAGTAAACCGGGTAAAAGTTAAGCAGAGTCAATTTATAGTTTTTTGGAGGGAAACGATGATGATAGAAACTGGGACATTTAAAGTAAAAGCTGGGCTGGCACAAATGCTAAAAGGTGGGGTTATCATGGATGTAACCACCCCGGAGCAGGCTAAGATAGCGGAAGAAGCTGGTGCCTGTGCCGTTATGGCATTAGAAAGAGTTCCAGCCGATATAAGGGCTTCCGGTGGCATTGCCCGTATGGCTGATCCTACGATAGTTTTACGAATTATGGAAGCGGTTACCATTCCGGTAATGGCAAAATGCCGGATAGGGCATTTTGTAGAAGCACAAATACTAGAATCGCTGGGTGTTGACTACATCGATGAGAGCGAAGTGCTCAGTCCGGCTGATGACAAATATCATGTGAATAAAAAAGATTTCAAAGTACCATTTGTATGTGGTGCTCGTAATCTAGGCGAGGCCCTGCGGCGCATCTGTGAAGGAGCAGCTATGATCCGCACTAAAGGGGAACCTGGAACAGGTAACGTAATTGAAGCGGTTCGACATATCCGCCAGGTTAATGATGAAATTCGCTGGATAAGTAATTTGCCGGTCGAGGAATTAATGAATGCTGCCAAAGAGCTCCAGGCTCCGTACGAACTGGTATTAGAAGTAGCCCGACTGAAAGCTCTGCCGGTAGTGAATTTTGCCGCTGGCGGGATTGCTACGCCGGCGGATGCAGCCTTAATGATGCAGCTGGGTTGTGATGGTATCTTTGTAGGGTCCGGGATATTTAAATCGGGTGATCCAGCTCAAAGAGCCAAAGCTATTGTAGCAGCGACTACCTACTTTAAAGATCCAGCAGTTATAGCTGAAGTATCGCGAGACCTGGGAGAAGCGATGGTGGGAATAAATATTGATACCATTAAGCCTGAAGACAGGATGCAGGATCGTGGCTGGTAAACGGATAGGTATATTAGCTCTGCAGGGAGCATTTATTGAGCATGAAAACGCTCTGCGCAAGTGTGGTGCAAGCCCTCGGCAGGTACGCACTGCGCAGGAACTGGATGAAATTGAGGGGCTAATTATTCCCGGCGGGGAGAGTACTACCATTGGCAAGCTTATGCAGGCATATGGGCTGGATGACAAAATAAAAGCTCGGCATGCTGAAGGGATGCCAATATGGGGGACTTGCGCCGGAATGATTCTTCTGGCCAAGGAAATAGCGGAAATAGAGCAGGTACACCTTAGCCTGATGGATATTAGTGTAAGGAGAAATGGTTTTGGCCGCCAGGTAGACAGTTTTGAAACTGAACTTGAGGTAGAAGGATTAGGCCGAAGCAGAGGAGTCTTTATCAGAGCCCCTTATGTAGACAAGGTATGGGGCGAAGCCCGGGTCTTGGCTTACCACCAAGAAAGAATCGTTATGGTGCAGGAAGGCAAGCTTCTAGCCACCGCTTTCCACCCGGAACTGACTGAGGACTTAAGTATACATAGCTATTTCCTTGAAATGAGCTAATATCTGTATTGCAAAAGACATTTTTGTATAATATAATTTACCACAAGTAAAATTTTGATAAAAAGCGATGAAGGGGATTAGTAGAAACTGGGACTATTCAAGAGAGCTGGTGTACGGTGCGAACCAGTATAGTCACGTTTTGAATCCACCCTGGAGGCTGGCTGTAAAAGCAGTCACGGTGGTTCCGTTATAACTTTCAAGTGGGCGCATATGCGTCAACAAGGGTGGCAACGCGGGAAATAACCTCTCGTCCCTAGCCGGGGCGAGGGGTTTTTATACTATCAGGACATATAAAAAATTAGGAGGATAGTATAAGTGCAACCACGGCTTCTGCTGTCGCTAAGCTCAGCACAAGCCGGGTTTTCTTTATTTTTTAAGGAGGGTTGGCTACGATGAAAGGTGCACAGTATCTATTGCTTCCTGGCCCTACGCCCATACCTCAAAGGGTAGCACGGGCAATGGATCGCCCCATGATAAATCACCGGGGCCCTGTATTTAAAGAGATCCTTGAAGAAGTTATTGATGGCGTGAAAAAAATCTATAGAACCAAGGAACACCTTTTGATTTATCCTGCTTCGGGTACTGGAGGACTGGAAGCAGCGGTGGTAAACTTCATATCGCCCGGGGATAAAGTTCTGGCGATTTCTATTGGGGTTTTTGGCGACCGTTTTGCGGAGATTGCGGCTCAGTTCGGGGCTCAGGTGGAAAAGATGGATTTTGCCTGGGGAACCGGGGCTGATCCCGAGCAGGTTAAGGCCCGAATAGAGCAGGATAAAAACGGGGAAATTAAGGCCGTACTGATTACTCACAATGAGACATCTACAGGTGCCTTTAACGACATTAAAAGTATACGTGAGGCTTTGGGGGATCACCCCGCGCTATTTATGGTGGATGCTGTCAGTGGGTTAGCCGCTATCGAGCTAAGGATGGATGAGTGGGGCCTTGATGTGGTGATCAGTGGATCGCAAAAGGCATTTATGATTCCGCCTGGTTTGAGTTTCATGGCATTTAACGAGAGGGCACTAAAAATACAGCAAAAGAACCAAAACAATAAGTATTATTGGGACGTTAGCCTGGGACTGCAATATTTAGCCAAAGGGCAAACAGCCGTTACACCACCTATATCCCTTTATTACGGACTGCAGGAGGCATTAAGGATGATGCTGGAAGAGGGACTGGACAACATCCTGACTCGGCACGCTAAATACCGTGAGATGGTGAGGGTCAGCCTGAATGCCATGGGCTTGCAGTTATTTACCGAGGATGGCTGTGCTTCCAGTGCGGTAACTTCGGTACTGGCACCGGCAGGGATTGGCTCTAACGGGATACGAAAGTACATGCTGGAAGAGTTCAACATCATTCTGGCAGGAGGGCAGCAAAGCCTTGATAACGTAATATTCAGATTAGGACACTTGGGTTATGTAAGGGAATTGGATTTAATTTCAGTATTGGCAGCGCTAGAGATAACGTTACTTAAATTTGGCCACAGTCTGGAATTAGGAGTAGGAGTAAAGAAGGCGCAGGAAATTTTGCAAAATGCTAAGGCAGATTAAGAAAGGGGAATGACAGGTGGAAAGAAAGAAAGTAATAGTAACCGAGAATATCGCTGAAGAAGGCTTAATTTTACTTAAGAGTGAACTAGATGTTGATTTTCGAGATGGAATTTCTCGGGAGGATTTGCTAGAGATTATAGACCAATATGATGCTCTAATTGTGAGAAGCGTTACCAAGGTAAATGAAGAGTTAATCAAGAGGGGGACCAAGCTTAAAGTAGTGGGCCGAGCGGGAAATGGGGTAGATAATATTGATGTAGATGTCTGCACCCGTTACGGTATTATTGTGGCGAATACTCCGGATAGCAACACGATTTCAGCGGCTGAACAGACCATAAGCCTTATGCTATCATCCGCCAGGAATACCGCCTGGGCGAGCGATGTGCTCAAGTCAGGAACCTGGGATCGGTCGCCCTTCAGAGGAAGCGAATTGTATGGAAAAACTGTTGGCATAGTAGGTTTAGGAAGAATAGGGTCTATGGTTGCGACCCGATTAAACGCGTTTAACATGAAGGTAATTGCTTATGATCCCTATATATCCGATGAACGCTTTGAAAGGTATGGAGCTGAGCGGAAAGCTAGCCTAGAAGAATTGATTCAGGAAGCAGATATTATTACGGTTCATACCCCTCGTAATGAAGAAACCATGCATATGGTGAATGAGAATATTTTGAGCCTGGCGAAAGACGGGGTTCGGGTAGTGAATTGTGCCAGGGGAGGAATAGTCAAGGAAGCTGCACTTTTACAAGGCTTAGAGAGTGGCAAGGTAGCCAGTGCCGGGTTGGATGTCTACGAGAAGGAACCCGCTATAAATAATCCCCTATTCCAGTTTTCGAATGTGGTATGCACCCCGCATCTAGGGGCGGATACTTTTGAAGCCCAGAAGAGGGTGGGAGAAAATATTGCTGAACAGGTGATAAAAGCTCTTGAGGGAGGTATAGTACCCAATGTGGTTAACCTGCCGACGCTGCTGGGAGAAGAATTAAACTACCTGCGCCCATATATAACGTTAGCAGAAAAAATGGGAAACATTTACTATCAGCTCGCCAAAACTGCAATCAGCAGGGTGGAAATAACCTACAGCGGGCCAATTAGTATCAACGAGACAGAAATATTAACGATTGGTTTTTTGAAAGGGCTTTTGGAGCCGGTATTATGGGAAAAGGTAAATTACGTAAATGCCCGGCTGATGGCCGAAGACCGTGGAATTAAGATATATGAAAGCAAAGAAGAGAAAAGTACCAAGAGATACAAAAACCTTATCTCCATTAAGATATTTAATCATGGGAATGAGATGGAGATGGCAGGAACCCTGTCAAGGGCAAGAGATCCTCTGTTGGTGGAGATAAACGGCTATGAAACCGAAACCACATTGGAGGGATACGTGCTAATCGTAGAAAATGAGGATCGCCCAAGGATTATAGGACCATTTGCTACTGCACTGGGTGATGAAGGTGTAAATATTGCTGGTATGAAGGTGGCTCGGTTCAACAAAGGAGAAAAGGCTATCATGCTGGTCAATGTGGACAACAAGGTCGAAGAGGAAGTCTTGGATAGATTGATGAAACTGGACGGAATACTAGGCCGCCCCAGACTTCTGCATTTTTAAGACCGGAGGGGGTTTTCAAATGTTGGATGCTAAAATGATCCGGGCGAATCCGGATGCGGTGGAAGCCGCCTTGCGGAATAGAAATATGCCGGGAGCACTCGATAACTTTCTGGAATTAGATGAACAAAGGCGCAGCTTGCTTGGCCAAGTAGAGGAAATCAAAAAATTCCGCAACCAGGCCTCTCAGGAAGTAGGCAAGTTGAAAAAGCAGGGTCTAGATGCAGCGGAACTAATGGAGAAAGTACGGTTGGTAGGTCAGGAAATTAAAGAATTGGATGAAAAGTTGAACCTGATTGAGTCTGGCATAGAGAAGATCCTGCTTAATATTCCTAATATACCGCATGAATCAGTGCCGGTGGGAGAAGACGAAAGCAGCAACCAGGAAATGAGGCTCTGGGGAGAACCTAGAAAATTTGACTTTGAGCCTCTAGCGCACTGGGACATCGGGCCGAATCTGGACATATTGGATTTTGAACGTGCAGCTAAGCTTTCCGGTGCGCGCTTCACAGTATACAAGGGCTGGGGAGCACGTTTGGAGAGGGCTGTTATCAACTTCTTCTTAGATACCCATAGCAAGCATGGGTATCAGGAAATATTTCCGCCGTTTATGGTTACTGCGGACTGTATGAGGGGAACTGGGCAGCTTCCCAAATTTGCGGATGACATGTTTAAAATTGAGGGGCGTGACATGTATATGGTTCCCACTGCCGAGGTGCCCCTGACGAATCTTTATCGAGAAGAAATATTGGAGGAACGGGATTTACCGCTGTATATGACCGCCTATACCGCATGTTTTAGGGCCGAAGCTGGTTCGCATGGCAGGGATACCCGAGGAATAATCCGTCAGCATCAGTTTAACAAGGTAGAACTGGTCAAGATCGTGGCGGCAGAGAATTCTTATGATGAGCTGGAAAAGCTTACCCTTGATGCCGAACGGGTCTTGCAATTATTGGGACTTCCCTACCGGGTCATACTGCTTAGTTCAGGGGACATGGGTTTTTCTTCTGCCAAAACATATGACCTGGAAGTATGGATGCCCAGCTATAACGAGTATAAAGAAATATCATCCTGTTCCAACTGTGAAGATTTTCAAGCCCGCAGGGCCAATATTCGCTACCGTCCAGGTTCTAAAGAGAAGATTCGGTATGTTCACACGCTTAATGGCTCAGGGGTAGCGGCAGGCAGAACTGTAGCTGCTATACTGGAGAACTATCAGCAGAAGGACGGTTCGGTGCTTGTTCCCGAAGTTTTAAGGCCTTATATGGGGGGCCTTGAACGAATAGAAAAGTAAATTTTAAGTAACCCAGATTTATTGACAAAAACCCCGGGGCTGTGCTATACTTGCTTTTGCATTGGGGAAATCCGTGCGTTCTTCTGCGCGGAGGGGTGTCCGAGCGGTTGAAGGAGGCGGTCTTGAAAACCGTTGAACCTTTGCGGGTTCCGTGGGTTCGAATCCCACCTCCTCCGCCATAGTAATTATTCAAGTTTAAGCAAGTAGAAATGCAAAAGATCACATCGTGGAGAGATGGCCGAGTTGGCTGAAGGCGCTCGCCTGCTAAGCGAGTATACGGCTAATACCTGTATCGAGGGTTCGAATCCCTCTCTCTCCGCCATATTTTTATCTGAGGTATTTCTAATACTTAGTATCAAGCGCCCGTAGCTCAGCTGGATAGAGTGACAGGCTACGAACCTGGAGGTCGGGGGTTCGAATCCCTCCGGGCGCGCCACTTATCAAAATTGAATATCAATTATTAATGAAGGGAAAACATTTGTTTTCCCATTATATTATGCGCCCGTAGCTCAGGTGGATAGAGCAACGGTTTCCTAAACCGTGTGCCAGGGGTTCGAGTCCCTTCGGGCGCACCATTTGGCGGTGATTCCCAGTCATGAGGGATGAGTTATATATGCGACTTGCCCTGCAACTGGCCCAAGAGGCTTACGCTGAAGGCGAAATACCCATAGGTGCGGTAGCAGTATACGAGGATGAGATAATTGCATCAGCGCGTAATGAAAAAGAGCTGCGCAAGGATGCTACAGCCCATGCGGAGATATTAGCGATGCAGAGAGCAGCCCAGCACCTTAATCGGTGGCGTCTTGATGGCGTAACCTTGTATTGTACCTTAGAACCATGCCCGATGTGCGCTGGAGCCATGATAAATACCCGGCTAAAAAAGCTGGTTTATGGGTGCAGGGACGATAAAGCAGGTTCAGCCGGGTCAGTGATAGACCTGGTAAGGTACCCGGGGCTAAATCATCAGGTAGAGGTCATGGAAGGTGTTTTAAGAGAAGAATGTGCAAGCCTGTTAACTTCATTTTTTGCTGATATTAGGAGAGATGGCCGAGTTGGTCGAAGGCGCTCGACTCGAAATCGAGTAGGCGGCTAATCCCCGCCTCTAGGGTTCGAATCCCTATCTCTCCGCCACTTTAATAGCAATGAAGGAGAAATCACCAGAGATTAGATGCTTGCGATTAGTCTGGTTTTAGGGTAAAATACTAAAGTCACATGGGTGGCAAACAGGGAAAACTAAATATTTATTAGGAGAGGTGGCTGAGCTTGGCTGAAGGCGCTCGATTGGAAATCGAGTAGACGGCTAATCACTGTCTCGAGGGTTCGAATCCCTCCCTCTCCGCCATTAACGAATTACCAAGGGGTTTCAGACTTAGAGCTGAAACCCCTTTTTCATATTTTTTACAAATGGAGTAGCCAAAACAGGTAGGAATAGTCGGTGATAGAAGTAAATACGGCACAATCATTGAGAAATTATTCTGGATCAACATATGATTGATTTAATATCCTTACACCAAAAGCAACTTACTAAAGAGACGGTAAGACCTATACAAAAAGATAAGAGCCTGCTTTCATTTAATATCCATCCTTTCTTTTCCCAATCATCCTGCTTCCGTTGTTGCTGGTTTTTGTACCGCCACCCCTTTGATTAGAAGCCATAGAAGTAACAGCAGTTCACCCCAAAACGTAAACGGAGTAACAGCCACACCAAAATTAGGGAAAAGAAAGAAGGTGAAAAAATCGATTAGATAGCCAAAACCGGCAACTGCCAACAGAGCGCCCAGAATTTGGGGAATAAAGCCCGACTTAATGACTAAATAACTCAGCGGGAATAGCCAAAGGCCAAAGAATATATGAGCAATATAATTTCCGCTTTTACATAAATCGAGAAACAACATCGCAAGTCCCTGTAGCTGTCCGGTTTCAAATGTTGTAAAGTAGCCGGCACCATTCAATACCAGCAGCGCTGCATATTTATTAAGAGCATTGATACAAGTTATTGCGCTGCCAACTAGAACAAATGCAATCATCAGCAGTCCGTAATTTTTGTTTACTGACTCAAACAACTTATATAATGCAAACACCAGTAAAATCCAGCTTGTCACCATGATCAGATCGCTCACCAAACCAAAGCGAAAAAGGCATTCGGAATTCATAATATTATTGGCGGTAGCTGAAGCATCTCCGTTTACAATAATTATTCCCCTCACATAAGGTGAGAAAAAACCAGTTATGGCTACAATTAAATATAGTAGCCCTGCAACCCTTGCGGTTCTTTTGTTTGTATTCATTATTTTCTTCTCCCTCAATTCCTATATTTTATTGGTGACATTCCAGTTTTATTTTTGAAAAGTTTTGAAAAGTGCTGAGGATACTCAAATCCTAATTCAGCTGCAATTAGGTTCACCGGTTTTTCTGTATCCAGCAGCATATTTTTGGCCTTTTCAATCATGTAAAAATGAATATGTTCCTGAGTGTTTTTCCCTGTTTCCTTTTTCAGTAAGTCACTTAGATAGTTAGGGGAATAGCCCATTTCCAGAGCGCAGTATTTGACACTTGGCAATCCATCTGATTCTGGTTTAGCTGAGTCAAAATAGTATTTTAGAAAATCTTCAAACCTAACGACAACTTCCTTGTTTACTTTTGCCCTAGTGATAAATTGTCGTCCGTAAAATCGTTTGCAGTGATTCAGAAGCAATTCAACGTAAGAAATAATTAAATCCTGGCTGAAAACATCTATATTCTGGCTGAACTCATTCTTGATCTCATTTACTATATCTGTGATTTTAATTTTTTCCTGATCCGACAGGTGAAGAGCTTCATTGCTATCATAGGAAAAAAACGTATATTGATTCACCTTCTTGATTAGTGAATTTTTGTATATCAGGTCAGGGTGAAAACAGAGAATCCAGCCACTGGAGTTTTTTGCTTCTGAATTATCTTCGTCTACATGTAATTCTTGTTCCGGTGCCATGAAGGTTAGACTTCCCTCCTGAAAATCGTAGTACTGCCGGCCATATTTATTTCTGCAACTGATTCCTTCTTTTAAGCTGATGGTGTAAAAATTTGTAATAATGTGAAGGTCAAGCGTTGATATTGCCGGGGCTATTTTCGTAAGATCAATAAGCGTTATTAGAGGATGTTTCGGTTTTTCATATCCAATAAGCTCATGTAATTGAGAGATTGATTCAATCCTGATACTATTGCCCATATAATCGTCTCCTTTTAGCAAATCCATTGGGCCGCAATGCGCATATATTGGCTGCTTTTAATGATAGTATAGAAGCGATAGAATTTAAATAAACTTATTACAGGAACACTTATATATTTTACTGATTTGTGGGAAAAACTATATTTTTTGACTTGATTTTCTTTGCGAGTAGCAACAACAGGGATATTGTATTGTCAATGTCATAATATTAATATTCTTGATAATAGGTGGATTTTCTTTAACATACCTAAATTATTTTGCTGGGATTCCGAGAAAATCAGCGATATTGTTACTATAATGGCATTAGCATTGTGTCGCCCCGCCTCCACTATTTGAGGAGCCATCGAGTAGCTGAAATAGGCGACTCCATCCAAGAATAGATAAGAGTCACTGCATAACTCTGGAACAGTGGATAGTCACAAATCAAGAATAGATGAGTACAGCCGCCAATTCCGGGAAATAGTAGCGATGAGCTTTACACAATTGGAAATCAAGTAGACGGCTAATCACTGTCTCGAGGGTTCGAATCCCTCCCTCTCCGCAACATCAAAATATGAACGAAGTGATTATCGGGAGTACCCGAAGGGTACCATTACCGAATTACCAAGGGGCTTCAGACTTTGAGCTGAACCCCCTTTTTGATATTATGTGCTATGAGTGGGCCCGGGGTAGCTGGAATAGGAGAGACTAGCCGAGGGTAAAGATAAACACTGAGAAATGCTTGTGAGATACAAAGAAGAGCTACCATCGAGAATTATAACTTCTGATGCCTACATAGACGAACAGGGTGTTTTAAGAGTAGTAACCAGGGATGTTCATTTCTGCGTTGCAAGGAGCTCTAGTTGTAGCTTTACGACTGCTGCTCTACACGCTAAATCTGCATGATTAATAATACGCATTGGAAGCTTTTGTAGAGCAAGGTTTTAAAGTTGCATTTCTTAACGTATAAGTATATAGTATTAATATACACAGATATACACTTTATGTAAAGAGGTGGGTCTATGGATAATGAAAAATTGATGAAGATTAGCGAGCTTGCGAAAATAACGGGGGTCTCAAAGCAAGCCATTCACTTTTACTTGCGGGAAGGGATTCTTTCCCCTCCAGTTAAAACCAGTAAGAATATGGCTTACTACGGACCTGGGCATATGAAAGATATTCAACTCATTAGGGAACTGAAGGAAAAGCGGTATCTTCCCCTGGCAGTCATTAAGATGATTTTAGAAGCCAGACGAAAAGGAGCGGATTACTCTGCCCCCGATCATCTTGAGTTTATGGAAAAACTTTTTGCCAGTGCTCCAGCAGAGGAAACATCACAATCTATATCGGAATATGAGTTGATCATCGAATCACACCTTCCCCTGAATGAGATTGAGCGTCTTGAAGAACTTAAACTTCTGACCCCACTCAATTCCACGGAGGGTAAAAGGTATGACGATCTGGATGCTAGCATTGCCAGGCTGGCCGGAAAGCTAATGAAAATGGGGATGAGTCCCGAAGATCTAATCCTCTACTGTAAATTGCTCGACCTGTTCAGGACGGAGGCTGGAATTATTCACGACAAGGTCATACACGTTTCAGGCCGCAGACATCCTCCCATTCTGGAAGTCGGGGATACCCTCCAAAACCTTCATCTGATGTTGGCTAAAAAGGCCGGTCGGGAACTATTTTTGGAGCATCCCCACCAGTTTGAGGACAAAGAAGGAGGGCAAAGGAATGACTGAAATATATGCGAACAACAAAATAGTGGTTTGGTTGTTTTTCGCCATAAGCCCTATATGTCTTTGTATGCTACACTTTTTTTTCTTTAGAAAACAAGAAAGCTTGACAGGAGGCTCAGAGGTAGTAAAGCGCTTTAACCGTGCGGAGTTGTTTTTTCACTGGGTCAAAATAATCGCCTTTCTTATTCTCGTGGGCAGTGGGTTGGTTTTGGCTTTCAACGCTAGGGAGGAATCGCATCCGGCTCTACCCCATGCTCTTGTGGGGATCGGTTTACTTTTTATATTCATTGTCTATCTTATAGCCTGGTTTAAGTATGTTCTATTCAGAAACTACGACTGGATATGGTTTAAAAACTTGGGCGGCTATTTATCTCAAGAATCACCTTCTTTGCCAGCTGGCCGGTTTAATGCTGGCCAGAAGGTTTTCTTCTGGCTAATACTACTGTTCCTCATCGGCTTGTTAGTGACAGCCATAGCTATGGAACACGGCGAATATCCAATGGCTCCCTGGTATGCAAAGGTGATGAGTATACATGGTTTTTTAGCCGGCTTGATGACTGCCATGATTATTGCCCATGCCTACCTTTCGATACTGGTTAACCCTAATACAATTCAGGTTCTTTTCAGAGGCAAAATATCGAGAAGTTATGTGGAACATCATCATCCGAACTGGAAACCCGACAATCTATTACGTTAGGGGGGTACACGATGTTTTCGCCTGAGCAGCTAAGAAACAGTTATATGGAAATCGAGTATGATAATGATATTAAATAAGTCGCTCATTATGGAAGGAGTAATAAGATAATTAATTATATGGAGTATGGGCGATCCCTTGTGTGAGTAATCCTACATACCCGTTTAGTTCATTCATTTCGCAGAGGATAACAAAAATGCCGGTAACAGTTATATCGACTCGTTGCGCTTTTCCCCGCAAATAGGATTTTAAACTGTTCCTCAAAATGTGCCGCTGCTCAAGCAGTTACACCCTTTATAGAGATAAAAATGGATAGGGGATAGTCTAAACAGTAGAACTTATCGGAAGATTTATGATATACTAACAAATACTTTGTTTTTCAGAAAGGACTATAAATCGTGGCAACAATATATGAAGAAATTCAGTCGCAGGTAGAAAGGCGACGTACTTTTGCAATAATTTCTCATCCCGATGCAGGCAAGACTACCCTTACTGAGAAGCTGCTTCTTTTTGGTGGAGCCATTCGTATGGCAGGGGAAGTGAAGGGACGTAAAGCTCAAAAATTCGCTACATCGGACTGGATGCAGATCGAAAAAGAAAGAGGAATATCTGTTACCTCTAGTGCCATGCAATTTAAATATAATGGTCAGCAAATTAATATCCTGGATACGCCTGGACATCAGGATTTCAGTGAAGATACCTATCGAACCCTAACGGCGGCTGATAGTGCAGTGATGTTAATTGACGCAGCCAAAGGTGTGGAGGCACAGACAATTAAGTTATTCAAGGTTTGCAGCCAACGAGGCATTCCCATTTTTACTTTTATCAATAAGATGGATCGTTACGGCAAAGAGCCACTGGATTTACTGGAAGAGCTGGAACGGGTACTCGGGATTCGTTCCTGCCCAATGAATTGGCCCATTGGTATGGGGGATGAATTTTGTGGTATCTATGATCGACAAAACAATCGAATCGAACTGTACCGGCAGGATGGGCAGCGGGATTTTGTGTATCCAGACGAGCGCGGGGTAGAAGACTCGTCCATTCGAGAGGTCATGGGTGATGCGCTCCATGATAAGCTTTGTGAAGATATCACTCTTCTGGATATTGCTGGTGACCCCTTTGATGAAGAAAAAATCAGCCAGGGAAAACTCACGCCGGTTTATTTTGGCAGTGCTATCAGCAAATTTGGGGTGCAGACCTTTCTAGACGAATTTTTACAGCTAGCGCCTGCTCCTCACGCACATATGAGCAGTATTGGGCCAGTAGATCCAGCTAAGACCGCATTTTCTGGATTCATATTTAAGATACAGGCTAATATGAACCCAGCTCACCGCGATCGAATCGCGTTTTTGCGGGTATGCTCGGGCAAATTTGAACGGGGTATGGCAGTCAACCATGTAAGAAGTGGAAAAAAGATCAAACTGGCTCAACCCCAGCAGTTCCTAGCGCAGGACCGGGATATTGTGGACGAGGCATATCCGGGGGATATCATCGGACTACATGATTCCGGTAATTTTCGCATAGGGGATACACTGTGTGCGGAAGGCAGCTTTAAGTTTGAACGTCTTCCTCAATTTCCACCCGAACATTTTGCCAGAGTGATAAACCTGAATGCGATGAAATCAAAGCAATTTCAAAAGGGTGTAAATCAATTGGTTGAAGAAGGAACGGTCCAGGCTTTTCGCACCACAGACAGGACAGCAGACTTAATCTTAGGAGTGGTTGGGGAATTGCAGTTTGAAGTGTTTACCTACCGGCTCAAGGCAGAATATGGGGCAGATATAAGGTTGCAGCGTCTACCCTACCAACTGGCACGGTGGGTAGATTCTGAGAAACGGATTGAAGCTAGTAAGCTTAGCAATCTCAGCAGTTTGTGTGTTACAGACCAGGATGATCGCATCGTAGTTCTTTGTGAAAGTGAATTTGCTTTAAGATGGTTGGTAGAAAAGAATGCCGATCTTACCTTTTATGCAAATGCTTACGAGATAGATGATCATTATGAATTGCACAGCGCAAGGTAAATGACCAAAAAGTCTCCCGTTAGTTGCTAGCGGGAGACTTTTCCACAGAAAGACGTTATTTGTCAGCTTGGAAAAACCTAAAATCATTTTTTCCCTTGCTTTTCACGGTGTACATAGCCATATCAGCATTTTTTATTAAAGACTGGGCATCATTACCATCGCCGGGATAGATACTGATGCCGATACTTGGGGTTAAAAGAATATTATGATCAAAAATGGTGAAAGGTTGTTTAAATACACTTCTTATCTTATCGGCAACGGTTGCGGCATCGTGGGTACTTGATATCCGCGGTAAAAGCAGTACAAATTCATCTCCGCCCAAACGGGCCAGGGTATCACTATCTCGCAGGAGGAGTTTAATACGTTCAGCCGTCATTTGCAGTACTTGGTCGCCGACCTGATGACCAAAGTTATCGTTAACCTCCTTAAAACCATCCAGATCCAAAAACATTACGGCGAGCATTTCTCCGTTTCGCTTGGCAAGGTTGAGTACATTGTTCAGACGGTCGATGAACAAATTCCGATTGGGCAGGCCAGTGAGTGAATCATGTAGAGACTGGTGCCTGCTTATGGTTTCAGAGGCTTTGACTTGCTCGTATTCTAGTCCAAGTTCCTTTATCATGTTTTTTAGTTGTTTCACTCGAGTGTAGTGGCCGGTCATATCGGTTATTTGAAGTAATACATATTTTTCATCGCCATCATAAAGGGGTTCAACCAGCAGATTCTGCCGTATATTTTGTGGAAGATTCTCTGCCGGTGGGATGAATATTTTGTGCAACGCACCGGAAAGAAACCGACTCTGTCCATTTAACAAGGCTCCTTGAAGGATATCAAGGTAAGATTTTTTTGCGAACAAGGGATACTCCTTTACAATATTTGTTCCGATCATTTCGTCCCCATTTTTGCCCGTTAAACGTACTAGCCAGGCATTCCATATAATAATGTTGAAATCTTTGTCTAAGACAATAAGTCCCAGGTTAACTTTGTCCAGAGAAAATTCAGCTATTCTGTGCATCCCTAATCCTCCAACAAAGTGTCAATTTTTTCAATAAGCCAGGTAACCGAGTTCATACTCAAGGCGATCATAATAACACCTTTAACCTGAGTTTCAGCCAGCCAAAAAGCAGTATGTAAGATAAGTATATATGTATTTTCTTTGAGCAGGATTTTTTGCTCTGATTCTGAAACATAAATCAATTCAATGTCAGGCAGTGAGTATTCTAGCTTGGTATCCAGAAAATTACCGAATTCACCAATTACAGCGTTGAGGATTACATTACTAATTTCTTTTAAGACATCAAAGTCGGTATCAATAAAATCTAAGGTTTCTTTATCCACCTGCACTAAAAGGTCCTCGCCCAAACAGGCATTAACTAACAATTTAGCCTGTTCCGCTGGAAATATCAGGAATGCTTTTCCTTCAAAACTTTGTCCGAATCTCATAGAAGACGAAATTATATGTCCCGGAGTAAAAATGGGGGGAAAGTGCTTGCTGGATTCATCTGCCGAAGAGACAGTGATTAGTTCAATTTTGGGAACAGAAAGAATGATCCTCTGGTTCACCATTTCAGATAGGAGTCCGGCTGCCCGTCCAACATATACATTTATCATCTCAGTAAGTACATCTTTTTGCATTGAATTAAGCATGGGAGGTCTCCTTAATTAAAGCAATTAATTCACTTGCAGTTTCGTTGGTCAGGGGCTTGTTGAAAAAAGCTAAAGCCCCCAATTGTTTTACTTCTTCGCGGGTTGATTTTTGAATATCAGCGGAAACAACGATAACACTTGCATTGGAATCACATGCCTTAATCAAGCGCAACAAATCTTGGCCGTTTCTTTCTGGCATTAAGAGGTCAGTAAGTACAAAAGCGGGCCTTTCTTTTTCAAACATTTCAAAACCCTCCATACCATTGTTCGCCAGGAGCAGCTCTCCTTCGGGAAGATATTTATTGAGAATTTTTACTACAAAATTTTGATGGAAGCGAGAATCGTCGACGATAAGAATTTTCATAGTTAGCCTCCCAGTAATTTAATAACAGTAACAACTAAGATAAAAATTGCCCAAACACTTAATGATGGATAAAATTATTTTAGCATATATTGGTGCTAATGCTATTTGAAAGTTATAATAATGAATGTACAAATAGATTTTTTTATTTAAAACATGTTTTTTGGGGATTAAAGAAGGAAAGATACTTGGAACGTTGTCAAAGAGAAGACTTTTGAAAAATTGGATGCCATAGCGATAAGGTAAAACGGGGTAATAAGGAGGGCATTAATTATAAAAACTAAATCCAGATTAAAAGTTTTACTGATAGAGGATGATCTATTAGATCAGATGGCATTCAAGCGTACAGTTGAGGAGCAAGACTTACCGTACGAATACATATTAGCAGGTTCCATATATCAAGCTCGTAATATTCTGGAAAATGAAGATTTTGATATGGTGGTGTGTGATTTCTCTTTGGGAGATGGCACCTTGTTTGATATTTTGGACGAAATGGTTACAAAAGGTATACCCATTATCGTAACAACCGGAGCCGGCGATGAAGAAACTGCGGTCAAAGCAATAAAAGGCGGAGCAGACGATTATCTTATTAAAGATGTAGAACGAAATTATCTGAAGATGCTAGGTACCACAATAGACAAGGCTATAAATAACAAAAACATTAATTTGGCTCGCCAGCATATGGAAGCTTCCTTACGTCTATCAGAAGAGAAATTCTCAAAAGCTTTTCGATGCAATCCCGACCCAATTACAATTTCGGATTTAATAGGAGGGTATTATGTTGAAGTAAACGATGCATTTTTTGAGATATTCGGGTATGAGCCAGATGAGGTTATTGGACACTCTGTAACCGAATTGGGCATTTGGTTGGTCCCTGAAGAACGTGATGAGATAATAGAAGAAATTAAGGAGCAGGGAAGTATTCGCAATCGTGAAATTAAGTTTCGAAGCAAATATGGAGAAATTATGACCGGACTTCTGTCGGCAGAGATCATAGACGTGGAAGGGGATCCACACCTACTATGTGGCTCTAAAGACATTACTGAACAGAAGAAGGCGGATGAAGAGATAAAATATTTAAGCTTTAACGATAAACTAACGGGTCTATATAACCGGGCCTTTTTTGAAGAGGAACTAAAACGCATTGATACACAGAGACAGTTACCTATTAGCTTGATTATGGGAGATGTAAATGGGTTAAAACTGATAAATGATGCCTTGGGACACCATGAAGGTGATAAATTGTTGATAAAGGTAGCACAAATATTAAGAAAGGCATGTCGCCAAGAAGATATTGTTGCTCGCTGGGGAGGAGACGAATTTATTATCCTTTTGCCTGAATGTGATAGAGCAGCGGCGACAAGAGTAGTTGAACAAATAAAAAGTCTCTGTAAACATATGGATGACTTGCCTATACAGATAAGTCTTTCACTCGGGCTAGCCATTAAAAATTGTATGGCCCAGGACACCAAGGATGTAATCAAAGAAGCCGAGGATAGAATGTATCGAAATAAGCTGTTGGAAAGTAGGAGTACTCGCAGCTCATTTATTATTTCCCTGGAAAAGACACTCCGGACCAGAAGTCATGAAACCAAAGAACACTGCCATCGCATGCAGAAGATGGCCCAAAAGATTGGAAACGCTATTGAGCTGCTGGATAGCGAATTAGACAAATTGAAGCTCTTAGCGATGCTGCATGATATAGGTAAAATAGCGATACCAAACAGTATTCTCGATAAACCTGGAAAATTAACCCCAGAAGAATGGGAATCTATAAAAAAGCATCCGGAGATAGGCTATCGAATTGCTCTTTGTTCTCCAGAACTGGCGCCAATTGCGGAAGCTATATTAAACCATCATGAGCGATGGGATGGTACAGGGTACCCTTTGGGATTGAGGGGAGAAAATATACCACTGATATCTCGCATAATAGCTATTGCGGATACTCATGATGTTATGCTGAATGGGCGGCCATATCAAAAAGCAGTGAGCCAAGAAGTGGCGTTGGGCGAAATAGAAAGATGTGCAGGGACCCAGTTTGATCCCAAATTAGCGAAAATATTTTTAGACTTGAAGGACTAAGGTGCGGAGATACCGGTGAACGGGGATAAGAAGATGCTCGGGGGCAAAAATGGAAGTGCGACAAGAAAGAAAAGGCTTCCTTGTCGCATACGGATCATTAAACCGCTGTCCATATCATGTTAATCCCGGTAAAGACCATCAATAATCCGGTCAGGCGAATAAAAAGGGTGGTAAGCTTAATTCCCAACCGCTCGTAGTACTTGGTATTAGATAAGCCCAAGGGAAATATAACTAGTATTACTCCCATCAGAGCTATCATAGCTGGTGAGCCTACAGATATATATTTTGGATTACCGGTTATAGCTTTCATAGCGAAGGGAATGGCCAAGAAAAGAAGCAGCCATACCAGCGCAATCCCCCCATAATAAGGCGCGAATTTATTGTGGGATTTGACGAAATCGAGAATGTTCTGCTTACAGGCACCTGAGCAATAATCCATCTTCATAGTTTTAAGACTACCATTTTCCCATATGTGGATAGAAGTTTTTTTATCAGCACCTTGCTTTTTACAATAAGCACATCGAGTCATTTGATCACCCCGCTTAATAATATATCTATGAAGCATTATAACAGAATAATTCTATTTTCAAATGTATTTAGAGGGTATTCAGCTCGTTTCTCTCCTAATATTAAATGTTTACTGATATAGTTATTATATTCAGTAAACATTTAGTTTTCATTGGTTTAATTATATAAAATTTTAAGAGGGATAGGATTCCCATAAAGGGGGGAGATCTTAGCAGGGGAAGGAATTTGACACTTCTAAATGAAAATGGTAAAAAAGAACGGAGGAAATGTTAGAATTCTCTTCTATAGGGAAACTTTATACTAAGCGCTATTTCACTTAAACGAGAGAACCTGTCTGGCTGGACAGTAACGAGGATAGATAAGAAAAAGATAGAGGGAGACATCAGAATGAACATGACCAACGCACCATTACCGACTAATTTTATACAAAACATTATTAATGAAGATCTGAAAGCTAATAAAAACGGAGGGCGAGTGCATACCCGGTTTCCACCTGAACCAAATGGCTATCTACACATTGGACATGCCAAAGCTATTTGTCTAAATTTTGGCCTGGCACTAGCCAACGGCGGCCTCTGTAATCTGCGTTTTGATGATACCAACCCCAGCAAAGAGGAAGTTGAATATGTAGAATCGATTCAATCAGATGTGAAATGGCTGGGATTTGATTGGGATGATCGGATGTTTTACGCATCAGACTATTTTGACAAACTTTATGAGTACACAGTTGAGTTAATTAAAGCTGGTCAGGCTTATGTCTGCGATTTAAGTGCTCAGGAAATTAGACAATACCGTGGCACTTTAACGGAACCTGGGCAGGACAGTCCCTATCGAAATCGTTCTGTCGATGAGAATTTGGATTTATTTAAACGGATGAGGGCGGGGGAATTTTCAGACGGGGCTCGGGTACTGCGAGCGAAAATTGACATGGCATCTCCAAATATTAATATGCGGGATCCGGTGCTTTATCGGATTTTACGGGCAACCCATCATCGAACTGGCGACAAGTGGTGTATTTACCCGATGTATGACTATGCGCATCCGCTTTCGGATGCCATTGAGAACATTACTCATTCCGTGTGTACACTGGAATTTGCCGACCATCGTCCCTTGTATGATTGGGCCTTGGATCAGGTTAATTATTCACTGGAAGCGGATGGTCGTCCCCAGCAAATTGAGTTTGCTCGCCTAAATCTTACCTTTACCGTAATGAGCAAGCGTAAACTGCGGGAATTGGTGGAGCATGGGTATGTGAGTGGTTGGGATGACCCGAGGATGCCTACGATATCTGGTTTGCGAAGACGGGGCTACACTCCGGAAGCCATTCGTGACTTCTGTGATCGCATTGGGGTTGCCAAGCGGGATAGCATAGTGGACATTGCGCTGCTGGAGCATTGTATCCGGGAAGACTTAAACCTAAAGGGACCAAGGGTTATGGCAGTTTTACAACCTTTGCGGGTAATAATCGATAACTATCCCGAAGATCAGGTGGAATGGATGGATGCCGAAAATAATCCGGAGAATACGGAAATGGGTTCGCGCAAGGTTCCGTTTTCTCGGGAGATATATATTGAACAGGAAGACTTTATGGAAGAACCTCCCAATAAAAAATTCTTTCGTTTGGCACCAGGCAGAGAAATACGGCTTAAGAGCGCCTATATAATCAAATGTGAGCGGGTGGTCAAGGATGAACAAACAGGTGCAATCCTAGAGCTGCATTGCAGTTATGACCCGGAAAGTCACAGCGGTGGAGCTACCAGTGGCCGTAAAATAAAAGGTACTTCCCATTGGGTTTCAGCTGCCCATGCACTTAAGGCCGAAGTTCGAATATATGACCATCTCTTTGTAAGTGAAAACCCAGACGATGAAGGGGATGGCCTAGATTATAAAGCAAAGTTGAATCCGAATTCACTTCAAGTATTGACCGCATGCTTGGTTGAGCCAAGCCTGGCCGGGGCAACGCCCGGAAGCCGTTACCAATTCATGCGCCAAGGCTATTTCTGCGTTGATCCCATTGATACCTCGGAAAACCTGTTGGTATTCAATCGGGTTGTATCGTTGCGAGATACCTGGGCCAAAATTCAAAAAGGAAACGAACCCAGCACGTAAGATTAAATAACCAGAAAACCCCAGTCAGATTCAGGACTGGGGTTTATTTTTAAAACTGCAGGAAAAAATTTTTAGAGATTCATCGAGCTGACTGCCACACCATTAATGTTGAGTAGGTCGCTAGATATGCGTTGGACATCACTGGCGTCAGCATTCATAACGATAGCAATTAGTCCATCATTTTCGTCAGGAGCTGGAACTCCAAAACGTCCGATTATTTTGTTCCCGTAGTTGGTTAACACTTTTTGCACACTGCTGGCATGGTCATCCCGATCATCTACCCTGATTCCGATTATGTTTAGTTTATTAATAAGATTCACCTCCTATCAAGCATTAGCTTTAGCTTATCCAGGTAATTGCCGACCTATACAGACAAGGGACATTGACTATTGTTCAGCTAATTAAATCATTTGCCATCTAATACCCGAATTTGTCAAAAAAGACTTGAAGGGTAAAGCTAGTAAGGGTGATTTGATGAGCATTTATAAAAAACACAGGCACTTTTTACAGTGAAAAGAACAGGGAATACAGGTATAATTACAGAAGTTATATAAAAGTTCGGTGCTAGTAAATATTAGCATGGGATTTCTAATGATTTTCACAGGAAACAATTGTCTTTTTGATTATGTCGAAAAAAACAAATGAAATTAGGAGATTGTTATTATACTTATAGCCACAAAAGGAGCTTCACACTTATGCAGCTACATATATTAGCCAGTGGCAGCACGGGCAACGCGGTCCTTATTGAAATGGGTGGGAGAAAAATATTAATTGATGCTGGAATTAGTGCGCGTCGTATTGAGCGAGGATTATCCGAAGTGGGCATCCAGACTGACAAATTGGACGGAGTATTAATAACCCATGAACATTCCGATCATATTAAGGGAATAGAAGTATTGGTAAGAAAGCATCATGTGCCAGTATATGCCCGGCCCGCTACCTGGGGAGCAATGCGCGGGCGGGATAGGATTCCTCGGGAATACCGACGGGATCTGGGCGATAGTTTGGATATCGGGGCGATAAAAATTGTGCCCTTTGCTATTTCCCATGATGCGGTAGACCCAGTTGGGTTCTGTTTTTATTTTCAGCAACAGAAATGGGTGTTGGCAACCGATCTGGGGGTAGTTACCCCTAACGTAGAGGATGCTTTGGCCTACGCTGATGTGGCGATATTAGAATCCAACCATGATGTGGAGATGTTGCAGGCTGGTCCTTATCCCCAATTCTTAAAACAGCGAATCAAAAGTAAGCTGGGCCATCTGTCCAACCATGATGCTGGGCAAATACTGGCCCGCACCCCCCGCCAGCGAGTCATGCAGGTATTCCTGGCTCACTTAAGCCAGCAGAACAACCTGCCGCCTTTGGCGGAAAGGACGGTAAGAGAAGTCCTGCAAGAATTTGGCTGCGCAGTTGGGGAGGAAATTATCCTTCACAGAACCTATCCTGATCGTACTATTAGTCTAGGAGCGGCAAAATAATACAGTTTTAAAATAACTAGTTTATTTTTTGATAGTCCCTAAAAGCAAGTAATACAGAGGGAGGTTATTATGACCATAGCAAATACTAGCTTCCAGGTACTAAGCTATTTATTTCTTTTAAATATTATTCTGGCCCTAATAGTGGTGGGATTTGAACGTCGTAATCCCACTGCAACATTGAGCTGGCTCCTGGTAATGTTTTTCTTTCCAGGATTTGGCTTTGTATTGTATATGTTTCTGGGACAGGATCTTCGTAAAAAACGATTATTCTATATTAAGGAAGGTGAAGAACGGGAGCTTTATCCCCTGGTACAGCAACAGGGTGAGTATTTGCACAACAACCTGCTACAATTCAATGATGAGCGTATGAACGAATACAAGAATCTCATTCATCTGCACCTTAACAGCCAGGCGTTGTTTACTCAGGATAATAGCGTAGAGGTATTTGATAATGGCAATGACCTTTTTCGGGAGTTAAAAGCTGGTTTGGAAAGGGCTCAGAAATACATACATATGGAATATTACATTATTCGCAACGATTCATTGGGAAAGGAAATCTTAGATTTGTTGACCCGTAAAGCCCGTTCTGGGGTGGAGGTAAAACTGCTTTATGATGGTATGGGATGTATGCACCTGCCCAGAAAATTCTTCAAGCCTTTGATTGCAGTGGGGGGAAAGGTGGCCAGTTTTTTTCCTCCACTTTTGCCTTATTTTAACCTAAGATTCAACTACCGCAATCATCGCAAAATTTGCTTGATTGACGGAGAGGAAGGTTTTGTAGGGGGATTTAACATAGGCGATGAGTATCTGGGCAAATCCCCGGAGTTCGGGTACTGGAGGGATACTCATTTGCGAATTAAAGGTAGTGCGCTGGATGAGATGGAATTAAGATTCCTTTTGGATTGGCGGTATGCTTCTCGTGATAATTTCATTGCTGATGCCAGGTATTTTCCGCACCGGACTGATCAGGGCCAAACCGGGATTCAAATCGTATCCAGCGGTCCGGATTCCAAATGGAGTGCGATTAAGCACGGTTACCTGAAGATGATTAGTGGTGCCCGGCGAAATATCTATCTGCAGACGCCGTATTTTGTTCCTGACGACAGCATTTTGGAAGCTTTGAAAATTGCAGCCTTGTCCGGAATAGAGGTTTGCCTAACTATTCCCGGTAAACCGGATCACTTTTTTGTACATTGGGCATCAATGTCATATGTGGGTGAATTGTTAGAGGCAGGGGTGCGGTGCTTTACCTACAACAGGGGCTTTATGCACAGCAAGGTGATTGTAACCGATGGCTTGATTAGTTCTGTAGGGACGGCCAACCTTGACATCAGGAGTTTCGAACTTAATTTCGAGGTAAATGCTTTCATTTATGACGAAAAGGTTAGCCAGGAGTTGGAAGCCAGTTTTAAAAAAGATTTAGAGGCTTGTACTGAAATTACCATGGAAGGCTACATGAGAAGGTCATTGTCAGTTAGAACTAAAGAAGCCTGTTGTCGTCTCCTGTCGCCGTTGCTATAGCGTGACAAGAGGATGATTGTCCTGTCCGCTTGTCACGATTACACCGGAATGAAAGGACTAAGTAAATATTTGCTTAACTGACGGGCGGTTTCTTCAAAGGTGAGGTTGTTGGTCAGGACAAAATCAGGATTTAATACCGCCTGGATGGAAGACACGATTACCGCTGTAATAATACGGGGGTCTATTTCTTTGCTTAGGGCACTTTCACCGCTGCTGTTGATAAATGCTAGGACGACTCGGATTCGGTTCATCCGAAACTGGTCAATCTTCTGCCATAGGTGAGGGTAGTGCTGCTTTAAATCATTAAGGCTCTGGGGGTTAGTTACAAACTGGCCATTAATAAAAAGATATTGTAATAGCCCAGATAGAATCCGGGCAGGTTCTTTTTCACATTGCAGAATCCGATCAGCCTCACCTGCTACCTCAGCCATAAATGCATCAAGGGTTGCTTCGATAACTGCTTCCTTGCCCGGGAAGTAGCGGTAAAGAGTTCTTTTGCTAACTCCGGTGCGAGCGGCCAGCTCATCCATATTAACATTGTGAAAACCATGTGCCCGGGATAAATCCCGGCAGGCCAAGATAATTCTTTCTTTAATATCCATTGGCAATCGCTCCTTGTCGCGCTACGCTATTTTCTTTTTAAACTTGAGAATACTGATGGTCAAAAAAATGAGTGAAAAGACCAGCAATACGGTTACCTGTCCCATTAGATATTGGTACCCTATGCCTTTCAGTATAATGCCTCGGATAATATCCAGATAATAAGTCAACGGGATTATAGCACTCAGATAGTAGATGACACGGGGCATGGCGTCGCGGGGAAATAGAAAACCGGACAATAGAATGCTGGGTAACATTACGAAGAAAGATAACTGGAAGGCCTGCATCTGGTTTTTCGCAATATTTGAAATCATTAAACCCAGCCCCAGAGATGCCGTAATAAAAAACAGGGTCAGGAGATATAACTGTAGGAGGCTTCCCCGTATCGGAACATCAAAAACCAGCACACCGACTAGTAGCGCTACGGTTATCTGCATATAACCCATGACGATATAAGGAACAATTTTGCCAATCATCATCTCATAAGATTTAATCGGGGTTACCATCAGTTGTTCCAGGGTCCCGCGTTCCCGCTCCCGTACAATGGCTACCGCAGTAAGGATCATCATGGTTAGGGTAACGATGATGCCCAGGATTGCCGGGACCATATAGTAAGCGGTAATACCATCTGGGTTATACCAAGGGCGAACCCGGATATCATAAGGGGCGCCGCTAAGGTGCATTTTATTGAATAAGACTTCCTGGGACTTTATGAGCCCGATGGAGTTAGCGATCGCGATAGCCTGGTTGGCCACCATATTATCACTAGCGTCCACGATAACCTGCAGCGGTGCGGATTCCCCTCGCCTAACATTATCAGCAAAGTCAGGTGGAAAAATGATTCCTACCTTAGCTTGACCGCTGTCAATGCTTTGGGTTACCCCGGCATAGCTGCTGGTTGAGTAGGTAATATCGAAGTAGCCCGACGCAGAGAAGGAGCCCAGCATATCTCGGCTTTCTGGGGATAAAGACTGATCGAAAACCACGGTTGAAATATGTTTAACCTCGGTTTGAATGGCATAACCAAATAATAACAACTGTACCAACGGAATCATAAAAATCAGGGCCAGGGTCATACGATCCCGCGACATTTGCAGTATTTCCTTCTTCATTACCGCCAGGATCCTGCTCATGCTCCCAACACCACCTTTTCTTTCTTTTTTGCCAGAGTTACAAACACATCTTCCAGAGTCGGCATGATCGGCCTGGGCCGAACACCGATAAAATCCTGCAGGGTAGGAATATCCGATTGTCCGTTCAGAAGGACATGAATGAAGGCGCCGTGCATACTGCATTCTCGGACAAAAGGTTGGGCTTCAATGTTTTCCAGTTGGTCCATAGGGTGCGGTAATTCCAGTTCTACCATCTGGCCGTGGATGATATTTTTTTTTTAGATTGTCGGGCGTATCTAGAGCCATTAATTTTCCATCAGACATAAAAGCAATTCGGTCGCAACGTTCGGCCTCATCCATGAAATGGGTGGTAACAATAACGGTAGTTCCCTGGTTGGACAAGTTTTGAATAATATTAAAAAACTGTCGCCGGCTGGTGGGACTGACTCCGCTGGTAGGCTCATCGAGAAACACCAGGGCAGGGCGGGAGATAATCGCGCAGCATAAGGCTAAGCGCTGTTTCCAACCTACGCTGAGAGTTCCAACGAGCGAATTCTTCCGGTCAGCAATATCGGCAAGGTTAAGCATCTCGGCAATCCGCTCTGAGCGTTGATGGCGAGGGAGGCTATAGATACCGGCATAGAAGGAGAGGTTATCTATAACGCTTAAATCCTCATAGAGGCTAAATTTTTGAGACATGTACCCGATATGGTTTTTGATCTTCTCTACTTCTCGCAAGAGGTCATAGCCGAGTACGGTAGCTTGTCCGGAACTGGGCTCCAGGATACCACACAGCATGCGAATAGCTGTGGATTTGCCCGCTCCATTAGGCCCTAAAAAACCACAGACCTCACCAGGACGAATATTCAGCGTTAGCCTGTCCACCGCCGTAAATTTACCGAAGGCCCGGGTCAAGTCGTGGCTTGTTATGGCATATTCCATCAGACCACCTCTTTTTCAGCCAGGAGAACAAAAACGTCTTCCATTGAAGGAGAGACTTCGTTAATCGAGACTAAGGTAATATTTTTCCCCTCCAGGTGTTTTACGATAGCTTCTGTTGCGTCTAAAACGTCATCTACCACTACTTGGTATTTATAACCGAAAAAAGAAACATCTAAGACTGGCAGCAGGTCATTAAGTATATAAGGATCTCGGACAACGGCTCTGACTTCCAGTATACGATGTCCGAAAGATTTTCTTAGCCCTGCGGGAGAATCATTGGCTTTAATTCGCCCCTCGTTGATAAAAGCTACTTGATTGCAAAGTTCCGCTTCATCCATATAGGCGGTTGAGACCATTACGGTCATACCTTCCCGATTCAAACTATATAGGATTTTCCAGAACTCTTTGCGCGATTCAGGGTCTACTCCGTAAGTCGGTTCGTCCAAAACCAGGAGTCGAGGTCTGGTAATCAGGGCGCAGGTTAGAGCTAGCTTCTGTTTCATTCCTCCTGACAGATTATCGGCTAAGCGTTGTTTAAAATCACTCAGATTGGTTAGGGACAGTATCTCGTCAGCACGTTCCATGACAGTGTGCTTATCCAATTTATACATGGCGGCAAAGAAATCAATGTTTTCCATTATGGTCAGATCCCCGTATAAACTGAAGCGCTGAGGCATGTAACCCAGGTTTTCCTTAGCCTGTTCCATTTCCCCCGCAGAATATCCCGCTAAGCTTACTACTCCTTCATCCGGAGTTATCAATCCGCATATCATACGCAAGAGGGTGGTTTTACCCGCTCCATCTGGCCCTACCAGCCCGAAAATGGTGCCTTCCTTTACATGTAAGTTGACTTGTTTGACCGCCTGCACCTGGCCAAAGGATTTACTCAAATCACTGGTAATAATCACTCCAATAACCTCCAAAGTCCCATGCCGGAATATGTACCGCCCTCTGCGGGGGTGGTTACCTTAATTGGGGTAAACAAGAGAAAGTCCCCTGCTCACCGGCTTAGTTCCTATCAAAAATGACATCAGCTGGCATGCCGGGTTTTAGAATGTTGTTTTCGTTTTCCACGCTTATTTTCACCGCAAAAACCACATTGGTTCTTTCCTGCTTGGTTTGGATGGTCTTGGGGGTAAATTCCCCTTTGGAAGAAATTTGGGTGACTGTTCCGATGTACGGGTTTTTGTCCCCGCTGACTGTAAAATGAACATTCTGACCCAGCTTCACAGCAGGCAGGTCGTCGGTAGGTATGTAAACCTTTATCCACAGCCTGCTCAGGTCGGCAATGGTGGCAAGGGCGACCCCCATCTGCACGTATTCGCCCGGCTCATAGTTTTTGCTCAAGATGGTTCCGTCAATTGGACTATAGATTTTCATATCCTCCAGCATACTTTCAGTTGCCTTCAAGACCGCTTTGGCTCTCTCAACCTCGGCTGCGGCTCCGCTTACTTGGGAGGGTCGGTTGCCTGCCTGAAGCAAACTTAGCTTCGACTGGGCAACTTCGAGCAGGTTTTTCTTTAGGTTGAAGTTAACCCGGGCCTGATCCAGATCTTGTTGGGGGAGAGCACCTTCTTTGGCGAGTTTTTCTGCCCGGTCTAAATCCAGAGTGGTCTGATCCAGGTTAATTTGGGCTATATTCAGGTTGGCGATCGATTCCTTGATTTCTTGGCCGCGGGCTCCCGAACCCAGGTCGGCCAGCTTAGCTTCAGCGACTAAAACACCCAGTGCATCTCTTTCGCGCTGGGCTGCTAGGTCGCTGCGGCTTAGTTCAGCCAGGAGTTGATCTTTTTTTACGACTTGGCCTTCCTGTACAGTTAGGGTATTAATGGTTCCGGCAGCCTTCACGTTTAAATCAACCGTTGTGGCTTCAATGGTACCCGTGGCTAGAATGCTGGAACTTGCAGCAGGCAAATATTTTATAAAGACCCAATAAGAACCTCCGGCTAAAAGGAGTAGTAGCAGTACAATAAGTGGTTTCGGGAACTTTTTTTCCATCAATGTGTTCCTCCTAACTTGACATTGCTTTGAATTAGTATTGACCGATCGTTTAGCGAATACCCGGATAAGAGAGTAAGTCACCAAGTAAACTAAAACAGTAAACATAGTATACTTAATAACATAATAGCATTGCATTTTATAAAGGGCAAGATATTATTTTGATTGAAAAGCTTTAGGGGTGGTGCCACCTAATAAGGCAGCCAGAGGAGTCAAGCTAGCCATATAAGTTATAAACAAGGTGCCTGCGACAGTAGCTAGGTAAAGCCACAACATGCCTAGGGTGCCTGCCCATAAATCCGGTCGATTCAGCCTAGGAGCCATAAGAATCAAAATCATCAACACTAGTGGGTGCATTAAAAAGATTAGAAAAGATTGGTGGGAAAGCCAGGAGACACTTGAAGGTAGCACGGTTTTTGACCTTAAAGCTGCGGCATAGAAGAAAAAGTAACTGCTCACGGTATAAAGAACCACACTGGGGCGGATGGAAGAGGCATAGGTTGACGTAACCCGGCTATCTAGCAGCAAAATCCCCAGGCTGATTAAATAGACGAGCCCTAGTAAGACTTCATGTTCTCGTAAAAAATGCTCCCAAGTATCCTGGTTAAGTGCTGCGGACATGCCCAGCATGAAGTAGAAAATCCACCCAGGAAATGCTACTAAGTATAAAGACTGGTAACTTACGGGAAGGGTGATGAGGTTCATCATGTTCAGGTAGAGGATGATCTGGGTGGTGAAAGTCAAGATGAAGGAGGTGACCATCCAGATAATATACCTTTTTTTAAGTTGATTTCTTAAAAAAGGATATAGGACATAGAGCTGTAAGATGATTACCAGGAAATAGAGATGATAATATGCAGTTCCCCATAAAAGATGCTTGGCCCAAAATATTATCAGTAGATGTAGCTGGTGAGGTGCACCGGATACTAGGTAGTTTAAGGAACCATACATCAAGGTCCATATAAGATAAGGTCCCAGAATCTTACCCAGGCGTTTCCGGTAAAAGGCAGCGCGGGGAAGAAATCCAGTTTTAAGGTCGGCATTATAGAGAAGAAAGCCTGACATTATAATAAAGAGCGGGACAGCAAAGCGCACCCATTGGTTAACGAAGTAAGCAACAGGCGAAACAAGTACGTAGGCAGCGGTTATATGAATGGCAATTACTGCAAAAGTTGCCCCCACGCGTAATCTATCAAATGCATGCAAACGTTGGTTCATGCTTGAAAAGCTCCTCTTTTTCTAGGCTAAGGAACGGCAAACAATAACCTATTGCTTTAAGCGGTTATTTTACCGCCGTTCCTAGGGCGGATGTGGATATTATACCAGATGAGGGATAAATAAGTACGTGCAGTTGGGTTAAACGTGATTGGTAAACACATTTCACATACATTTCACTAATTTTTATCACGATTATTCCTAACCTGGCAGATAGAATAAGGTAAGTACAATAATAAAAACAGAAAGGGGAAAAGAAAATGAGAAAAATGTTAACCTTAGTGCTGATGGGATTAATGTTGTTCGGACTGGCCGGAAGTGCTCTGGCCGTGGAAGTGGGGGCCGATAACCAGTCCAGAATCGAGAAAGCTGCCGACAAAGTCAAGGTCAAAGAATTGCTGAACTATGATCAATTGCTAAGCCTGCGTGAGGAGGGCAAAGCCAACCGTGAGCAAATAAAGGCCGATAATCAGCAAATCAAAGAGCTCATCCAGGCTGCCAAAGCTGCCAAAAATGAAGAAATACTGCCCGTTATAAAAGAGCAACGCAGCGCTAACCAAGCTTTAAAGGCGGATCTAAAAACCTTGAGGGAGAGCCAGAAAGGAAACTGGGAGGCGATGAAAGCTGCCCGGCAAGCTCAAGACCAGGTCCAGATGCAAAGTATCATGGACCAAATTATAAGCGTCAGAGAGGCCATCAATACTAATTTAGTTGAAATTAGTGCGGACAAGGTGCAGTTTATTGAGGTTCTACAAGGAAGGTAGCTAGCTTCTGTGATTCGGAAATAGCGTGTTAAGAGGACAGTCCTTTTGACACGCTATTGGATTTATGTTGTATTTGCTGGAGAGATATTAGACACTCCACATGGTATAATTTACATATGGAGGTCATTATTTATGAAGCATATATTCGTGGTAGACGATGAAAAAAATATTAGAGATTTAATAAAAAAATATTTAGAAAAAGAAGGGTACATTGTAACCCCCTTTTCCGGTGAGCAGAACTTGCTGCCAGAAATAGAAAGAATCCATCCGGACCTAGTGGTAATGGATATCACCTTGCCCGGGCGAGATGGACTGGAGCTGTGCAAAGAAATAAGAAAAAGCAGTGATACCCCGATTATATTCGTATCTGCTCGAGATGAAGAGTTTGACCGGGTTCTTGGCCTAGAGCTAGGGGGGGACGATTATTTGACCAAACCCTTTAGCCCCCGTGAATTAGTAGCTCGGATAAAAAATGTTTTCAAGCGGCTGGATAAAAGTATTCAACAAGTTGAGGAAATAAAATTAAAGGACATCATACTCTATCCAGGGAGACGCTATATGGAGAAAGACGGGGCAGAAATAAAGCTGACTGCTAAAGAGTATGAGCTTTTTGCGTTTTTGCTGAACAATAAAAACAGGTCCTTTACTCGTGAATATCTGATTGAGAAGGTATGGGGCTATGACTATATAGGAGAAGCCAGAATAGTGGATGACCTGGTAAAGCGCATCAGAAAGAAAATACATGCCAGCGAATCCATAGTGGAGATCACCACCGTCTGGGGCTATGGGTACAGGCTGGATGATTAAAATGAAGATTGGCAATAAATTATTTATAACGTACTTAATCGTACTCTTAGTCGGATTTATCGTCAGCGGAGTGTCTTTTCATTTTCTGTCGCAGAGATACCTCCTGGTTGAGGCTCGTAAAGAAATCAAGGCTGGGGGTCAATTCATAGCCTCTGCTCTGGCAAAAGTGCCATTAAACGATAGCCTCAGCCTTGGGGAGAACATTGTTGAGCGTCGTCAGCTAAAAGTAGCCGGAAGATTTATTGAGTCTAAAATTATCGTATTCAATAAACAGGATATACAGTTATACAGCAACTTGAATCAAGCCGAGAAAAAAGAATTTCAACAGGCAAGGCAGGAGAAGACTTTTACTCGGGACTATGTCAGTCAAGATATCCCTATCGTGGCCGAAAACGGAGCAGAAAAAGGACATGTAATTATATATAGCAAACTGAAAGACATTAAAAATATCAATTTGTTGGCATGGCAAACCGAAGTTATTAGTTTTTTGATTGCGATTTTCTTTGCCCTCCTCATTGCCTGGCGACTAGAGAAGAGCTTGACCCGGCCTATCCATCAATTGATGTACAGTATGAATAATTTTTCAGTAAAGGAGCCAATACCGGAATTAGGTATCCAAACCGGAGATGAGATTGGAGAACTAGCGCTATGTTTCAATAGTATGGCTATCAATCTTAATGCTTACGATGAGAGGCAAAAAACCTTTCTGCAAAACACCTCCCATGAATTGAAAACCCCACTAATGTCTATACAGGGCTATGCAGAAGCCATTAAGGACGGTGTCGTGGAAGGGGTGGAAGTGGAGAGGAGCCTGGATATTATAATAGAAGAAAGCCAACGGCTCAAGCGGGTGGTGGAAGAGATTATTTATCTTACCCGCCTGGAAAATGTAAATGACAGTTTCAGTTTTAAGTTGGCCAACTTGGGTGAAATTGTGGAAAAATCCATCAGGAGTTTGAACCACATGGCACAAGAAAGGGAAATTGATATAAGGGTTGAAGGAGATGTTAATCTGGATAGCTGGTGTGATGGAGAGAAGTTAGAAAGAGTATTTATCAATATTATCAGCAACGGTTTCAGATATGCTAATTCCAGCATAATCATAAACTGCGCTGTAAGTAATGGTAAAACTGTGATTACTGTAACAGATGATGGAGTTGGTTTTAAAAATGGAGAGGAAAACAAAATTTTTGATCGGTTCTATAGAGGCGAAAATGGAGGAACCGGGATAGGACTGGCAATTACCAAGGCTATTATTGAAGGGCACCAGGGAAGAATTGAAGCCTATAATGGTGAAAATGGCGGTGCGGTGTTTAAGATACAGTTACCCGATTGTATTAAAGAATAGCGACCAATGATTGCATATTTGATCAATATATTTTGCCAAGAGTCGGAAAAAGCATTGAAAATAGTATGAAAACTTGAGTTGTTATGCAAAAAAATAACTAGAAGGAATATACGCCAGGCTTAAAATGTACTGGCACACGAATAATAGTGTCAGAACAACCGTACACATGTATGTATAATCGGATCAATATTTACATCGTTCACAGGGTTTTTTATACTGAAATAAGCATTTTTTTGTAATTGTATTTCAGAGCCCTTAAGTATTACTACCGAAATAATTACTGCCAATACTTATGTCCTCGGCCAGAAACTCCTGGATATTTCCGTCGGCCAACCTCACAATAAGTCCGCCATTTTCACTGATATCTATAGCCTGTCCGCTGATAGAATCATTTTCTTTATTAATAGTAACATTACGACCGAGGATAACATTGTTTTGAATCCAATGGTGGCGGAGATAGCCCTGGCCCCCTTCCAAAAAACCCTGGTAATGTTGATCCCAGGTACAGATAAACTGCTTCAGCACGGTAAGTCGAGAAACACGCTGACCAAGTTCTAGTTTAAGCGAGGTGCTGGTATCCAGACGATCAGCAGGTAGATCGGGTTGGTCTAAATTGACGTTGATTCCAATGCCAATGATTACATATTCGGGACTGCCATTGGAAAAATTACTCTCGGCGAGTATGCCGCACACCTTTTTGCCACCTATCAGAATGTCGTTAGGCCATTTTATTCCTGCTGCACAGCCAGTAACTTTTTTTATGGTTTCGGCAACTACCACTGCGCAGAGAAGTGTAAGTTGGGGAACAAATTGCACGCGGATCTCTGGTCTCAATACCATGGACATTAAAAGGCCCTTGCCCGGTGGACAAACCCACTGGCGATTCATCCTTCCCCTTCCCTTTCCGGCAGTCTGAGACTTGCTCATAACGATGGTACCCTCCGGAGCACCAGATAAGGCCACAAGACGAGCAACAGTGTTGGTTGAAGATATCTCCCGATAAAGGTATATATCCTTTCCCAGCAGTTTGAGATGCTTGTGTGGCAATGAAGTTTCGCCATGGATAGGCATCTGCATATTTGCCATTTTACCGTAATCCTCCTTCGCATTGTTAAATTAAATCAAAATATAGGTTTCACAGGGGGAAGCAATATTTTGTTGATTAATCCAGACACAATTACACTAGCATGCATTAAGAGAAATAAAAAGTGCCACCTTCTTATGCCGCCGTTAGCTGGGGGTATTAAAACGACGATCATAAGAAAAGTGGCTTCTATATAAATGAGGAGGTGGTAACTAACGTGATTTTACTGGGTCTAATAGTGAAAGTACTTGATTGTGCCGGTTAGTTTTCCTGATGTTGTACTCGTGTATCCAGTTAAGCCGAAGATTAGTGATCGTTTTACCCCATTTGCAATTTGCATATAAAGCCACCGACAACAGCTTGATAAGTATATAATGCAAAAAACGTGCCATGTAGTCAATTAGAATGCAAATTAAATTGATTAGTAATTTAAAGTTTCGCAGTTAATGATGGATTATGCGCAGCAGCACATAATTCGTCAACTACGGAAGTTGAGTATTACAAAAAGACGGATACTGCATAATAGAGGAACCGCCTTTTTACGATTGATACACCTTGGAGTTATCAGGGGGTGGAAGGGAGGCAGTATTTACCAGCTGGATCTAGTTTAGGGTTGCAATAGCAGGACGGCTATTACTAGTATGACAAATGTAGTTATTAAGCAGGCGTCTATGCGGGTTAAGACTAGGTCTCGCAGGTATGTTCTAGATCCCTGGTGATATCCTCGGGCTTCCATAGCATCCACCAGCTCATCACTACGCCGAAAGATACTTAATGAAAGGGGCACCGCCAGATGAATAATGGCTTTGATTCTGCCGCTTATGAGTCGTGGGTTGAAGTTGGCGCCTCGAGCCAATTGTGCGTCGCTGATGCTGTTCATTTCGTCTAGTAGTGTGGGTATAAACCTTAGAGCCAAGGACACCATCATCGCTATATCATGAGAAGATATTCCCGTAATTCTTATAGGCCGTAACAGCCGCTCCAGCCCGATGGTGATCTCGGATTGCGGAGTAGTCATGGTCAGGATGGATGCCGCTAATACCAGCAAAACGAACTTCCAGACCTGTATAAGCCCGAGGTACAAGCCCTGATAGCTGATTTGCATCGGGCCGATAGGGAACCCAGGGAGCGGGCGTCCAGGGGTAAAAATAATATACATCAAAAATAAGCATAAAAAGAAAGGCAGCACTGGACGCAAAGTGCTTAGCAGGGGTTTAAAAGATATGCGTGCCAATTGAGAAATGGCTATAGCCATACCGCTTGCAACTAAGAGGCCGATATAATTTGCTTGCAGAATTATGATGCTAAGAGCGATAACTCCGATGATTTTGACCCGGGGATCCCGTCTATGAACGGGTGATTCCCTGGGAATGTACTCACCCAGTTTAAACATGTCCATCCGCCTTTCGGGGCATACAATAATTTGCCCGTAGCTGCGTCAGAAGGGCAGTTATTTCATTAACCGCGTCGTCAATAGTGAAACTATCAGTGCTGACAAGCTCTCCTTGCTGCTGTAGTTGCCACATCAGTTCGGTGATATGAGGCGGAGCTAGGCCCAGCGATTTGAGCCACTCTACCCGGCTCAATATATCACCTGGTCTTCCGTCAGCGATCAATTCACCGCGATCCATCACCAGTACACGATCGGCTAGGGCTGCCTCATCCATGCTATGGGTGATATGTATTATACCAATCCCTTGGCATTGCAGTTTTTTCAATAACGCCAAGACAGTCTTTTTCCCAGTAGGGTCTAAAGATGAAGTAGGCTCATCGAGAACAATAATTTTAGGGTCCATGGCTAGCAGACCGGCTAGGGCTAGAAGCTGCTTCTGACCTCCGGAAAGGGAATGAGGGGGACGGGTTTGGAGCCCGGACAATCCAACGGTTTCAAGGGCCTGGTCGACGCGACGGCGCACCTCACCCGCTGGTAAACCGAGATTGCCAGGTCCGAAAGCCACGTCTTCTTCTACGCTCATGCCAACAATCTGATTATCGGGATTTTGAAAAACCATGCCCACCCGGCGCCGAATTTCAAGAAGGCTGTTCGAGTCCCGGGTACTGAGGTCATCGACCTTTACCTCTCCGGCCGAGGGGAGAAGAAGTGCATTGAGGTGTCGGATGAGGGTGGTCTTGCCACAGCCGTTGGGGCCAATGATAGCAATATACTCGCCCTCGCCAATAACCAGGTTAAGGTCTTTTAGGGCAGGGACATTGATAGATCCATATGCAAAAGTCAGGTTTTGAACCGTGATGATATTCTTCACAACAACCCCCTACAGTGAGACTTTATTGCGTAATTTAAGGGCGAGCCATGTAGCAGCCATAAGCTTGAGTAGGTCACCAAGTAAAAAGGGAACTACTCCAACCAGCAGGGATTTAAGCAGGGAAAAGTGAGTAATTAGAGAAAGCTGTACGGTGCCCAGAGTGTAAATCACCAGATTTCCTGCTGCTAAAGCAAGTACTATCCACGCCAAACCAGCTTCCTGCCTGGATTCCATAATTTTACCAATTACGTAGGCTCCCACGATGAACCCGATAAGGTAGCCGCCTGATGGGCCGAGTAGAGTCCCAAAACCAGCTTTACCACCGGCAAAGACCGGCAGGCCGATTATACCTAGAAGTACGTAGATAATCTGGCTCAATGCGCCCGTATATCCGCCCAATAGCACGCCGGCTAAACCGGTAAAAAGGGTCTGAAGTGTCATGGGTAGAGGTTGCAGGGGGATGATAATGAAGGAGCCGATAGCGGTCAAGGCTCCGAACATGGCAGCGTAAACCATTCGCCGCAAGGGAGTATTTCTGTTACTAAGCATTTGGATAGGCCTCCTTGTTTCTCAGCAGTTCTCCAGGCAACGTTGTCAATATGATAGTAATATTAATCGAATTTATTGTCAACCAGAAAACACACAAGGAGTTAACAATCTTTTGCTTATCGGGATGGGGGCGAGATGCTTATCTCACCAGACATTATAGTGTGAATATTGCCTGAATGGTCACGAACGATTAGAAATCCATTATCGTCGACATCAATCGCTTGGCCGACGATGAAGCCGTTTATTGTATCCAACCTTAACTCCTGGCCGATGGCAATCGACATGCTTTTGTATTTTTCCAGGGTACGGGCAAAGTTGCCACTCAGCAACTGAAAGTAATGGCTTTCAAGGCTGGCCAACAGTCCCTGCAAGACCTTAACTCTGGAACCAGGGTGGTCATATTCGGCTAGTGCTGAGGTAGCAGTTGTACGAAAATCGCTGGGAAAGGTTTGGGCAGGGTTGTTTATATTCAGCCCAACACCGGTCACGATGTATTCTACACCGTCCATGTCGGTAACTGCCTCGGATAGTATTCCTGCTATTTTCCGGTTGTTTATCAATATATCATTAGGCCACTTAATACAAGGTTTCAGGTTCAGTTCTTCCTTCAGAGTTTCTGCTACTGCCACCGCTGTGACTAGAGAAACCCGTGAAATTTCTTTTAATGGCAAGATCGGTCGCAGAATTACTGAAAGATATATGCCTTTGATGGCGGGCGAGTACCAGCTCCGGCCTCGGCGCCCTCTTCCAGCAGTCTGCATTTCTGCTACGACTACGGTTCCCTCGGGGTATCCTGTGGCGGCCAAGTCTCGGGCTTGGTTATTTGTGGAATCAATTTCTTGGAAATAGAAGTAGTGCTTGCGGCCCAAAACCTCGGTTGTCAGACCGGGACATACTTCACCCGGAGATAGGAGATCTGGAGGAGAACTAAGCCGGTATCCTTTTTTTGGAGATGAATCCACTTCATAGCCCTCGGCCTGAAGCGTCTTGATTTGCTTCCAGACCGTCGTCCGGGATACTTTGAGGATTTCGCTCAAGGCTTCTCCTGAAACCCACTGACCATTTTTATCCTTTAACGCTACCAGAACCGCATCGCGAAGAGTCATGAACGGCACCACCTTCATATGTTATGTTACTAACTGTATTATATCTAATATTACCTACCTATTTTAGCAAAGGGACTATCAAAAAATAAACTAGTCATTCATTTCGGTTTTTTTAGCACTACACTTCGTTATAAAAGCTTGCACCATCAACCCTTCACCCTTTATGTACCACCTCCCAATTGGTCACTAGTAGGGATGCGAGTACCACCGCCGTTAGTTGGCAGTAAATGATGTTAATAAAAAATCATATTTAGTGCAGGACAAATTTTTAGCCAATGAGTCCATTAACCTGTATAATAATAAAGTATCAAGTTAGTACTTTGCTAAATTGTTATTGGGCATGGAAATAGTTGCAATTATTAATAATTAATTACGGGTGTGAATTTGTGCAAAAGCGAAACTTATATATAATGATGAGCTTGATTGTTGTAGCCGTGCTCTGCGCTTCGGTTATTATTTATAGGGAACAAGTACCCGTACCAATTGTTTCTGCTATTGCTCCTCCAGTGCCGATAGTGGCATCTGCTTTCCCTGCTCCGGAGAAAACATCCTATCAAATGAAACTGCGACTTGATGTTGCTAATAATATCCTTTATGGAACGACCCTGCTTAATACTCAGAACACTTCTGGTAAAAGCATGGATGAACTATGGTTTACCGCTTATCCTAATTGCTTTCAAAGCAGCGATAAAACTCCCGCTCCGCTGGAGGCATATTATGCTGGTTTTAACCAGGGCTGGCTACGATTCAGCCTTATTAAAGTGAATGGCCAGGCAGTTCAATTTACTGAAAAAGGGGCCTCGATTCAAGTAAAGCCTGCTTCCGCTATAGCCCCCGAGGATAAAATCCAGGTGAAAATGACCTGGAAGGCACAAATACCAAGAGTCAAGTACCGCTATGGCAGTAATAATACGGTATATATGCTGGGTAATTTCTACCCGACATTGAATGTATTCAGTAAGGATGGGTGGCATAATTCCTATAATTCTGTTTTTGGTGACCCATTTTGTTTTCAATCGGCCTATTACGCAGTGAGCTTAAATATTCCCAACGCTTATAACATGGTAGCAACAGGGAGAACGGTGTCCAAAACGTCTGAGGATGACGGGCGGGATACTTATCTGATTGAAGCACGCGATGCGCGTGACTTTTCTCTTCTAGTGATGTATGATTACACCGAGATTAAGGAAGAAATAAAAGGTGTCACTATTAAATGCTATTTCCCCAGTAACCATCCGGAAATAGCCCAGCAAATTTTACGGAAATCGGGACAAATTATTAATTACTATGCCAGCCAGTTCGGTTCCTACCCATACGGGGAGTTTAAGGTAGCCTTCGTGCCCATGCAGGGTTTTCATGGCATGGAGTATTCGGGCTTGATTTTCCTGCGTGAAGAGTTTCTGCAGGTTGGCTATGAACCGGAGCGAAGCGATTTTATTCTAGCCCATGAAATTGCTCATCAATGGTGGTTTGGTTTGGTAGGCAATGATCAACTGCGGGAGCCGTGGTTGGATGAAGGACTAGCCAATTGGTCAGCATATAAATACCTGCAAGATGTGGAAGGCAAGCCTATCCCGTCGGGTTTGGAATATAAAGAGGGCATGAATCTGGGCAAAGAACTGAGGGAAATGTATTCTAGTCAGGAGTATTATCTTACTGCCTATACCGGGGGTGAGGCATTCTGGTTCGGATTGGAAAAAGAGTTAGGACATGAAACGGTAAATAAGGTTTTGCGTCGCTATCTGGCCGATTATAAGAATAAAATCGCGACTACGCAGGACCTGATGGATATAATAAAACTAGAAGCTCACCAGGATATGAGCGGGTACATCTATAAATGGTTCCCGCCTAAATCCTAAACATATCACACAGCTTAAGGAGGTTTACAATGAATCCTATTCAGAAATTCAGGGATGGGTTAAGAAATTTGGTCGTAAGTGCCCTGGAAAAATCCCGAGCAGAAGACTTGATTGTTTTTGATACCCTGCCCGAGTTTGTAATAGAAGTGCCTAGAGATGAGGGACATGGTGATTTTGCTAGTAACGTGGCAATGCTGATGGCCCGGCAGGCACGCATGGCCCCGCGCAAGATTGCAGAAATAATAAGTGAACAGATAGACAGGACCCAGATGTTGGAACTGGACAAGATTGAGGTAGCTGGGGCTGGTTTCATCAATTTTTTCCTCAATCAGGCTTGGCTGTATAGCGTGCCTGGAATGGTTTTGGAAATGGGGGATCGATACGGTTGTGGTCCTAAACAAAACCAGAAGGTGCAGGTGGAGTTCGTAAGCGCTAACCCCACGGGCAATCTGCACATGGGGAATGCGAGGGGCGGAGCGATAGGAGACACGCTGGCAAATGCGCTGACTTATGCAGGTTATGATGTGGAGAGGGAATTCTACATAAACGATTCGGGAAATCAGATTGATATTTTTGCGCAGTCCTTGGAAGCCAGGTACCTGCAACTAATGGGAGCTAAGATTGAATTCCCAGAGAATGGCTATGCGGGGCAAGATGTGGTGGATACAGTTAAGAACATAATCAGGGATTATAAAGATTCCCTATTGGGCATGAGTTCCGCAGAACTGCAGGATTTTGTAGTTAATTATGCTCTAAAGGAAAAAATTCAGTATATAAAAAACACCCTGAGCAATTTTGGGATAAACTATGATGTCTGGTTTAACGAGAAAACCTTGCACGAATCGGGCCAGGTAAATGCGGTCATAGAATACCTTAAGGACAAGGGTTATATATATGAAGAAGAAGGAGCCATGTGGTTCAAGTCCACTCTTTTCGGAGATGAGAAGGATGAGGTGGTCATCCGTGCCAACGGTATGCCTACATATTTCGCAGCAGACATAGCTTACCATCTAAACAAATTCGAACGCGGATTTGACCGGGTCATCAATGTCTGGGGAGCTGACCACCACGGACATGTAGGGCGTATGAAGGGTGCCATACAGGCTTTGGGTTATGATGCGAACCGATTGGATATACTTTTGATGCAGTTGGTGCGATTATATCGGGGGGGCGTTATCGTCCGTATGTCTAAAAGAACTGGAACCACGGTTTCATTGGATGAGCTGGTTGAGGAAGTGGGAAAGGATGCGGCACGCTTTTTCTTTGTCATGCGCAGTCCGGATAGTCAGATGGATTTTGATCTAGATCTAGCCAAGGAAAAAAGTCAGGAGAATCCGGTATATTATGTGCAATATGCTCACGCCCGCATTCAGAGTATTTTTCGACAGGCTAAGGCCGCCGGAGTTGAAATTAAAAGCCCCGGAGAGGTTGATTTTTCCATTATGGGAGCAGAGGAACTGGAGCTTCTAAGGAAAATTGCTGACTTCCCCGAAGAGATTGCCATAACCGCTAGGATGATGGCACCCCATAGAATTGCCCATTATGTTTTAGAATTGGCGGGGCTTTTTCATAGCTTTTACAATCATCAGCGAGTATTGAATGAAAATAAGGCATTGCAGGATGCAAGGCTGATACTCATGGAAACCACTCTAATCACCATAAAGAATGCTTTAGGAATACTGGGTGTGTCTGCACCGGATCAAATGTAGGAGGTATTTTATGCAACAGAGGAAAAAAAGTGAAGCGGATTGGGCCATGGAAGTTCTAACTCAGAAGCAGGAACCGGTTTTCTATGATGAATTGGTTAAGGAAATCGCATTGAAAATGGGCAAGCAATCGGATGCTGCCACCCTGACTTCTATTTATACCCGAATCAACCTGGATAATCGCTTGGTTTATCAGGGAGCTGGGTATTGGTATTTTGATGCCAATAAGATTTATCGAGAGTTTTAGACGTGAAAATAAAGTGGAGGGGGCATGCTTCTTTTCTTATTGAGTTGGGGAGCAAAAAGATCATAACTGACCCCTTTAATGAAAGCTATGGTTATCCCATGAACCCTGTGGCCGCTGATTTTGTGACCGTAAGCCACGAGCATCGGGATCACAACGCGGTGGAAACCGTGGACGGACAACCTCGAATTATTAGAGGTTCTGGCATGATAACGATGGAAGGGATAATTATTAAGGGTATTGCCTCCTTCCATGACAAGCATCAGGGCCGGGAGCGTGGCCAAAATACTATTTTTAAAATATCAACCGAAGACATCAACCTGGTTCACTTAGGGGATTTGGGCCATGTGTTATCAGCAGGGCAGGTCCAGGAAATAGGAGCGGTGGATATTTTGCTGCTGCCTATTGGGGGGAGGTATACCATTGAGGCTGGTGAGGCTAGCCAGATAGTAAGCCTCCTGCAACCGCGGGTCGTTATCCCTATGCATTTTGGCACCCCACATCTTTCGTTTAAGTTGGCACCACTGGAAGAATTCACGGCTCGATATGACCTGATTATTAAGAAACCGTCTCTGGAATTACAAGCTTGTGACCTAGGGCAGGAGATGAAAATCATCGTTCTGGACTATCTTTAGGGGCTATCAAGGAATAAACAAGGCAGAGTACTCCCAGGATTTTTCGCGTTAGACAAGGCATCAAAACGTGGTAATACTGGAGGTATTAGCAGCATTATTGGTGAGCGATAGCGAACACCGGTGGTGCCCGGAGGGTGCGCGTTTTGATAACGAAGTATAGCGTGAAAAAGACCGGAGTAAATGACTAGGTTATTTTTTGATAGTTCCTAAGCTTGACCACCTCAGCATAAGAAGGGTAAAATTCAATAGGTTGGGATTATTTGTTTCGGGAAAGAGAGGTCTAGTTTAAGTGACTAAGTATATATTTATTACCGGCGGCGTGGTTTCTTCATTAGGTAAAGGAATTACTGCTGCTTCACTGGGTAGGCTTTTAAAAAGCAGGGGCCTCAAGGTGTCATTGCAGAAATTTGATCCCTATATCAATGTGGATCCCGGCACGATGAGTCCTTACCAGCACGGTGAAGTCTATGTAACCGAGGATGGAGCCGAAACCGATTTGGACGTGGGACATTATGAAAGATTTGTGGATGAAAATCTCAGCAAATATGCAAATGTTACCACCGGGCGGATCTATCAGTCAGTCATAGACAAAGAGAGGCGTGGAGATTACCTAGGACAAACCGTACAGGTCATTCCTCACATTACCAATGAAATAAAAGAACGGGTTTTGAAGATAGAAAGGATTAACAGTGAAGCCAAACCGGATGTGGTAATTACTGAAATAGGAGGTACGGTAGGAGATATAGAATCCCTTCCTTTTCTGGAAGCCATTCGCCAGTTAAAATATGAACTGGGCAAAGACCGGGTCATGTACATTCACCTCACGCTAATTCCCTACATAAAAGCTGCCGGAGAACTAAAAACCAAACCCAGTCAGCACAGCGTCAAAGAACTACGCAGCATCGGCATACAGCCGGATATTCTGGTGTGCAGAACCGTAAAGGCGCTATCCGAAGATATCAAGGCTAAACTAGCACTGTTTTGCGATGTGGAGAGGGAAGCTGTCATTCAGTTGAAGGATGCCGATTCTATCTACGAAGTACCGTTAATGTTGGCCCAGGAAGGCTTCGACCGAGAGGTAGTCAAGCGACTGGGGCTAGAATGCGGAGAAGCAGATCTGACCGAGTGGGAAGAGATGGTTAAGCGGGTACGTGGTCTGGATAAAAAGGTAACTGTGGGCCTAGTTGGAAAATATGTGGAACTGCAGGATGCTTATCTTAGCATTGTGGAATCCTTGCGCCACGCGGGTTTTCAATATAACTGTGAAGTAGATATTAGGTGGATAAATGCGGAAGACATAGAAAAAGAGGGACCGGATCAGCTATTGGCAGGGGTTGACGCCATACTAGTTCCCGGTGGCTTCGGTGAGAGAGGCATTGAGGGCAAGATTGCCACCGCTGGATATGCCCGCCTGAAAAAGATCCCGTTTTTGGGAATTTGCCTGGGAATGCAGTGTGCAGTTATTGAATTTGCTCGTAATGTTTGCGGTTTCACAGGTGCCAACAGTTCTGAATTTGATTCGAATACACCATATCCTGTAGTGCACTTGATGTCGGAACAGGAGAATATAGCCAATAAAGGTGGTACCATGCGACTGGGGGTCTACCCCTGCGAACTTGTTTCCGGGACCAAGGTTCAGGCTGCCTACGGGCAGGATGCAATAAAAGAACGGCATCGCCATCGTTATGAAATAAACAACATTTATCGTCAAGAGCTCGATAAAAATGGGATGAAGATCAGTGGACTTTCTCCTGACCAGAGTCTGGTGGAGATCATTGAGATACCAGGACTATCCTGGTTTGTGGGTTGTCAGTTCCACCCAGAATTTAAGTCGCGGCCGAACCGTCCGCACCCTCTGTTCCTGGGCTTGATAAAAGCGGCGATAAAATAAGGCGAAAGCGAGCGTGGGGCTCGCTTTTTTGCAAGCTGTCAGTAGTCTGGGCTGGCCGGAGTTAAGCATAGCTATTTGGGCAAATGGCAAAACTGATAAGAAAGCTAAGGGAGAGTATTTATGTATACGACTAGGATTATCGATATAAAAGAAAAAGATCGCTATAATAGTTTTGTTTGTGCCCATCCTAAAGGCCATTTCTTACAAACCTGGGAATGGGGAGAGGTTAAGCGGGGTATGGGTTGGCAGCCTTTGCCGTTGGTATTGGAGCAAGATGGAGAAATAAGGGCATCATTGCTTATTTTAAAAAGGCGATTACCCTTGCCGGGTCTGAAAAGATGCATTTTTTATGCGCCGCGCGGCCCAGTAGCAGACATAGAAAGCCAAGAATGCTGTCAGGCTCTTTTTGCCGGAGCAGAGCGGGTAGCAAAGGACCATGGAGCAATATTCCTTAAGATTGATCCTGATGTGCCTATCGATAATGAAGGGTTTAAAAATATTTTAAGCCAATGTAAATTTCATCGTAATGATACCGGCATGGATTTTGAAGGAGTTCAGCCTGCTTTTGTTTTCCAATTGGATATCCAACCTTCAGCCGCAAACTTACTGGAAAACATGCACTCCAAGACTCGATATAATATTAAGCTGGCCCAGAAAAAAGGGGTTACCATAAGAGAGGCAGTCGGGAAAGAAGACTTGCCGGCCTTCTATGCAATATTACAGGAAACTGCCGAGCGAGACCGCTTCTTAATAAGAGGATATGAATATTTTGAAATGATCTGGGATCAAATGGTGGAGAATGGACTAGCTCAAATATTTTTAGCTGAATACCAAGGTCGTATTATATCGGCTACTCTGGCTTTAATTATTGGGAAGAAGACTTGGTATCTGTACGGGGCTTCTAGCAATGAATATCGCAATGTAATGCCCAATTATCTTATTCAATGGGAGATGATTCGCTGGGCTCAGGAGCGGGGATGTACGGTTTATGATTTCCGGGGGGTATCTGGCGATATGGATGAGAGCAACCCTCTTTATGGTCTATACCGCTTTAAAAAGGGATTTAATGGCGACATGATCGAATTCATAGGGGACTGGGATAGAATCTACTCGTCGTTCTTCTATTTTGCATGGACTAGAATTCTGCCCATCTATATGCAAGTTACACGTAGCTTATTACGCAAGGGGAAAAAGCCGGGGGAAGGGTAGTGAGATAAGTGTTAAGGGATAAGTGGATTGAGGTTGACGTTGATGCGGTTAAAAAGAATCTCCAAGAGGTTAAGACCTTACTGGATAATAAAGCTAGATTAATAGCCGTAGTCAAAGCCAATGCTTATGGGCATGGGGCTGAGGACATTGCTCGGATTCTCTTCCAGAATGGGGTGGAATTTTTTGCGGTGAGTTTCTATTATGAGGCTTTGCAGTTAAGGAAGGCGGGGATACGTGCCAATATCCTAGTTTTCAGCCCTCTGGTTAGCGAAGAAGAAGCGCTGGAATCCATCAAGAACCAACTGACCCTTACGATTGCCTCCGATAACGACCGCCAACTGCTGGAACGGGTAGGCGCCGCGCTTAAAACGCAGATCCGGGTTCACTTAAAGATAGACACTGGACTGGGGCGCTTTGGTATGAATCAAGAAGAAGCCTTGCTGGTATGCAAGGATATTTACCAGAATGAACAGCTGTTCATAGAGGGGATTTATACCCATATAGCCGATCCCACATCTCCCGACTATACACTAAAGCAATTTCAGCAATTCATGCAAGTGGTGAACTGCTTGGATCAGGAGAAATTCGTTATCCCGGTCAAACACTTCGCCAACAGTGCGGTTTTCCTAAGTTTCCCCAATATGTACCTGAACGCGGTTCGAATCGGAACTCTCTTATCAGGTCAACACCCAGTAGGCAATTATCCAACCCATTTGCAGCTGCAGGATCCCTATAAATTTAAGAGTCGTATTATTTCCCTGCGTACGCTGGAAAAGGGTAGTTCTCTCGGTTATTATCGCACGTATAAATTGAAACGGGCAGCTCAAATTGCGGTGATCCCGGTAGGATTTAATGATGGATTGGCGCTGGAGGTAGCCAACCGACCGGTTGGATTAGTGGACATGTTAAAAAAACTAGCTAAAATTGTCCTCGGCTTTTTTAATGTGCCCCGGTTTAACCTTTATGTAACAATAAAAGACAAGGAGTATCCTATTCGGGGTAAAGTTTTTATGCAGATGGCTTTGGTGGAAATACCCTATGGAGTGGATATAAACGTTGGCGACGAAGTTGAACTGCCGGTGCGTAAAACCTTGGCATCTCGTAATGTAGCCCGGATTTATGTCCAGGATGGTCAGGCCGGAAAAATTGCTTATGACGAGGTTACCAACTATATTGTAGACGAGGCTTAAAAATCCAAGAAAAGCGGGCAAATATAAAGAAAGAGTGACATAAACCTCCCTCAGAGGTGCTAGGCGCGGTTTCTGTAAGTGGGAATATTTGGTATAATGCTGGCATGTAGCTCTACCGGTTTCCTAGAAATTTGCAAAGAAATCAGTTGCTAGAAAAAGATGAAAAAGATTTTGGGGGGGCGTTTCTATGCGGGGCAGGATTTTGATTGTGGATGACCAAAAAGGGGTAAGACGTCTATTGGAAGAGCTATTTAAAAAGGAAGGCTGGGATGTCCAGAGCGCAGGGGATGGCCGGGAAGCAATCCAGAAGGTGGAAGAGTTGATGCCCGGACTCGATCTCATTCTGATGGATCTTAAAATGCCTAATATAAATGGCTTAGAAGCCACACGTATAATTATGGAGAGGAATTTCCATGTTCCAATTATCATGATGACAGCCTATGGGGAAATCGAAGTGGTTAAGCAGGCATTGGAGGCGGGCGCGAGGAAATGCATCAGTAAACCATTTGATATAATGGTGTTACGAGATATGGTTAATAAATTAATGCTGGAAGTAGCATCATAAACTGCAGCCAGCTGCTCTGATACAAAGTAATATAAACCACTATTAAGGGTAAAAGTATTAGAGTGGCTACAAAAATAAACAAAAGAGGTGGTAAGTATGGCACTAGTTCCGGTTACGGAGTTGTTGCTCCATGCAAATCGGGAAGGCTATGCCGTGGGCGCATTTAACGCTAATAACATGGAGATTATACAGGCAATAGTAGAAGCAGCGGAAAAGGAGAACTCACCTGTTATTATGCAGGCCAGCCAAGGGGCGATAAAATATGCTGGGTTGGAGTTTATTACCGGAATGGTTAAAATAGCCGCTGGGGCGACTCGGGTTCCAGTTGCTCTGCACCTGGATCACGGCACAGATTTTGATCAGGTTATGAAATGTATTCGCAGCGGATTTAGTTCTGTTATGTATGATGGATCTAAACTGCCGCTGGAACAAAACATTGCTATTACCAATAAGGTTTTGGAGATATGTAGGCCGATCGGGGTATCAGTAGAGGCAGAATTGGGAAAAATAGGTGGAACCGAAGATGATGTACATGTAAGCGAACGAGAAGCTATGTATACCGATCCTGAAGAGGCCCGCTATTTTGTGGAAAAAACAGGTGTTGAGAGCTTGGCAATCGCGATAGGAACGGCTCATGGGCAGTATCAGGGAGATCCTAAGCTTGATTTTGAGCGACTTAAAAAAATTAAGGATCTGGTTAAGATTCCCATCGTTTTGCATGGCTCCTCTGGAGTTTCTGATGAATCAGTAAGGAAAGCCATTTCACTAGGTGTCTGCAAAGTTAATATCGACACTAATATCAGGGAGGCATTCGTCGGGGAGATGAGACGCAGGATGGAAGAGAATCCTCATGAGATTGATCCCCGCAAGCTGCTGGGACCTGCACGAGAAGCGGTAGTGGCGATAATTAGAGATAAAATAAGGGTTTTCGGCAGTGCCGGGAAAGCGTAATTAAAGGGAGTGTTTTTTTGCGAATTTTCATTGATTCTGCTAACATAGAGGAGATCAAAGAAATTAATGAAATGGGAGTCTTGGGAGGGGTAACCACCAATCCCAGTCTGGTCGCCAAAGAGAAAAGAAATTATGCAGAGGTGGTCAGAGAGATTTGCAGCATTGTGGATGGGCCTATAAGTGCGGAAGTATTGAGCTTAGAATACGCTTCCATGGTCAGGGAAGCAGAGGCTTTAGCTGCTATTCATCCCAATGTTGTGGTCAAAATTCCAATAAGTGAAGCAGGGTTAAAGGCAATAAAAACTTTGGCGGGCAAAAATATTCAGACTAATGCCACTCTGATATTTTCAGCCGCTCAAGCTCTACTGGCTGCCCGCGCAGGTGCTAGTTTCGTCAGTCCCTTTCTAGGTCGAGTTGATGATAATGGCAATGATGGGTTAATTCTACTTAGTGATATTGTCACTATTTTCAACCAATTCTTATTATCTACCGAGGTAATCGCTGCCAGCATAAGACATCCCATGCATGTCATTGAATCTGCGCGGATTGGTTCCCATATTGCCACTGTTCCTTACGTGGTTATTAAGCAGATGATTAAGCACCCTTTAACTGATGCAGGTATTGAAAAATTTATGAGTGATTGGAAACAGGCGTTCTAAGAACTGGAGGGTTTGGGTTTGGAGAGAGAATTGGCTCTTGAGTTTGCAAGAGTAACGGAAGCTGCTGCCTTAGCGGCTGCACGCTGGGTAGGTCGGGGCAACAAGGAAGCAGCTGATGATGCAGCTGTAACCGCCATGCGGGTGATGTTCGATACGGTATCCATAGATGGTGTGGTGGTAATTGGCGAGGGAGAAATGGATGAAGCTCCCATGTTGTATATCGGGGAAAGAGTCGGCTTGGGGGTGTTACCCCGGGTAGATATTGCAGTTGATCCCCTGGAAGGAACCATCATTGTAGCAAAAGGTCTTACTGGTGCAATCGCGGTGTTGGCTTCTGCTCCGCAAGGGTGTCTGTTGCATGCTCCCGATATGTATATGGATAAGATCGCGGTTGGGCCTGAATGTAAAGGCCGGGTTTTCTTGGATGCGCCCGTGAAGGAAAACCTACGCCAGGCAGCGAAAGCCTTGGAAAAGTCTATGAGCGAGATTACGGTAGTGATATTGGATCGCGAGCGTCACCAGGGTATTATCGAAGAAGTACGCAGCGCAGGAGCCCGCATTAGGCTAATTACTGATGGAGACGTATCTCCTGGAGTGGCTACCGCCTATCCCGATTCTGGAGTGGACATACTTATGGGGATTGGCGGAGCACCGGAAGGGGTAATTACTGCCGCAGCCCTGAAATGCCTGGAAGGTGATTTTCAAGCCCGGCTAATTCCGGAAAACGACAAGGAAGTTCAGCGCTGCATCGAGATGGGAATTAAAGACACCCATCAGTTATTTACCATTGATGAACTGGTCAAATCGGATGATGTTATATTCGTGGCGACTGGAATAACTGATTCTTTTCTACTCAAAGGAGTAAGATATTTACAGGGACACGCCATCACTCAGACAATAGTGATGAGGAGTAAATCGGGAACCATTAGGTTTATAGAAGCCAATCACCACCTCGGCAAAAAGCCTTTGTTTAGTGATCATCGCATCAAACTCCGAATGGACTAACAAAAGTCTATCATTCGGCGCAAATCTTTTCCCTGGTGCTTTCCCCCATAAACATGATAACAAAACAAAATATTCGAGAGGAGCAATAAGTTGAACATAGCCGAATTGGAAAATAAAACTATACTGGAATTGTACCAGATTGCCAGGGATGTTAATTTGGGAGGATATTCCAAACTTCGCAAAAAGGAACTAATATTTGAAATCACTAAGGCATTGACCCATTCCAACGAACTGCTGCAGGCCTCGGGGGTTCTGGAAATAATGAACGATGGATATGGATTTTTAAGACCATTTGCCTACGTTCCCAGCCGCGAGGATATTTATGTATCGCCATCGCAAATTAGGAGATTTGATCTAAGAACTGGAGACCGGGTAGGCGGCCAGGTTAGACCACCTAAAGACAGTGAGAGATTTTTTGCACTATTAAAAGTAGAAGATGTTAACAGCTTTCCCCCCGAAGATTCAGTAAAGAGAATTCATTTCGATGCGCTTACCCCCCTGTATCCTACGGAAAGGTTGACTTTGGCGACCGAGACCGAAGAGCTCTCCACCCGTTTAATTGATCTGGTGGCTCCTATCGGCAAGGGACAGCGGGGGCTTATTGTAGCGCCGCCTAAAGCCGGTAAAACCATGCTCTTGCAGAAAATGGCGCAGGGCATAACCAAGAATCACCCGGAGGTGGTGGTTATTATTCTACTGGTGGATGAGCGACCGGAGGAGGTAACCGATATGCAGCGTTCCACGCAGGCAGAGGTAGTTGCGTCCACCTTTGATGAGCCACCGGAAAACCATGTAAAAATCACAGACATGGTACTGGAAAGAGCTAAGCGCTTGGTCGAGCATAAACAAGATGTGGTCATACTTATGGATAGCATTACGCGCCTTGCCAGGGCTCACAATCTAGTCGTGCCTACCAGTGGCAGAACGCTGTCAGGGGGCATAGATCCTACCTCTCTTATCAAACCCAAGCGGTTTTTTGGTGCAGCCCGCAACATCGAGGAAGGAGGCAGTTTGACCATTATTGCCACGGCTTTGGTGGAAACCGGTTCCCGTATGGATGAAGTAATTTTTGAAGAATTTAAAGGCACAGGTAATATGGAACTGGTTTTAGATCGCAAGCTATCAGAGCGGAGAATTTTTCCAGCCATCGATTTAAAACGATCCGGAACCCGCAAGGAAGAGCTGCTTTTCAATGCTGAGGAAATGGAACTTATGTGGAACCTGCGCAATACTTTCAGCGAGTATAACTCAGTAGAAACCATGCAAATGATGATAGATACCATGAAGAAGACCAAATCTAACGAGGACCTCCTGCGAGCCGCACCCATCATTTTTGGAAGAAAAGAATATTCCCGCAGTAGTCGTTAAGATAATTTGCATAAATACCTGCTATTCTGTCAAAACTACAAGGGAGTAAGCCCTCTTGTTTTTCCTTCGGGGGCAGAATAGAGGTGAAATAATTGGACAAAAGATGGATTGGCTCACTTGCTGTGTGCATTTTTTTGCTGGCGTTAGGTGCCCACCCATCTGTGGCCCGGTTAAGTGAGGGAAATTTTGTCCCTTTTTCCCAGGCGGCGAATAGCTTTGCTGATAGCCAGACAAAATCTTATTGTATCCAAAAAGGCGATACACTATCTAAGATTTCCCAAAGGTATAATGTCAGCCTGGAAAATTTGATGAGAAACAATGAAATGGATGAAAACACCATTCTTGAAGTGGGGCATACCTTAAGGATTCCTGCCGCACGGGGGGTGATTCATGTGGTGGTCCCAGGGGATACAATATGTGATGTGGCGGAACGCTACCGGGTCAGTATGGAAGATTTGGTCGCCTCCAACTCGGATAAGAATCCGGACTTTTTGGAGGTTGGGGATCTTTTGCATATCCCGAATGAGAATAATATACGGGTTGCACAATCAGTGCCTGAACCATCCCGTAGTCTTTCAATGACTAAACTGATGAAATGGCCTATCGTGGGAACTATCAGTTCTTCTTTTGGTTGGCGAAAAGCCGGTTTTCATCATGGAATAGACATTGCAAATAAAATTGGGACTCCGATTCAGGCAGCCGCTGCAGGTACAGTTTCTTTTACTGGCTATAAACCTGTTTATGGTCTTACGGTGATAATTGATCATCCTGACGGCAAACAAACCCTGTATGCTCATGCTCAGAAGACGTATGTACATAAAGGGGAGAAGGTTAACCAGGGAGAAACCATAGCAGCAGTAGGAATGACTGGGGTAACCACTGGCCCTCACGTTCATTTTGAGGTAAGAAGTGGAAATAAAGTGAGTGATCCAATAAGTTACCTGCGACGTTAAAAGTGTGACAGGGGACTAGGTGAACAACGATCAGTAACGATCAGGAACGATCAGGGGGACGGTTCTTGCGATCGCTTCGCGAAGCGATCGCAAGAACCGTCCCCCTGATCGTCTGATCGTCCGAGAGACGTCTCCTTTGTTCACCACCTATTTGCTTAGAAGGGGCTTTTTTTATGGCCGAAAATAGGATAGGCTATTGGGGGGAGAGGTGAATCATTAGAATATGTTTCTTACTCTATATGCCAACGATAAAGGTGAAATTATTGAGCGTCATAAGTTAGGTATGCTGGGGCGTAGTGGCATGGATTGGGTGGTGCCGGAGCAAGGGGAGATGATACCTCTTCCCAATGGAGCATCGCTGGTTAGTGTCCCCGGGCATATCCCGGTAGGGATAGATGAAAATGATTGTTTAAGCAATGTTACTTCGGCGAATGGAGCCCGGAAAGCCCAAGCGGTAGCAGCACTGTTGCCCCAGGGTTTTACCCGTACCTTCTTGCCGGCATGTGTAAGTCCGGAGCAGGATGCACGGTTACCCCTCATGGGTTATGCGGCGGTAGGTTTTAAGGACGAGAAAATATGGGTAGCCGCGGTACAGAGTGATGAGCATCGAAAGTGGCATCCTTGTTATTATAATACTGAAGGGCTGCCGAGAAAAATTAACCGGATGCTTAAGAAATTTCCAGAAAATCGTATATTGAAGCAATTAGCCAACTGTTCACTTCAATACAGCTGTTATACGGCGCAGAATATCTTTTATGGTCGCTGGGAGGCCGGGATACCAACTATGACTGCCTGTAATGCTGGATGTATTGGGTGTATTTCTGAAAGCCATATAGCGGTTGATTCTCCTCAGCAACGACTGGATTTCCATCCTTCTGTTGAGGAAATCAGTGAACTGGGTATCGAACACTTAAGCCGTGCTCGAGAGGGAATCATCAGCTTTGGACAGGGCTGTGAAGGAGAGCCTTCCCTCAATGCGGATACTTTGGCACAAGCCGTTGTAAAGATTCGACAGCACAGCAAAGAGGGCACTATAAATATAAATACTAACGCTGGGTATACTACGGGAATCAAAAAGCTCTGCCATGCGGGGCTGGATGCCATGCGGGTAACCATATTTTCCTGTAGGGAAGATAATTATAATCGTTACCATTGCCCCAAAAACTATCGACTGGATGATGTCGAGTGCTCGATTCAACATGCGAAGGAGCAGAGCTTGTATGTATCTTTGAATTTGCTTACCTTTCCTGGCTTCACTGATCGAGAAGAAGAGGTTGAAATGCTGTTGGAATTTGTGCGAAAAAATGGGGTAGATATGATTCAGTTGCGAAACCTTAATATAGACCCGGCATTGCTATTTCATCATATTCCGGTCGGAGGAGAGGTCTTGGGGATCAATCAGTTAATCCATATTCTACAGGAAGAAATGCCAGTACTAAAAATAGCTTCCTATTCTCACCCGGCACGATAAAATGAGGCGTAACATGGTGAACCAGGAGAACCGTTCCCTTGGTTGGTGTTTATAAGATTAAGTTTCAGGAGGAGAGGCATTTTGGAAAATAAGGGACCATTTCAAGTGAAAGAACTAAAGGCTATGAATACCGGACAACAGATCTTTGGAAAATATCTGCTGCTAGACAAGGTGCATCGTAAGACCAAAGATGGCAAAGATATGTATAACATTAAGCTGGGTGATGCTTCCGGAGATATTGATGGCGTGGTATGGGAGAACTGCCAGATAGCGGGAGAATTTCAGGCGGGGGCTGTGATCGGCCTACTCGGAGACATAGGCAATTTTAATGGTAAAACTCAGGTGAATGCCAAACGGATTAAGATTTTGAATGAAGATCCGACCACTTATCTGAAAGGGCCGGTGGTCAGTCGAGAGGTGTTACGGCAAAAGTTTGAACAATATATGCAATCCATAAAGGATATTCACATGAAGGCTCTTTTGGATCGGATTTTTAGCGCTGATGTAAGAGCGGGATTTTTCAAGGCTACTGCCGCTAAAACCATTCACCATAATTATAGGGGAGGATTGCTGGAACATACTTTAGAAGTAGCGGATTTATGTATCCAGGCATACCCGGTCTTTCCTGGACTAAACCGAGATTTGCTGGTGGCTGGAGCCTTACTCCACGACATTGGTAAAATTGGGGAATTGGAGGTTGCAGTAGTTCCTCAATATTCGGTAGAAGGCAGACTTCTAGGACACATTGTTATGGGAACAGAGATGGTGACAGCGCAGGTTAATGGGATGCGGCAGGAAGGCTTGGATTTTCCTTCTGAACTGGAATGGATGTTAAAACATATGATATTAAGCCATCATGGCAGTCTGGAATTCGGTTCACCGGTGATACCATTATTCCCGGAGGCTTTTCTCTTGCACATGATGGATAACTTGGATGCCAAGATGTTCGTTTTCTTCAACAAAATCGAAGAGAGCGGGGGCGAAAATGCCTTTTTCACCAACTATGATAATTTCTTCGCCCAACATTTTTTCAAGTATCGATATGAGGGGCAACAGGATGGGACAGAGGACTAGCGTGATAAGGGCACGGTGCCAAGATTATTAATGACTTAGGGGTTAAAAAACACTAATAGCAATTCATTTATGGTAAACTAAAATACGGTGAGTGGAAAGATTCTTGTCTTTTGTAATTTTAATTGATATAATATTTCTCGCAGTTTGCATTAATGAATTATGTAGAAAATATTATACTTATCTGTTTATAGATGACCGAAACGAGGTGAAAGCGATGAAGGAAAAGATCCATCCTAAATATTTCAGCACCACAGCTAGATGTGCCTGCGGCAGCGAGTTTGAAATTGGTTCAACCAAGGAGAGTTTAAAAGTAGAAATTTGCTCGAAATGCCACCCTTTCTACACCGGAGACAAGTTAAGGATAGTGGATACGGCTGGGAGAGTAGAGAAGTTTAAGAAAAAGTATGGCTTGGTTTAGTTGTTTAAGTTGGTAGCTAGCAGGACAATAGTTCCTGCTTTTTTTCTCTGTTGTGATTTGCGTTATAACGCTTAAAGGTGATTAATTATGGAAAAAAAACCTAGCTACGGCGGTATGGCCGTGATTGAAGGGGTCATGATGCGTGGTCCCAAGGAAACTGCTCTTGCGGTTCGCAAGCCTGATGGCAGCATTCAGGTGGAGAAGGAGCCGAATAATGATTTGGGTAAACGTTATCCTTTTCTAAAGTGGCCCTTGATTAGAGGGAGCTATGTATTAATCGAATCAATGGTTGTGGGTGTAAGGATGCTGAATAAATCAGCTAACCTGTCCATTGCAGAAGAGGAAGAGGAGTTAAGCGCCAAGGAGATTTTTTTTACAGGACTGACGGCAGTTGTGATGGCTATGGTTCTTTTTGTGGCCTTACCTACAGCTATTGTACATTTCACTAAACAGTTTTTGGGCGGAGTGGTGAGCCAGAATATTGTTGAGGGTATTATTCGAATTACATTTTTTTTGCTTTATGTTTATATGATTTCGAAGATGAAAGAGATAGAACGGGTTTTCATGTATCACGGGGCTGAACATAAATCCATACTTGCCCTCGAAGCAGGAGAGGAATTGACCGTTGCCAACGTACGCAAATACGGTACTATGCACCCTCGCTGCGGGACCAGTTTTTTACTCATAGTGATGGTTATATCTATTCTGGTATTTGCCTTGCTAGGAGAGGGAACTCTATTTTATAGGGTTTGGTCGCGTATAGCTGTTTTCCCTATTGTTGCTGGACTGGGCTATGAATTTATTAAATTTTCCGGAAAGTGTTATCAGAACCGTTGGGCTCAATATGTGATAGCACCAGGGCTATGGTTACAAAAACTCACCACCCGCGAACCGGATGATACGCAACTGGAAGTAGCGTTAGCTGCTCTTCAGGCAGTCCTGGCAGAAGATGAACCAGATGCGGCCATATCTAAAGCAGAAGGTTCCCGGCAATCAGCTTAAATTAGACATCGGAAGCAAGGTAGTCCTATAAGGAGGAGCATATTTAATGCTACAAAAGTTAGAAAGCCTGGAAACAAAATATAACGAACTAAGTGATCTATTAAGCAATTCTGAGGTTATTGCTGACCAGAGCCGATACCAGAAGTATGCCAAGGCATACTCTGACCTCTCGGAAATTGTTGCTGTATACAGGGAGTTAAGGGCTGCTATAGATGGAATTGAGGACGCGAAAAACATGCTCCGGGAAGAACCTGATGATGAATTTAAAGCTATGTTGCTATCCGAGATTGAAGATTTAGAGACCAAAAAAACTCAACTGGAACAAAGGGTTAAGGTACTGCTTTTACCAACTGATCCCAATGATGAAAAGAGCGTCATCATGGAAATACGTGCCGGTACGGGTGGAGAAGAGGCTGCGCTCTTCGGGGCTACGCTTTTCAGAATGTACTCCCGTTTTGCGGAGGAACAGGGTTGGAGAATTGACATCATGGATTCGCATTTTACTGAATTGGGCGGAGTAAAGGAACTAATCTTTGTGGTTGATGGACAGGGAGCTTTCAGTAAGCTGAAGTATGAATCTGGGGTGCACCGGGTACAGCGGATTCCTTCCACTGAGTCTGGAGGCAGGATACATACCTCTGCGGCCACGGTAGCTGTTTTACCTGAGGCTGAGGAAGTAGACGTAGATATTAATGACAATGACCTAAAAATAGATGTGTACTGTTCCAGTGGACCGGGAGGGCAGTGCGTAAATACTACCCAGTCGGCAGTACGAATTACCCATCTACCTACAGGGCTGGTTGTAACCTGCCAGGATGAGAAATCCCAGCATAAAAATAAGGCCCAGGCCTTGCGGGTTTTGCGCTCGCGTTTGAAGGAGGTCTTGGAAGCAGAAAAGAATATGGAGACGGCGGGTGCTCGTAAAAGCCAAGTTGGATCAGGAGATCGCAGCGAAAGAATTAGAACATATAATTTCCCCCAGGGAAGGGTAAGTGACCACCGGATCAATCTCACGCTTCATAAGCTGGATCAGATTTTAGAAGGGCAGTTAGGAGAAATAATTGGTGCCCTGATGGCCAATGACCAAGCAGAACGATTAAAACAGGTGGATTAAAGTGCAAAAAAACTGGCGAATAAAAGATTTGTTGGAATGGACAACCCGGTATTTTTCAGACCAAGGTATGCAGGAATCTCGCTTGGAGGCAGAGATATTGCTGGCTTATGTGTTAGAGAAGAACCGGGTTTATTTATATGCGAATTACGAAGAACCTGTGAATAAAGTTGAAAGAGATACTTTCAGGGGTTATATAAAAAGAAGATCAGGGGGAGAGCCTCTGGCATACATAACAGGCCAGAGGGAGTTTATGTCTCTTTCCTTTCGGGTAAATTCAGATGTCCTTATCCCCCGCCCGGATACCGAAGTTCTGGTGGAAACAGCGCTAGCCCTAGTTCGGGCAGAAGGAATAAAAAGAATTTGTGATGTGGGAACAGGTTCAGGGGCGATTGCAGTCAGTCTAGCTGTCTATTTAAATGAGGTTGAGGTGTACGCGTTGGATTTATCCCCAGCAGCTCTGAAGATAGCCAGGGAAAATGCCAAGATACATGAAGTTATGGTGCAGTTTCGGGATGGGGATTTGCTGGAGCCGTTGGTGAATGAAGAGAAGATGGATATGATTGTGGCTAATTTGCCTTATATAACATTTGACCAATTAGAAGAATTAGAAACTGGGGTCAAGGATTACGAACCCCGGATAGCTTTAGTGGCTTCGGGTGATGGGCTGGATTTATATCGCCGCCTTTTGCCGCAGGCTTATCAACTACTCCGGCCGGGTGGATATATATTATTGGAAATTGACCCACGCCAGGCAGAGGCAGCCAAGGTTATGATGATGCAGAGCTTCAGCGAATTGGAGATTATACCGGATTGGGCAGGAAGAGATCGGCTGCTAAAAGCTCGGAGGAATTATTGATGACTACGACCAGATATATTCGGGTGGATGCCAGGAAACCTGAAGCTGAGTTTATTGAAGTTGGTGCGGAGTTAATAAGGGCTGGGGAACTGGTAGCTTTTCCAACCGAAACGGTTTATGGTCTGGGTGCTGATGCTTTTCAGCCAGGGGCAGTAGAGAAAATTTTTCGGGCCAAAGGAAGGCCACCTGAGAATGCTTTGCTGGTTCATGTCAGTAGTATGGATCAGGTTCAAAGGCTGGTAGCAGAAATACCTGTATCTGCCCGGAAGCTTATGGAGCATTTCTGGCCGGGGCCGCTTTCCATTATTCTACCTTCCAGGTCTTGTGTACCGGAAATTGTTAGAGGTGGTTCAATTGGAGTAGGTTTGCGCATGCCATCACATCCGGTAGCTCTGGCGCTGATCGAGAGGACGGGTCCCTTAGCGGCTCCCAGCGCTAATTTGTATGGCCGTCCCAGTCCTACCAACGCCAAGCATGTTCGGCAGGATATGGATGGTAAAATTGCCGCCGTTCTGGATGGGGGAGATACTGGAGCTGGTCTGGAATCAACCCTGATTGATCTCTCTGCCGGAACTCCTAGGATATTGCGTCGTGGTGGAACCAGCGTAGAGTTAATCGAGGAATTCTTGGAGCTAAAAATTGAAATAGAGGGAACAGAATCTTTGCCCCGCTATCAGACTAAGGTTAAGGTAGTGTTGAGCGATAATCAGGCGAATTTTGGGGCAAAACTGGAGGACTTATGCTCACAAGGGGTTGTATTTGGCGTGGTACATATTAATAATACCTCCATACATAGAATAGAAAATGTGAACTGGATATATAAATTGAACTTATCCGGACTGGGGATGAGCCTATATTCTATACTCCGAGACGCGGAAGAAAATGGATTGGAGACTTTGCTCTTTACACCGGTGGACCCAGATCAGGCCAGAGCCGCGCCAGCGATGATGGATCGCCTGCGAAGAGCCGCCTCCGACCCCAAGGAGGAGCAATAATTGACGATGATAGAGCAGTTGGTAACAATTATGCTGGTGGCCATAGTGCTGGGAGCTGATTCTTTCTCCTTGGCGATGGGCATGGGGTTAAAGGGCGTAACCAGAAGCTATGAGCTGAAATTTGCTTTGATGGTCGGAATATTTCATATTTTAATGCCATTGATAGGCCTTAACCTGGGAATTGTAACAGGAAATCTACTGGGGGTATGGGCAGGAAGATTGGGCGCTGTTGTTTTAGCTTATATAGGAGGCGATATGCTATGGAAGGCTTATTGTGAAACTAGGCCGCAAGTGTTTCGATTTAACCAGGGAAAACAGCAGTTTACAAGCCAGGTTAAGCTTGCAGAGGGGTGGATTAATCTGACGGTGCTTACTACCTCGGTGAGCATTGATGCTTTAACGGTTGGGTTCAGCTTGGGAACGCTGATTCAAACTCCAGTATTTTATACGGTAGTTACAATAGGTTTGGTAGCCGGAGCCATGACACTCTTGGGTTTCAAAGGTGGAAAATTGTTCAGCCGGGTGGTCGGAAGTTATGCGCAGATGCTGGGTGGACTGGTGCTCCTGCTTCTGGCAGCTAAAATGGCGTTTTACCCTAATTAAAACCGGAGGGGAGGGGAAGGTCATGATAACTATATTGTTTGTGTGTACTGGAAATACGTGCAGAAGTCCAATGGCCAGCGCCCTTTTGTTAAAAAAATGGCAGGAAAAAAAGGAAATGTTGAAGCCAGGAGAAATTCAGGTATGGTCAGCTGGCTTATTTACCCATGACGATTTACCCGCATCACCGAAAGCGATAGAAGCTATGCGAGAGGAAGGCATTGATATCAGCTTACATCGTTCTTCCAATTTACGTGAAAAACACATACGTGACGCTGATTTAATTTTGACTATGACCGTCAGCCAGCGTGATAATATATTGGATAGATTTCCTGATAAAAATGAATACATATATACCCTGGGAGAATTCACGGGAGATGAGGCGGGAGAGGTATTAGATCCTTATGGAAAGGATATGGAAACCTACCGGAGAAGTCTATCCCAGCTTAAACTTCTGGTGGACAGACTCATTAATAAAATAATAGAATGAATGATATTGAGGTGAAACAATTGAAAATAGCTGTTGGAAGTGATCATGCCGGGGTACAACTTAAACAGGATATAATTGAATTGCTGGTAGCCGAAGGATACAATCCCATAGATTGTGGAACCTATACTGAGGATTCAGTTGACTACCCTGATATTGCCGAAAGTGTAGCCAGAGAGGTAGTGCAAAAAAATATTTTGGGCATACTGGTCTGTGGGACAGGTATTGGAATTTCCATTGCCGCCAATAAAATACCGGGCATAAGGGCAGCTTTGTGTAATGATCCTTTTGCCGCTCGGTTGGCGAGGGAACACAATGATGCTAACATTGTGGCCATCGGTTCGCGTATTACTGGCAGCGGTCTGGCAGAAGAAATAGTAAGAACATTTATAAAAACCAATTTTGCAGCAGGAAGACACCAACGTCGCGTAGAAAAGATAACGGCACTAGAAAATAAATGCAGAGAGAGGGTTTAGAACTTTGGATTACGTAGAGAAGTATGTCAGAGAGGTAGATCCTGAAATCGCAGAAGCAATTTCTAATGAAGAGAAGAGGCAGAGCCGTAAGCTGGAACTTATCGCTTCCGAAAATTTCGTTTCCCGTGCAGTTATGGCGGCTCAGGGGTCAGTAATGACCAACAAGTACGCTGAAGGTTATCCGGGCAAGAGATATTATGGAGGCTGCGAATATGTAGATGTGGCCGAAAGCCTGGCTATAGAGAGAGCGAAAAAGCTTTTTGGAGCCGATCATGCTAATGTTCAACCCCACTCTGGCGCTCAGGCCAATACTGCCGTTTATTTTGCCGCCCTGCAGCCAGGAGATCCGGTCTTGGGAATGAACCTCAGTCATGGGGGACACCTGACGCACGGCAGTAAGGTAAACTTGTCAGGGAAATATTTCCGGTTCTTTGAATATGGCGTAAATCCAGAGACAGAGACCATCGATTATGATGAACTGCTAAAAATAGCTAAACAGGCCCAACCGAAAATGATTGTGGCGGGAGCCAGTGCATATCCCCGTACTTTGGATTTCAAAAGATTTCGGGAAATAGCCGATGAAGTTGGGGCATTGCTCTTCGTGGATATGGCACATATAGCTGGTTTGGTAGTAAGCGGAGATCACCCCAGCCCTATCCCCTATGCCGATTTCGTAACCACAACCACTCACAAGACCTTGCGGGGACCGCGCGGAGGACTCATCCTATGCAAAGAGCAGTGGGCTGCAAAAATTAATTCAGCCGTATTCCCCGGTATCCAGGGAGGACCTCTTATGCATGTCATTGCCGCCAAGGCCGTTTGCTTCCATGAGGCTTTAGCACCTGAGTTCAAGGATTATCAACACCAAATCGTGGAAAATGCCCGCATATTGGCTGCAAGTCTGATAGAAAAGGGTTTGCGTTTAGTTTCAGGAGGAACGGATAATCATCTGATGCTGGTGGATGTGCGCCCCAAAAAATTAAACGGTAAAGAAGCGGAAGCTATTTTAGAATCCATTAATATTACGGTTAATAAAAATGGTATTCCCTTTGACCCAGAAAAACCAACCATAACCAGTGGGATAAGAATCGGTACGCCTGCCGTTACCAGCCGGGGCCTGCGGGGAGAGGATATGAAGGCTATGGCAGAGGCCATTGCCATAGCCCTGGATTACCCTGAAGAAGAGAATAAACTCAATCAAGCTCGGGAAATAGTTAAGGGCTTATGTGGAAAATATCCCTTATATGGGATATAAGGGATTATATGCTGAGATCAGGAACGGGGTATTTAAGACCGTCATGGGATGAATATTTTTTGGAACTAGCGCAGCTGGTAGCCAGCCGCTCCACCTGCCTGCGGCGGCAGGTGGGCGCAGTTTTGGTAAATAAAGAACGAATTATTGCTACCGGCTACAATGGTGCTCCCCGTGGCTTGGGACACTGTCTGGATATTGGATGCATGCGCGAGGAAATGGGGATTCCCTCCGGGCAAAGGTATGAGCTATGCAGAGGGGTACATGCAGAGCAGAATGCGATTATTAATGCCGCATTTTATGGGGTGTCGACTCAGGACACAGTTCTTTATTGTACCACCCAGCCTTGTATTATATGTGCGCGGATCTTAATTAATGCGGGCATTATTAGAGTAGTTCATCAGGGTGATTTTGATGATAAACTGGCTGTGCAGTTTATGGAGGAAGCGGGCATAGATTTAGTGGAGATAACTTACAGGTCAAAAAAGGAGTCTTGAACATGGATACAAAAATCCTATCCTTACCTAGATTGAACCTGCTTAACCCTACGTTGGAATCGACTGCTCTAAAATTAATGGAAGAGGCGGGCGAACTGGCCCAGTGCATTGGCAAGTATCGAGGTTTAAGCGGAGAAGTGGTTCAGATGGATGAGGAAACAGTAGTGGAAGAAATTGCCAAAGAACTATTGGATGTAGCTCAGACTGCTGTAACCATGATGTTTGTTATGGAGGACAAGTTTGGCATAGACATTCAACAACTACTGCAAAAGCACCTCCAAAAACTACAAGGTAAAGGTTATTTAAATCTGTAACAGGAGAAAAAATTATAACCGAGAAGGTTTTTTAAATTTTGTATCGAATAAGCATAGACTGTACGAGATTTGCGCATACTTTGTTTGTTTTAAGAATTACAGTTAAAAAAATATAATATTTTTGCTTTTGCAAAAAGGGTTTTTAGTAAGTATGTAGAATTTGTTACAAAGGGTATCTCATTAAATAATTCCGAGTTAGAATTAAGGGTGGTTATTAGTGGTTCAAAAGAGAGCGAACTGGGCTAAATCACTTACTATGGCGCTTAATCTCGCCACTTCTGTAGGTGCGGCAATCGGTATCGGCTTGTTTGGCGGAAAGTGGTTAGATGCAAAGTTTGATACAGGCATTTTGTTAACAATTATTGGATTCTTGCTTGGGGTTGCTACATCAGGTAAGATGATGTGGGATAAGCTGAATGAAGAAAGTCGTAAATCATCATTGCCTGAAAGTAAACAGAACGGTAATCAGAAGTAATTGCTAGTTAGTGTTGGTGAGATTTGCTTTGTAAGGCAGACTATACTTAGGTTTGAGGTTTTGGATCCGGTTACAGGGTGACAGATCGACAAAACCAAAAATAAATATTTTAATTAGGAAGGAGGGAGAAAAGATGATATTTGGTATGTGGGATAGTATATTCTTTCGCTTGGGGCCAATTCCAGTGGATCATTTAGTTGTAACCCAGTGGGCAGTGGTTGCGTTACTCGGATCGATCGCCTTTTTTGCGACTCGTAATATGCAAATGGTTCCGAGAGGCTTGCAAAATGGCTTTGAGTTGATAATTACGTTCACCTACGATTTCTTTACTCAAGTAATGGATGAGGAACACATTGCGAAGAAGTGGGCTCCTCTGCTCTCAACATTCTTCTTATTCATAATCTGCAGTAATTATAGCGGTTTGATTCCTGGCGCTGCTGAGATCGGAGGATTCCAACCACCAACCAGTAACTGGAATGTTACAATGACCCTTGCAGTGATTACTTTACTTTCCGTACATTATGCGGGGTTTTCCGAGCATGGCGCTCACTACCTTGGGCACTTTATCAGTCCCAATCCGGCATTTTTGCCGCTTAACCTGCTCGAAGAAATTGCACACCCGCTATCCCTTACCGTTCGTCTATTTGGGAATATTTTTGGTGAAGAAATGATAATTGCTTATCTATTATTTATGGCGCCATTTTTAGTTCCAACAGCGTTAATGGGTTTGAGCGTTATGTTGGGTGCAATCCAGGCAGTAGTATTTACCCTTTTGTCAGCTAGTTATATAGCTGCAGCTACATCTGCGGGTCATTAAAATTAATCATAGTATCTTTGCCAATGTATAAGTGCATTGCAGTACGAAAGGGGGGAAAAAAATGGGTATTATAGCAATAGGAGCTGGTATAGCTGTATCTATCGCCGGTCTCGGTGGTGGTGTTGGTATGGGTATTGCTGGTGGCAAAGCTATCGAAGCTATCGCCAGACAGCCTGAAGTAGGGGGAGACATAAGAACATTACTGTTCATTAGTTTGGCCTTCATTGAAACCTTAACTATCTATGGTTTGCTGATTGCATTCATGTTAGTTGGAAAAATGGCAGCTTAGTAACGATTTCAAATCAGAACATATTAGACAATCTAACTGGATGGCGATAGGGCAGGTAATTACATAGGTAAGAACTCAAGCCCTATCGCCCATTTATTTAGCACTAGAGAGATTGGAGGTAGCACATCCGTGAAAAGGAATAAATGGATTTACTTATCAGGCCTCCTTTTATCCTTAATAATGGTAATGGGATTTGTAGCTCTCTGTATGGCATCCGAAGGCGGAGGTCCTATAGCAGCACCGGCAGGAAAACCACCTGCTTTTGGTAATTTGTATGTGATAGGCTGGTCAGCAGTCAACTTCTTTGTGTTGCTGGCTATGTTATATAAGTTTGCTTTTAATCCCATCAATGCGATGTTGGAGCAGCGGACTAATACTATCGAAAGTTCTATAAAGCATGCAGAAGAGTTAAAAGTTGAAGTTGAGCAAATGAGAAAAGAAGCTCAGGCCAACTTAATTGAATCCCGGAAGGAAGCCCAGGAAACTGTGGCACGTGCCACAAAGGCGGCCGAAGATACTAAGAATGATATAGTTGCTAAGGCCAAAGAAGAGGTTGATAACATGAAGCTCAGAGCCAAAACTGAGATCGAATCGGCTACCGAACAAGCCAAGGTTGAACTCAGAGATACGGCTGCTACTCTGGCCATGATGGCTGCGGAGAAGGTATTGGGCAGAGCTATCACCGAAGCTGATCATCAGAAGATGGTCAAAGAATTTGTCAATGAAGCAGGCGACTTGCTATGTTAAACAAGAGCGTCGCCAGGCGCTATGCTGAAGCCTTTTTTAGCATTGCCCAAGAGGCTAATAAGATCGATGATTATCAGGCCGAACTGGAGAAAGTAGTTCGAAGTATTGAGGAAATTGAAGGTCTCAATAAATATTTTGCACATCCTCTGGTACCCACCAACGATAAGAAAGACATCGCGAATCAACTCTTTGCGTCGGCGGTATCACCCGTTACTTTGAATTTTTTACTGCTGGTACTTGATAAGAAACGACAGACCTATCTCGAACTCATTTACAGAGAATACGAAGAGATGGCTGATGAATCCCACGGTATTAAAAAAGCAGAAATAATATCTGCGATGGCCGTTGGGGATGAAGAGGTTAATGCACTGGCCCAGACACTGTCTCAGTCGACGGGCAAAACTATACAGCTAAAGCTTACTATTGATCCTGCGTTACTAGGTGGGGTCAAGATACGAATGGGCGACAAGATAATTGACGCCTCAATTGCCAAGAAACTAGAGATGCTAAAGAAAAACCTCAAACAAGCAAAGATAAGTTAATTCGATAGGGGTGAGCATTTAAATGAGTATTAGACCGGAAGAGATTAGCGCCATATTGAAAGAACAGTTGGAGCGCTACCAATCCGAGGTCGAAGTCAGCAATGTGGGCTCTGTCATCTATGTTGGCGACGGTATCGCAAGGGTATATGGATTGCAGGGAGCTATGGCTGGCGAATTGCTGGAATTTACAGGTGGGACCATGGGAATGGTACTTAATCTGGAAGAAGATAATGTCGGTGCAGTGCTACTAGGTAAATACTCGCACATCAAAGAAGGCGATGTAGTTAAGGCTACCGGTAGAATCATGGAAGTGCCAACAGGAAGAGCTATGCTGGGACGCGTAGTAAATCCTTTGGGACAACCTCTGGATGGTAAGGGACCTATAAATACTAGTACATTTAGACCGATAGAAAAGGTTGCGCATGGTGTTGTAACCAGAGCACCAGTTAACGTACCAATGCAGACTGGATTGAAGGCGATTGACTCCATGGTTCCCATCGGCAGGGGACAGCGTGAGTTGATCATTGGCGATCGCCAGGTTGGTAAGACCGCGATTGCTATTGATGCCATAATTAATCAGAGAACTAAAAAAGACGTTATCTGCATTTATGTTGGAATCGGCCAAAAGCAATCAACCATAGCCGGAATTCATGCCAAATTGGAAGAAATGGGCGCTATGGATTATACCATCATAGTTGCATCTACCGCTTCTGAACCAGCACCGTTGCTGTATCTGGCACCGTATGCTGGTGTTGCTATGGCAGAGGAATTCATGGAAGGCGAAGGCAAAGACAGAGATGTTTTGATTATTTACGATGATCTTTCCAAACATGCTGTAGCCTATCGTGAAATGTCCCTCTTGCTGAGACGCCCACCCGGACGTGAAGCATATCCTGGAGACGTATTCTATCTCCATTCACGTTTGCTGGAGAGAGCCTGTAAACTAAATGATAGCTTGGGTGGGGGTTCTATAACCGCTCTGCCGATCATAGAGACCCAGGCCGGCGACGTATCAGCCTATATTCCGACTAATGTTATATCCATTACTGATGGACAGATATATCTGGAAACCGATCTATTCTATGCAGGCCAACGTCCAGCCATCAACGCTGGTCTATCCGTTAGCCGCGTAGGTGGTTCAGCTCAAACCAAAGCTATGAAATCTGTTGCTGGACAGTTACGTTTGGATTTGGCTCAGTTCCGTGAACTGGCCGCCTTCGCCCAGTTTGGATCAGACCTGGATAAAGCAACTCTAGCCCGCCTAACCCGCGGTGAAAAGGTTGTTGAGGTTCTGAAACAGGGACAGTATGCACCTATGAGTATGGAAGACCAGGTAGCAATAATATTTGCCGGCGTAAATGGTTATCTGGATGATATACCCACAGCCAAGATAGCACAATTTGAAATTGAGTTTCTTAAGTATCTAAGTTCAAATACGGATGTACTAAAGAGCATATCAGACAGCAAAAAAATTGATGATGCAACCAACTCAAAACTAGTTAAGGCTATACAAGATTACAAATCCATGTTCGCAGTTTAGGCGGTGATATAATATGGCAGGAGCAGGTGTAAAAGATCTTAAGCGTAGAATACGCAGTATAAAAAATACCCAGCAGATTACTAAAGCGATGAAAATGGTAGCAGCCGCTAAGCTGCGACGCGCACAGGAGGCTGCTGAAAAGTCACGGCCCTATACTGAGACATTAAAAGGCACCTTAGCCAGGTTAGTAGGGGTGTCCAGTGATGTTGAACATCCTCTCCTGGTAAAAAGGGACGATGTGCGTAAGGTCGGGTATATTGTTGTCACCGCGGATAGAGGATTATGCGGAGGTTACAATACCAATATAATCAGGTTAACCACTGATTCCATGGGTGCAGATGATAGGAAACCTGAAAACGGCATAATAGCTGTGGGCAGAAAAGGCCGTGATTTTTTCCGCAAAAGGACAGGTGTAGAGGCTGAATTCATTAATTTGGGCGATAAGATTAGTTACTCTGATGCCAGGGAAATTTCCCAATATATAATCAATGCTTATGAAAATGAGGAATTTGATGAGATTTACCTGGTATATGCGAAATTTATTAACGTCTTGCGCCAAGTTCCAACTGTAGTCAAAATACTGCCCATTGAGCCACCCGAGCAGGAAAGCATCACAGGGGAACATAACGTGGAATATATTTATGAACCCAGCGCTGAGACTATTCTTCTCACGTTGTTACCCAGATATGTAGGCAGTCAAATTTATCACGCAATGCTGGAAGGCAAGGCTAGTGAGCAAGGGGCCAGAATGACAGCTATGGGCAATGCTAGCCAGAATGCAGGCGAAATTATTGGCAACCTAACCCTCAAGATGAATAAGGTCAGACAGGCGGCAATAACGGATGAAATTCTGGACATTGTTGGTGGCGCCGAAGCTCTCAATAAAGGAGGAAAGTAGAGAATGGCGAATGTAACAACAGGGGAGGTAACACAGGTCATAGGCGCGGTTGTGGATATACGCTTCAAGCCTGGTGAATTACCGGATCTAATGAACGCTGTTACTATAAAATCTGCAGATCAAGGCGAAAAAACTGCAGCCGCTACAGAGATTAATGTTACTTTGGAAGCTATGCAGCACCTTGGAAATGATATTGTAAGATGTGTTGCGCTAAGCCCTACTGATGGTCTCATCAGGGGAATGCTAGCCCAGAATACAGGAGATGCCATTAAGATACCAGTCGGAGACGGCTGTTTAGGCAGAATCATTAACGTATTGGGCGAACCGGTTGATGAAGCAGGGCCAGTAGCCGCTGCTGATTACTGGGCAATCCATCGTGACCCACCCTTACTGGTAGACCAATTACCCGCTACCCAGATTTTGGAAACTGGTATAAAAGTTGCCGACTTAATCTGTCCTTACGCTAAGGGTGGTAAGGTTGGACTGTTTGGTGGAGCCGGAGTTGGAAAGACGGTTATTATCCAGGAATTGATTAGAAACATTGCTTCCGAGCATGGTGGATACTCTGTATTCGTCGGCGTGGGAGAGAGAACCCGTGAAGGTAATGATCTTTGGGGTGAAATGGTAGAATCTGGCGTTATCGATAAATGCGCTCTGATATTCGGCCAGATGAATGAACCTCCCGGAGCTAGGCTGCGTGTTGGTCTGACCGGGTTGACCGTTGCAGAATATTTCCGCGATGTTGGAGGACAAGACGTTCTTATATTCATAGACAACATATTCCGCTTTGCTCAGGCAGGTAATGAAGTGTCCGCTCTGCTAGGACGTATGCCCTCAGCCGTTGGATACCAACCAACCCTGGCAACTGACATGGGTCTATTGCAAGAACGTATTACTAGTACCCGTAAGGGATCAATTACATCAGCTCAGGCAGTTTATGTGCCCGCTGATGACTTAACTGACCCTGCGCCAGCAACGACCTTTGCCCATTTGGATGCTACCACGGTTCTATCAAGGGCAATATCTGAGTTGGGAATTTATCCTGCGGTGGATCCGCTGGATTCAACTTCTCGTATTCTTGATCCCCAGATACTAGGTGAGAAGCATTATTTCACCGCTCGCGGCGTACAGCAGATACTGCAGAGATATAAAGAACTTCAGGACATCATTGCCATCCTAGGTATGGATGAGTTGTCTGATGAAGATAAGATCATTGTTTCCAGAGCCAGGAAGATCCAGAGATTCCTATCGCAGCCCTTCCATGTTGCTGAACAGTTTACTGGCAGCCCTGGAATATATGTAAAAGTTGCAGATACGGTTGAGTCGTTCACACAGGTTCTACAAGGGAAACATGATAATCTTTCTGAAGATTCTTTCTATATGGTGGGAGACATTGATACGGCAGTGGCCAAAGCTAAACGATTGGGGGCGTAGTCCATGGCAGACAGCACCTTCATGCTTGAAATCGTGACCCCAGAAGAATTACTTTTCAAAGATGAAATTCAGTTTGTTGTTGTACCAGAAGTAAACGGCGAAATGGGAGTTTTAAGAAACCATGCTCCTTTGATTGCTGCTCTTAATGTAGGTATTATGAGATATACTGATAACAATGGAGCGATTAAGAAGGTAGCGATAAGCGGTGGTTTTATGGAAGTGATGTCTAACGAAGCTCGAATCTTGGCTGAGACTGCAGAACGAGGATCACAAATTGATGTTTTGCGGGCGAAAGCATCCAAGGACAGAGCTGAGAAGAGGCTGAGCGAGCATGATGCCAGCATAAACCAGGTTCGGGCGCAAATGTCTTTAGCAAGAGCTACGGCTCGGCTTAAGGCTTCGGATGCGTCCTAGCAGCTAATTAATAAATGACCGAAAGCCGGGAGGTAACTTGTTTGCCTCCCGGCTTTAATTATGCTCCTGACATGGGCCCTTGACTATAGGGTGAAAGCCCCCGACTGTGAAGGCAAGTACCAGTCTTAAGACCAGGTAATTTTGGCTTAATTATTAATATCATAGCTTTTCATTTTCCGATATAAGGTGTTGCGTGACATCCCCAACTTGGCAGCAGTCTTGCTTACATTGCCCCCATATATATCCAAGGTGGAAACGATCGCTTCCTTCTCCTGTTCTCCCACTTGAAGTTTGCGGATGCTGCGGGTGGATAGTGACGATGGTATTGCAGAAAAATCCCGAATGTTCCCTGCAATACTATCCCTGGAAATAGTGGCAGTTGATCTAACAACTTCCCGCGGTAAGCAATCTACCGTTATACAACCATCCACAGCTATTAAAAGAGTCCTCTCGACTACGTTTTGCAGTTCACGAATATTTCCGGGCCAATCGTAGGATTGCAGACATTTTATAACATTTTCATCAATACCAGTAATGCGTTTATTAAATCGAGGTGACATTTCCTTTAGGAAATATTCGAACAAAAGTTTAATGTCTTCACTTCTTTCCTTTAAGGCAGGAATTGAAATACTAACTACATTCAGCCGGTAGTATAGATCATCCCGAAATCTACCGGTTTTTACCAATTCAAGCAAGTCCTGATTAGATGCCGCGATTATTCTTACGTCCACGTTAATCTGGGAATCACCGCCCACTCTTAAAATAGCCTTCTCCTGGATGGCTCGCAGCAACACAACCTGCTGCTCCAAAGGCATATCACCAATTTCGTCCAAGAAGAGAGTTCCTTTATTAGCGAGTTCGAATTTTCCCGGTCTTCCTCCCCTTCTAGCTCCGGTGAATGCTCCCTCTACATAACCAAAAAGTTCACTGCCTACCAATTCTCTGGGTATAGCAGCACAATTAATAGCTACAAAAGGACCATTTTTACGCGAACTGCCATTGTGTATGGCCTGGGCAAATACTTCTTTGCCAGTGCCGCTGGCAGCTTGCAGAAGAACGGTCGAATTGATAGAACTGGCTATCATAGCTAGCCTAATTGAATGCTTTAAATTCTCATCTTCACCTATTATGGAATCAAAAGTAAAGCTGGCCTGAGCACCGCTGATTTTATTTACTAAATCCTTAACCCTGGCTATAGGTCTGACGATAATGGTGGCGCCAGTAATTTGGTTATTCTCATCAAACCTTGGTTCCCCTGAGGCGGTACCATGTATTTTGCCCCGAACACCATCGATTATCATCTCCCTGTCCTTATAAGACTCGCCAGTCTCCAAAAGCTTTATAGTATAGGGGGCTTTTTTACTAAATAGATCAAGAATATGAATACCTATAATAGCTTCATCTGCATAACCTGTAATTGTTTGGGCGGCCAGATTAGATTGAGATACCCGGCCCTCTTTGTCGAGTACTATTAAACCATCAGACATAGCATTGAAAACCGACGTCAATTCCATATGCATGTTCTGGATAGCCTGCTGTTCTCTGCGTAATTCTTTTTCCTGGTACAAGTGACAATTCTGAACTTTGTTGAGATCATTATAAATTGCTACCGCCATATAATGGCATGAGCTATAGCCACAGGCAGCACAATTCCTAAAGTCCTTCTCTTCAAGCTTGAGCATACTAATGTAGATGTTTTCTAATTCGTTATCATCTGGTATTTTGACTTGGTACAAATATGACAAATAATCATAATCCTTAACTTTAAAATCATGAGTATTAATTATGTCAGCCAAGAATAAGTCCAGTTGGGTATTTACGTTCTGATCGCTTATGCTCTGCTCAGAACGGGTAGCTACAACATATTCAATTTCCCGGATTGATTTGTTAATGCATCCTACACCAGCGTTACATCCCTTTTCACAACTTAGAATATCAACAATTAATGGTAGATGGGAATCGCCCTTTCTGATCGATTTCTGCAGGCTGCGCAGATAACCGTCAAACACTAGCGAACCCTCCACTCTGGAAATAGAGCTGGCCGGAGTATCGGGATAGTGGTACAGGTACGATTCTTTAAGGCCACCGGGGATAGAAAAATTAGTAGCAATTCCTGCCGGAACAATATTGTCGAATTCCCCATCCGGCAATATATCCAAGTTAATGCTTTTATCCTCTAAAATATTATGCAATGACTGATAGAGTACATTATATTTGATGAGCTTCTGGGTTCGAATCTCCCTTGTCTTCTCCAAGCAGGGAGAAAAGAAAACCAGTTCGGCTTCAGGATGTAATGATTTTACATAAACAGCGAGATTATGGACCGGGCTGCCAAAAGGAGCTAGATGCTCAATTAGTCGTGGGTGTATCAGTTGAATATATTTGACTATGGTCGGGCAGGGCGAGGAGATCAGCGGTAATATGACTCTCTCATTCTTAATCGCTTGGTGATAAAGTGCAACTGTAATTTCTGCACCTAGAGAGACATCGTATACATGCTTAATATTCAATTGTTTTAAAGCCGTAATCAGTTTGCTTATATTAAAATTACTTGCAGCAGAGGGTGCAATCAGAGCGACGATTTCCTTCTGGGGCAGATCGTTCAAAAACTGAGGTCCGTCATCAATAATGAAACGGGCACTTTTTTCAACTACCCCACCGTGGCTCTTTAAACAAGCATCAACGCACCTACCGCACCCTATGCATAAACTGTTATTAAATTTAACCACATCACCGCTGCCGTTATTGCATATTTTAATGGGACAGACAGCAATGCACTGGTGACAGTTGGTACAATTCTCTTCTATGATTCTTATTATTTCTACAAATTTGGTCATTCTCTACCTTCCTCCCCTTATACTCGGTGTCCCTATTGTATCAAATATGTACCGAGATTACAACTGCTTAACACATATGTGACAGTAATGGTAAACTAGTAAATCATATGACCAATATAAATATGCTCAAACTATTTAAAATATGCTTGAAACGCCTTCATGGACGGCATTATTTGGAAAAAGATAATTATTTTGCATAATTATCTGAGTTGGCACGCTTCTTGCTATATATATGGTTAAGAAAGATAAAAATAGAAAGTGATGAAACTTAAAAACCAGCACTAAATACAACCTTCATTACAGAAGGACAAAAGCGGGAGGTGAAAGCGATGATAGAGGATTATTTTGAGAAGCTCTACTCTTTCGACAATAAAGATACTGATCCTGTAACTCGTAGAAAAAAGGACGATTGGAATTTATGGGCAATAATACTTGCCTTTGCCGGAATATCAGCCGTACTCCTTATGGTGGGATTATTCTCTATCATGGCCTTAGCTTAAATCCCGTATTTCATAGCTGGACAGTCAATAATTGGTTAAGGCAATTACGGATTTTTCAATGACCGGGTGGTAAATATGAAAACGTGGCGATTCTGATCACGAGGCGGCTAATGAGGACGGATATTGAGAAGTGATCAAGGCTGCGGAGGGAAGGAAGGAGGATCATGCCAACTGGCGGGAGTTTCTTAAAGTTCTAAAGCAGAGATGAGTGGCTCCGTGAAATGAAGCGGAAGGAAAGTGCGAAAAAATTAAGAATGGCATCCTGGAAACCCTAACCTACATGGATTATGTTTAGATAGGAGGTCTTGAAATGTTACCATACGCAAAGCTGGAACGATATGAAGGAAATGAGGCCCTTTTCGAGCTGGTTATGATGTCAATTGTCTCCACATACGATGGTGAGCCATTACACATCCATGCCGAAGGATTGAGGGGGACAGGGAAGACTACTATTATGAGGGCGGCACGAGATATATTGCCTACTATTAAGCGAATTACAGGCTGCATTTATAATTGCGATCCAGCGGATCCGCATTGTCCACATCATCGGAATTTATCTGCCCAGGAGATTGTTGATTTAGGTGTTGAAGAAATCCCTATGCCGTTTTTAGAAATATCTCATTCGGCCAAGGTGGGGACGGTTGCTGGAAGCATAGACCTAGCGAAACTGACTGATGGCAGAAATCCCGAAGCACGTCTTCTTCCCGGGATTATTCCTCAGGCTCACCGAGGTATCATTTTTATTGATGAAATTAATCGTCTGGCCGATACAGCACCAGAAATTACTGATATTTTGCTGGATGTAATGGGTACTAAACCCGGACATCTGCAAATTGAGGAAGCTGGTCTTCCGGTGGTTCATATAAAGGTCGCTGTTTCGGTATGGGCCGCTTCTAATCCGGATGAAGAACCAGGGCCCCTGGAAGAGATACGTAGGCAGCTCTCTGATCGCTTTGATATGGTTTGTTATATGGGCAGGCCTACATCAGAAGTCGTTTTAGCCAATATTCTTAAAGAAAATTCTCACAATACTAAAATACACACCAACAACAGTTCAAACAATCCGGGGGACTATGAAAAGCAACATGAAAGATATACTCAGATTTTATTAAGATGGGCTGAGCGTTATAATCAGGCTGATCTACCGGATTTTTTACGAAACTACATGGCTCGCCTCTATGTAAAACACAATTTGGAGAGCATTAGAGCTATTGAGGCTATGCAGCAGGGTGCCGTGCTTTATAGCACAATAAAGGATAGAGATCAGGCATCTATAAATGATGTTATCCATATGCTGCCTCTGATCCTGAAGCATCGCTTAGACTCAGATACCCTTATTAGAGTGATTAATGATGTTGATGTAAAGAGTGGAAAAGAAAGTATGTTTAGTTTTGTAAATAAAAAGCCCAATAAACCAGATATAGCAGAAGAAACGGAGTATTTCAAAAATTCCGGACGCCCTTTAAAAGAATTAAAACGGCAGGAACTGATAAATACTGAAAAATCTCTTGATTTCCAAGTCGACTAAAATGGAGGAATGTTCATGGATAGTGGACAAAGTAATATTGGTAATGCCACCTCGGTAGCTAATTATCTTAGTCTGTATCTGGGACAGGACCAGGGAGTGCGTCTGGGTGAGAGCGTGGTAGTAAGCCGCAAAGCCCATGCTCGTATGCCTGCAAAAAAGATCAAGGGTCAGATTGAAATCTTAATAAACTGTGATGCGGGCAAGACCTATCTAGACTGTATGGATATAGATCAAATAGTCCATATTGATGTCTATCATCTACCGGGAGAAATTGATCCCCGGGTAGTAGCCCGAGCAATATTTTGGGCCATGGAGGAGTATTTTGTTAATGAAGATCCTCAACTGCAGTATGCGGATGATGTGCGTTTTGAATTCTTATCCGGTTATGCTGAAAAGATTCAGATTACTACTAATTTAGGCAAAGGATTGATTTATGACCTGTTCCAAAATGAACTTAAGCCATACACAGTAGGCGAGGAAGGTCATGATCATGTGCATATTTTAGCCCGGCTTAACCGGGACGAATATGCGCTAGTTTATATCATAGCTGCGACGGTAGAGGAAGTAATTCTGAAATCCGGCCTACAACTAGCGCGGGTTCGCAACATATCTCACGGTAAACAGAAAAAAATGGAAGATGATTTTGCTAAATATATTAAACTACCCTGGAAGAAATTTAAAGGACAAACTGCTAGTTTCATGTCGCCTGAAGAAAATGTTAATCAGTTGGTATTAAAGCTGGCCGAAAAATTTGGTGGGATAGAAGAGATTGAAGAATGGATGCAATGCTACTCCAGCAATATATTTAAAAGAAAGGGAGCTGAATACCAGAAGAAAAAATGGGGAGATGTAGACCACTATGTAAAGCAGCTGGAAGAATTAGACCTTATTCAGAAGACGCCGCTGGGCCGAATATTGACTAAAAAGGGTCTGGTACTCCAGGAATACGTTATCAAGCATAAGTGTGAACTGGAAACTGAGATTCGACGTAATATCCGCAAGGTACCTGGTGGAGGCAGTACCCGTTTCCGTAAATTTGGTAAATCGAAGCAAAAGACCACCCATGTGGAATTTGTTGATTACAACAAAACTATTAATAAAGGTGATACGACCTGGACGGGTAATCTAGCAGTATCTCAGACCGTAATTCAGGCTGTAAAAAATGGTTTCCTGCGTGGAGATGAACATTTTTCTATTAAGAAAGAAGACCTGCATTTTTATGGTAAGAAAAGCTATATACCCATAGATATTTGCTTATTAATGGATGCCAGCGGGAGTATGGCAGGGGAAAAAAGACAGGCGGCCTGTTATCTTGCTCAACATTTATTGCTCACAGGCAAAGAGAGGGTGGCAGTGGTCACCTTCCAGGAGCATTCTGCTCGTGTAGTGTCTCCGTTTACTCGTAGTCAAAGCGTTTTGAGCAAGGGACTTGCAACCATTAATCCTGGGGGTTTGACGCCTATGGCTAGCGGAATAATGATGGCGTTGGATCTGATTAAAAAAAGCCGGGTTCATAACCCTCTCCTGATTATGATCACGGATGGGATTCCTAACGCTCCACTGTGGACTTTGGATGCCAAAGGCGATGCTCTAGCGGCCGTGGCTAATTTACCAGCCCAAAAAATACGCTTTATCTGTATTGGGGTTGAATCAAATGCTATCTACATGGAAAAATTATCTAAATCAGGTGAGGGAGCTCTTTATCTGGTTGATGATTTAAATAAGGAAAATCTTATTAACTTAGTTCGTTATGAGAAGAAAGGAATAATAAAAGAATGAAACGATTAAATGAGCTCCAAACGTTCGAAAGCTGATTTACTAAGATATGGTCATTATATCCAGCAATATAATGGTCAGGCAATTCCGAAAAAGAGGCCTATTTTAAATGTGCAAATGCGCCAACATAAGCACTATAAGCATCAAATGATTTACCGTCATTTTAATCTGAAATCTTGTATGAAATTCAAAAGCTGATGGAATTGCCTGACCAGATATGCTGGATATAATGACCATATCAGAGAAAAGAAAAAGACGCCTCTTTTCAATGTGCAAATGCGCCAACATGAGCACCAGAAGCGTCAAAGGACTTACCGTCATTTTAATCTGAAATCTTGTATAAATGGATTCCGGATAAAACATTGAATCGCAGATAAATAATCGCAACAAACGGAAGCGCAATTGACATTAAGCTAGCTACAATTGAAATAGTATTCTGAATTAGAATGGGATCATTTACTTTAGAAATTTTTAAAATTATTACAGTTACTAAAAGTGTTGTTAAAAGAGCAATTATTCCAATAGATAGTCCAGTTAGCCATTTCCATTTTTTGTCGTTTGGCATAACTATATTCCTCCTCTCCTTAATATTATCCCGACACAACTACATTCCTCCCTTCTTTAGATTCTCTTTCATTATACAATTTTTTCTATTATATGCAAATTTCAAAATACTGAGTTAAATATGACAGAACCTGCTTAAATTTAGCATTGGAGTGGGTATCAGGTAAGGTACTTACTTACCCGAGTTCGGCCGCGTGTGTCTCGCTTAGCCGCTTAATTTGGGACTATAGCTTGCCAAAGTGGCTGCAAAATTTCCTTTATTTTCAGAGCCTATTTCAGTTTAAGAAATATGTTGCACATTTTTTATATATACATCATAATTAAGAGCGTATTTTGAAAAAACAACAACATTAATAGCACATTTAAAAAAAAAACACCAACAATAAATGTTACATCGTTCTACTAACATTTCTAGCTGAGATATTAGGAGCTGCCAACCTGAAAATATTTCAGGAGGTGGTAATGTAGTCCTCTACAGGGTCTCAATTATTCAAAAAACAAACCTCATAAGTATAGTAAATGCATTATCAGGACTATTCACATGAAGGGGGAACAATCAAATGGATAAATATGCCAATCTTTACAAGGAAAAGCTGTGTGTACCAGATGAAGCTGTCAATTCAGCCCCCTGGGCCATGGGCGGAGAACATATAGCAAGTTCTGAAGCGGATTATATTGTCGAACAAATCAGAGATGGAGCCTGCCTGCAGTTGAGAATGGGAGTTGAGCCGGGTGTGATAGGCAAATTAATGATTGGTGAGAGAGGATTGAGACGTCTGGGTGTTCATTTGGAAATTTACCTGGATATATTAAAAAATGGTATCATTACTGGAGCGAAGAAGCTGATTGACCATAGCAAAAAAGGGTATGATTATATAAATGGAAATCTTACCTATGCGACTTATTCGGTGAATATATGAAATCCACCGTATTAAATTATTTAATAATAGGAATTCTTTCCTACTATCTAATAAAAGGGTTACTGTTTCTTTTTATGTGGCAGACATTAGTAAAGATGGAGAAAACCGGTAAAGAGAAGATAGCCAAGCGAAAACAGGAGCGAGAAGAGGCTATCAAAAGAAGGCGTGAGATAAGGGAAAACACTAAATCCTAATCCAAGGGGGCCTGTTAATTGTTTACCAGTCTGCAGTTTAAGTTCTTAATATTTATAGGGGTAGTTTTTATTATTACGGTAGGCTTTTCCATTTTGATCGGGCGCCAAATAGTTGTAGTGGGTAAAAAGGCATTGGCGGCCAAACAACGTCAAATGGAGTTGCAGAATCAAATGAATGAAGATGAAGATAGAAACAATTAAACACCAATTAAGCTAGCGCTGCCTGACCTGAATGGTTCAGGCTTTTTTTATGCTAAAAATTAATTTTACTGAAAATTAACCAGATCATGGTAAGAACGTAATAAAGCTCTCGAAGGTTAAGAATTATGAAAAAGCTAATTATATTATAGTTTTTTCATTATTCTGCACTTCAATATAGTATTGGAAAAGAAATTGAATCAATCAATCTCCATATTATCTATCATTTGCATCCATCGGTGCAAATTTGCTTGAATCTCGATTGGATTGTTGGGCAAAAATAAAACTGCCAACCTGAAAAAGTTTTTTATTCATGTGAAGGATAAATAATTGAATGGAGAAGGTATTAAAATGTTTTATGATTATATAAATCGAAATTTTACCTACGCAACATTTTCGCTGGATAAATCCACCGCACTAAATTATTTAATAATAGGGACCTTGATCTACTATTTAGTAAAAGGGATACTGTTTCTTGGCTGGTGGCAGTTATTGGTAAACATGGAGGAGAAAGGCAAGGAGAGGATAGCCAAGCAAAAAGAGGCCATTCAAAAAATGCGCGATACAAGTTCCATATCTAAAGCCTAAAACAAAGGGGGCCGGGGTATTTGTTAATAGCCGGTTCAACGTTGCCTGATCTGCTGGGTCAGGCTTTTTTGTGGATAAAATATTTTTCCTAAAGAATAAACATAGCAGATTATGGTAAGGATCTTGATAAAGTTCTTGGGGGTTAAATTTATGAAAAAGTTAATTTATTACATAATAATTTTCATCATTATATGCTTTGCTAGCGATTCCGCACTTCAATATAGTATTGGAAAAGAGATTGATAATCAATCTCCATATTACCTATCATTTGCATCCATCGGTGCAAATTTGCTTGAATCTCGATTAGATTGTTGGGCAAAAATAAAAACAGCATCTACAAATCAAGAATTGGATGAAGCCTTACAGAAAATACTAAGCTATCTAGAACTGCCCGCTGATGAGAATGAAATCCTTCACCAGGAAACAAATGACACGGTTATTAGTCAGTACGAAGTATCAAAGGATGGACAAAGGTACCGATTTATCCTCCAAACCAGCAAAACAGATCATAAATCACACTTTTTGATGACTGCTATAAGTTCAACAGGAGATCTGCAAATACGTAGAGATGAGGAAAAACTGAGAAAAATGCTAGATTGTAAATCCTATTATCTTTATAAGGGTTCTATAGATACTCGTCTTGATAATGCAGGTAGGGAAGAACTTCTCAGGGTAGCAATGAGATCCCAGAAAGCAGGAATAAATGATGTTTATCTGCAGGATGCACTTGTTAGTATGACAGGCTTCAGTCCCGCATTGGAGACTAAAATCGCCCCGGTGAAGGTAGCGGGTAAAAACTGTAATATCCAAGCAGCTATCAGATCTAATCCGAAGGAAAATAGAAATGAAATATATCTAGGTGTTCCGCTCCTATTGAATGATTACTAATTTAGTTTATCTAGAGAATTGATTGGGGAGGTGATAGTGCAATTTGGAAATGATAATAAGTGGAAAAGCTACATTAATAGGAGAGGTTGAAGTTAGTTCATCTAAAAATGCAATTTTACCCATACTAGCTGCCTCCCTATTAACAGATGAAAAAGTAGAAGTAAGCAAAGTTCCAATTATTAAAGATGTAATTATAATTAGCAAATTAATAGAAGAGCTGGGTGTAAGAGTTGAACTAAATAAAAATTGTTTATCTTTTCAAGGAAAGTTGATATCAACCCAGCCTCCTTATGAGTTAGTGAGACAAATTAGAGCATCATTTTTAGTTATGGGGCCAATATTAGCCCGCAAGGGAAAAGTAAGAGTAGCTTTACCAGGAGGTTGTGCGATTGGAACTAGGCCTATTGATCTTCACTTAAAAGGGTTTCAAGCTCTAGGAGCAGATATAAGTCTAAACTCTGGAGATGTAGTAGCAAAAGCAAGCCAGTTGATAGGCGCGCACATCTATCTTGATTATCCTAGCGTTGGTGCTACTGAAAACATCATTATGGCTGCTTCGATGGCTAGTGGAACCAGTTACATCGAAAATGCGGCTTTGGAACCCGAGATAGTGGATTTAGCTAATTTTATAAACAGCATGGGAGGAAAAGTTACCGGTGCTGGTACTAATGTTATAAAGATCAAGGGAGTAAAAGATTTGCATGGGGTAAGCTATACACCCATTCCTGATAGAATAGAAGCCGGCACTTATATGGTAGCAGTAGCCGCTACCGGCGGTGATGCAATTATAAAAAATATAGTTCCAGAGCACCTAAAGGCTATCACGGCTAAGTTGATTGAGAGCGGAGCCGAAATTACTGAGGGTAAAGACTATCTGAGGGTAAAAAGAGAATCGCGGATAAAGCCAGTTTATATTAAAACCCTTCCCTATCCGGGTTTCCCGACTGATATGCAAGCTCAATTTATGTCTTATCTCAGTCTTTCTTTGGGAACAAGTGTAATTAGTGAATCCGTTTTTGAAAACCGTTTTATGCATGTTCAGGAATTATCAAGAATGGGTGCTGATATTAAAATTGAAGGTAAAACTGCTATAATTCGCGGGGTAAAAAAACTTACTGGAGCAAATATTAAGGCTACTGATTTAAGGGCCGGAGCAGCTCTTGTTATCGCTGGCCTTACTGCACAGGGTGAAACGGTTCTATTAAATAGCGAACATGTAGATCGAGGTTATGAAAATATTGCCCCTAAATTAAATGCCATGGGCGCCAGCATAAAAGTTATCTAAAAATATCGATGAATTATATTGAAGGAACATGACATTAGTATCATGTTCCTTTCATATTCTTGATATATGAATAGGAAAGCAAAAAGTAGATTGTGTATAATTGGAATTTTAATGGTAATAAGCCTAGCAGGAATTTACCATTATTTCCAAGTGAAAAAAGAGGCCGCGTTAGAGCCACGTATTAAGCTATACCTACATGATCAAGGTAGTATTATTAGTATGGACCTGGAAGAGTATATAAAAGGCGTAGTTACAGCAGAAATGCCGGCGTCTTTTGAGATAGAGGCACTTAAGGCGCAAGCGGTTTGTGCTCGTACCTATGCAGTCAAAAAACTAATCGAAGAGCACTCCTATCCTCAAGGTGCGGATCTTTCTGATGATGTTAATGCTTGCCAAGCCTTCGCTCCGTTGTTAAATAGTGCCAAAGGTGATTCTAATGGACAGGAGCTAGCCAAACGAATAGATGAGGCAGTAGAATCGACTCGTGGAGAAATCATACTCTTTGATTGTAAACCAATAGATGCGCTCTACTGCTCTACTTGTGGCGGCAAAACCGAAAATGCTGGTGCCGTATGGGGTGAAGACATTTCCTATTTGCGTTCGGTTAAATGCGATGATTGCAGCAAGTCTAGTCATTTTTTAAGTTCGCAAACCATTAACAATGAAGATATTAATAAACTAGTCAATGACAAAGGTGATAAGCTAAATATTAAAATAATAGCCAGAACCCCTGGAGGGAGATTGAAAAGCTTAAGTATTAACGGTCATCAGCTAGATGCAGGTACTTTAAGAACGGGGTTAAATCTACCTTCTAGCTGGATTGAATTCCATCCGTCGCTGCATACTACAGTGATTAATACTCGTGGCTATGGGCATGGAGTGGGTTTATGCCAATACGGTGCCAACGGGATGGCCCAACGCGGGAAAGACTACCATCAAATACTAAAAAAATACTACTCAGGTATAGATTTTTACCAACTAGCATACTAAGACTACGCCTTGTCTAGCGCTAAGCAGCTCTTTGCCATTCATGGCACCGCTGCATTAGTCCATCCTTGGACGTCAAATCCCCGGAGTATCCTGCCTTGTTTATTCCTTTACCATCACTGAGGAATCACGAAATAATAAGTGACATTTTTGGAGCGCCTATTTTCCGATATTGCTATGTTATTGTCAGTCATAATAATATTTCATGATCCATGAGGTCTTGATTAGAATCCTCCTGAATATAAATTAATAAATTCATGGGAGGGGGACAATAATGCAGAATTATATAAGGAAAAGGGCGGTGAAAGTAGCGCGGCATATCCTGCAAACCTCGGATACGGTGCGGCGAACTGCAGAAGTCTTTGGGATTAGTAAATCCACCGTTCACAAAGATGTTTCGGAAAGGTTACCGCGGATTAGTGAAGAACTGGCAGAAGAGGTAAGAAGTATACTGGATAGAAACAAGGCGGAGCGACACCTGAGGGGGGGAGAAGCTACTCGGAAAAAATATGCTCAAGAAAATCAGTTGCTTGCAACCACCCTACGGGTACCACCGGTGTGCTGATAACAGTACTAATAATGATGTTACACCATTCACCTTCACCCTACGGGTACCACCGATGTTCCCGTTGGTCACTATTAAGGTTGCGGGTACCGCCGAAGTTGGTTACACTCACAATTATGGTTGCACCCTTTGGGTACCGCTGAAGTTGGTTACACTCA
>PHAA01000037.1 GCA_002840245.1 Firmicutes bacterium HGW-Firmicutes-15
TTATCACCAATCTTTAATAAAAATAGCATCTTAAGAAAAGGAGGACACATTAGCTTATTCTTTTTGAAAATGTGTCTTGACAACGGGGGGCACTATAAACCACCGCCCCAGATCCAATGACCGACTACCGGATAAATAACAGCACTGATTATAATACTATAAACAAAATATGCAATAAATTTCGTTCTTTCAGCCATTGCACCAGATACAATGGTAGCCGCAGTTGCCGCAAATACTGTTTGGAATAATAGAAAAGCAAGGATAGGAATTTTTAATCCCAGGTGTTCAAAGTTGTCAGATACTGCAAAACCGCTGGTTCCGAATAAACCTGATTTATCAACACCAAACATAATACCAAATCCGATGAGCCAGTATATTAATGACCCAGTGGCAAAATCCATGAGGTTTTTCATAATAATATTCCCGGCATTTTTGGCTCGGGTAAACCCGGTCTCTACCATTGCAAAACCAGCCTGCATAAAGAACACCAAAAACGCAGCTATCAAGGTCCATACGGTGTCTATTGCAGCCGCATTGCTGATGGCAGTAGGTTCATCGCCTGCCAGAGCAAGGCCTGGCATTACCAATAAAACAAACAAAGAAATTAGTAATATAAAAATCTTATTTTTCATATCTCTCTCCCCTTTAATACTTTATTTAAAAAAATAATAGACTCCTTTATTCTTTAGCCTAAAAAATGGATGAAAAAACGCCTTTTGTTTTACGTCAAAAGGCGTCATTGCCAAACCTATGAATAAACCCTGAAAAAATCATCAATACAAGAATCGGTGACCAAGTTGATTTAGCTTATAGCAAAGCATCATTTCCTCTTTCACCAGTTCTCATGCGAATAGCATTTTTTATATCTGTAATAAATATTTTGCCATCACCAATGGCTCCAGTAACTCCAACAGAGCGGATAATTTTGATCAACTCCTCAACTTGGTCGTCTGTAGTTACTATCTCCAATTTTACTTTGGGCAGGAGATTAACACTCAACTCTGCACCTCTGTAATATTCGGAATGACCCTTCTGGAGACCGCATCCCATTACCTGGGAGATGGTCATTCCTTTTACTCCAAATTTACTCAACGCCGCTCTTACCGGTTCGAACTTCTCCGGGCGTAAAATGCATTCCAGTTTTATCACTATGCATTCCTCCTCAAATAATTTAGTCTTAACAAGGTTAGTTTCCTCCAAAGAGGATGGGAGATGGTCACCCCCTTTGTTTCTGCGGATCGATTACCCATGGTTTTTCTCCAATATTTATGGGGCTTCACAAGCTAATTCACCTCCTGCTCTGCAAACACAAGGCCCTTGTATGAGGTTATGATTAGTTCCTCAGACAAGGGCTGCGTTGCTCTTATAAATACCAGGTATTGTAATTGTCCCGGTTAAAGGAAGCGGAAAAAGAAAGTCTTCGTAATTTCTACGAAGACTTCATTATCTTGTGCCGATGACCGGAACTATTTACTTATTTAGTATACTATACCTTTGTTCTGAAAATACAACCTCTTCCTTAAAGGCATACAGTATACTTCCTGCCCGTGCTGTGTTTACAAATATAAAAGAAAAAATATAAAAATGAATCTACAATAAAAGTATACATTATACTTGGTAAAGGTGATTGCCATTTCACCAATACTATGGGTTATAATATAAGTGTGAAAGATTCATTAATAGAACAGCAATATGGATAATGAAGTCCCTGCTATAAGCAAGCAGGGATTTTGTATTTTTGCAAGGTTTAACAAGTTTGCAGGCAAGAAAAGTTGTGAAATGCGTGAGAGAAGGGGAAATTATGCGTTTATTAATGATACAGCATGTGGCTTGCGAGGGACCAGGTCTATTGCATGAAGTGCTCAGCCAAAGAGGCTGGGAATTAGACATCAAGTACATGGACACAGCGGGAACTGTTTTGCCAAGCAATCTCGACGATTATCAGGCTTTTATTATCCTGGGGGGACCTATGGGCGCTTATGAGGAGGATATGTATCCCTATCTATTAAAGGTACAGGAACTGGTGCGAGAGGCTGCTAAATCTAAGATGCCAACGATTGGGATCTGTCTGGGGGGACAACTAATCGCTCGAGCATTGGGGTCAGATGTTGGTCCTAATCGTGTAAAAGAAATAGGTTGGTCTCCAGTACGTCTATTACCAGAAGGTAAGGCAAGTTCGCTTTTTGATGGGTTGCCATCATCATTTTCTGTATTTCAATGGCACCAGGACACCTTTGCCCTACCCGACGGAGCAGTTTTGCTGGTGAAGGGTGAAACCTGCGAAAATCAGGCATTTGTCTATGGTGATAATATTTGGGCCTTACAGTTTCATCTGGAAGTTACCCCTGACATGATTAGGCATTGGGCTGATGTATATAGTGACGAACTTATACAATATGGTGGGCCGGGTGCTGCCAGCAGACTCATACGGAATACCCAGGCGCGCTGGGAGTCTATGGAGCCCTGGAGGAAATTGTTCTTAAACAACCTTCTAGATATCCTGAAAGGGCAGTGTGACAGGAGAATATGACCTGTATAAGATTCATAGGCTGCATAATTAGGATCGAAATATTGAAAGTACCTGTATGCAAACAAAATCCCGGGTAGTACCCCCGGGATTTTTGCTTATATTTAGCAATTATTTGTTTTCGATTCTCAATTAGGAGCGCTCTGCTAGCCAATCACTGATTACTGGATATGATTCACGCTTAGCGTTATTGCCAAAAACGAGACCCCCGTGTCCTACCGGATTTATGATGAATGTTTTATCCGTTGAGGAGGTCAGATTCATAATTGCCTCGCTTTGCGGAGGTAATACCAGATGATCCTTTTCACCAGCCATAACCAGGAGGTTGGATTTTATGTTAGCCAAATTTATCAGGGAACCCTTAATTATGAACTCGTTTTTTACCAGCTTATTTTCCTGATACAGATCTTTAACCCATTGGCGGTAGGCTTCACCAGGAAAGTTTATATTATCATTTACCCATTTATCTAGAGCCTTCCAGGCTACTATTGAGGTTCCATCATCGACGGATTTCCATAAGCGAGTGTAAGTTCCCAGGAAGTTGTTAATGGGCTTCAACATTTTAACTCCCATATCAATGAAATCCTTGGGAATCAGATCAAAGGTATCGGTTATCCGGTCAGGATTAAAACCAGGGGCTCTCATCCACATGCTTTGTATGCCTGCATCACTAAAATCAAAGGGTGCTGCCAGATAGATTATATTTTTTATATTGGGTTGAGGAAAAAGGGAAGCATACATGCTGGTCATGGTACCACCCATACAGTAACCAAGTATACTCAATTCGTTAGTACGGGAAATTTGGCATACCTTACGAACTGCTCGGGCTATATAGTCAAAAACAAAGTTGCCGAAGCTCAAATTTCTATCTTCCCACTCAAATTCACCCCAGTCGAGGAGGTAAACATCAAAACCTTCATTAGTAAGATGTTCTACCAAGCTCATTCCTGGCGTAAGATCCAGTATGTAGGCCTTATTGATGAGCGCATATACCATTAGTAAAGGGGTTCGGTACTTATACCCATTAGGAGTAACATACCGGTACAGTTTAGCTTTATTCTTCGTCCACACCACATCTTTGGGAGTCATCCCAGTCTGTGGAGCTGGATCGAAGTTAAGAATCTCTGCCCATTTCTTAGTACTGTCTAGCATCTGATCATAATTTTTTTGAAGTTTTGCCCCTACCTCTTCGGCAGAACCACTTAGCAAAATATCCTTTTTCAAGATATAAACCTCCCAATAGTATTGTAATTCCAACTTTTCGAATTGGAATTACAACTCTTCTGTGATTACGTGCTTCCTTGGCGGGATCGCAATTGCCTCACCATCGACGACTAGTTCACCGCGTTGGTTGTGACAGGTGGTTCTAAGTTTTACCCTCCCGGCTTCCATCAATTCTACAACCTCAGTCCTCGCTTTAATTGTATCATTTATAAAACACGGTCTGATAAATCTTAAATTTTGAGATTCGTAAATGGTCCCTGAACCGGGCATTTGGTTGCCAACTACGTTAGAAATTAGACCCACCAGCAACATACCGTGTACAATCCTAGTCTTAAAGTGACCTTTGCTAGCACGCATCTCATTTACGTGCAGCCAGCTAAAATCACCGGTTATTCCTGCATACAGGTATACATCGGTTTCAGTAATAGTCTTTTCTACATAAGCAGAATCGCCAATTTTTAGCTCATCATATATGTTTTCAATCATTTACTAACCCCCTTTTAATAATGAAAAAGAACTAGGGAATCAGTTCACCGGCTGAATTTGTTTCTTTCTTCTTGGTTTTGGCTTGAGGTGCTTTTTTTGTACGTGGTTCTTTGGGAGCATTGTTAACTTCTTTATCAGGCTGAGCCAGTTTTTTATTCAAATCGGCGATGTCTTTCCTAAGTGCAGCAATCTCTTCCCGAGATCTCTTCTGAGCTTCAGCCATAGCGAGCATGCTATCAGCCATGCTTTTGACCGAATCAACCAACTGATCTTCGAGAAGCTCTACCTTTTCCTCCACGGAAATAATCATTTCTGCTACCCTGGCAATGTCCTTTTTGGAAGGAAATGCGCTGCGCTCAAAGTATTTGTCCATATTCTGCCGAATTAACTTTTCATTGGATAGGTGACTATCCAAGGTCTTATCTAGCATATACACAAAAGTGTCTTTGGTGATAACTTCTTTGAGAACTTCAGCCCAAGAATTCTCATTTTTGAAATAAAACTCTTTCCACAACTCTACTAAATCAGGAAAATAGATCTCGTCTTTGGAAAAGAACTCTTTTTGGGCATTTTTCTGGCTATCCTCAGACATATCCTAGGCCCCTTTCAATTAAAGGCTATTGATTTTTTTAGATAATGCCTCAACCTTTTTATTGAGATCATCAAAATAGTTGTAAACAGGAATATCAACATTTTCGAACGTGGTATTAACTGCTTGCTGAACCATTTTTTGCATTTGGGTTTGATTGTTTTTAACCTGTTTCATTAATTCATCCATAACCTTGTTGCTTTCCTCACGGGCCAACTTATTTTGTTCTAAATATTTCTTGGCCATAGTCTCAAGCTGTTCCTGACTCCAGGATAGACTGCCCAAGCTGATTTGCCACATATCCCAGAATTTCTCTATCATATTATCGGTCATAGCGAAAGATTTTTGTAATTTTTCCTGTGCTTTAACATTAATTTTTTCGTTCATTAATATACCCTCCCTTTCATTTATGAGCTTAATTAATTATCACCGTGTGCTGAAGAATTTAAATATCACCCCTTTCAATAGCTATTTTTTATAATCATCATTTCAGAAATAATAGCAATTAGGGTAAGAAGAGTTGCTCTAAATTCGACGGGTTCCATATAAATGTGATAGGCAAAAAACTCAGTTGCTTTGTTAAATTAATATTGTGTAAATATGGAATTACTTTTTTATTATACTACAATGGTTGCATTTTGTAACAATAGACTAAAATATATTTTTGTAAAAACATACATTTGGATTCTTGATTAATTTAAATCGGAAATCTTAAAAATGAGTGTTGGACAATGTCGAATATGATATAATTTAATCGTAAACATAACCGATTTATAGGGCATTTGCTCTGCCAATAGCTGGCTAAGATGCTTATTAGCATGTAAATAGGAGTATTCATGAAGGGGGAGAAAAATATGTCAAAGTCAAAAGGATATGCAGGTCAAATTCTTGAAGTGAACCTTAGTAATCAAGATTCAAGGTACAAAGAATTGGCAACGGAGTTTTGCCGTGACTACCTGGGAGGAATTGGTTTTAATGCCAGGATAATATGTGATGAAATGCCTGCCGGAATAGAAGCTCTAAGTCCCGAAAACATATTGGTTTTTGGCGTTGGAACGATGGTTGGTTCCACATTTCCAACCGCCTCCCGTACTGAAGTTTCTGCGAAATCGCCCTTGACAGGACTATTTGGCACCTCCAATTCGGGTATGTTCTTTGGCACTCAGTTGAAGAACGCTGGATTCGATGCTCTTGTAATTAAGGGTAAAGCCGAAAAACCGGTCTACCTTTTCATTGAGGATGGGGAGATTAGTGTCTGTGATGCCACCCGGCTTTGGGGCAAGGATTCATGGGACACTCTGGATATATTGAAAAAACAGTATCCTGGTGCTGAAGTAGCCTTAATAGGTCCGGCGGGGGAAAACTTGGTTCGCTTTGCCTGCATTGAAAATGGGTATTACGATGCCTGGGCGCGTACCGGCCTAGGAGCAGTCATGGGATCGAAAAATTTAAAAGCAATTGTGGTAAGAGGTACGCAGGGTATAACCCCTCATAATGTAGAGGAATTAATAAAGGTAAGTTGGAAAGCTAGGAAGTTGATTGAGACTTCGCCTTTTTTCAAACCTTTTCAAAGCTATGGCAGTATGAATGCGGCTATGCCTTACGGTAGTTTTAAGGCTCTAAACGCTAATAATTTTAGTCAAGGATGTCTTTCCGATTGGAAGGAAAATTTCGCCCGTCCTAAGGTGGAAGAATTGACCCATGGTCATATAGCGTGTCAATCCTGTATAATAGCCTGCGCCCATTGGGTAGAGATTAAAGAAGGCAAATACCAGGGGCTACGTATGAAGGATATGGAAGTAACACCAACTGTATCATTTGGTTCGGGATGTGGAATGAGCCTGGAGGCAACTGTCAAAGCAGCGGAAATGGGCCAGCGATATGGGATGGATATGGTCAGTGTGGCCGGGGTAATGGCTATGGCCATCGAGCTTTTCGATCGGGGCATCATTAACCAGGAAGATGTTGGTTATGATTTGGCTTTTGGAGACGATGATGCAATATTTAGGTTAATGGATGACATTGCGCACCGCCAGGGCTTGGGCGCTGTATTAGCGGAAGGAACGATGAGAGCAGCTGAGCAGTTTGCAGGTGGTGAAGCTAGTGCCATGCATGTAAAGGGTTTAGAGATGCCTATGATTGACCCGCGTGGTAGATGGTCCACTTGGACCCTTGGCATACTTACTAATATTCGGGGTGGGGATCACTTACGCTGCCGTAACCCCATTGAAAATCTCCGTTTTAATGAAAACAAATATGATTTCCAGAAGGAACGCTTCGGTTATGACCAGAAAATGTATGATGCATTGGACATGCCAGACGAATTGAAAGCTCAGGCCATTGATCTGGAAACCGATACAGTTGATATCGCAATTATGTCTCGTTGGGCTGAAGATCTGATTAATCTCTTCAACTCGGTGGGGGTCTGCATCCGCCCACCGGTAGAGCACCGCATCGGCCCGACGATTTTAGCTGAAGCCTATACCGCCTTTACGGGAATTAAAATATCACCAATTGAGCTGATGCAGTCTGCTGAAAGAGCCTGGAATTTGATAAAACTGTTTAATCTGCGCGAAGGGGAACAGCCGGAAGATTCCAAATTCCCGCACCGCTTCTATGAGCAGACAGTAGGCGGAAAAATGCTGGATGAGGCTAAAGTACAGGAAGTGCTCCAGCAATACTATCAAGCCCGGGGTTGGGATATGCTTACCGGTAAACCTGGAGAGGAAAAACTGCAGGAATTAGGGCTCTGCAATCTAACATAGAGCTTGGGGAGGCTGACATGAATAAACACCTGATAATTGATTCTGCAAAATGTACGGGTTGCGGGCTATGTGAGCTGGCCTGCGCGATAAATAAGACCGGGCAGTGCCAAACGTACCTGGCAAGAATCAAGATTTGGCAGGAAGAAACCAGAGGTTTTTTTGTTCCCATGACCTGCCAGCAATGTGATAATCCACCTTGTGCCAGTGCCTGCTTAATGAATGTAATAAGTAAAGACCCGGTTACCGGCCTTACTATTCGTAGGCTGGAAGGTTGTATTGCCTGCCGGGCCTGCCAGCTTGCCTGTCCATTTGAGGGGTGCTCTTATGACTATCTACAAGAAGTGCTGGTGAATTGTGATCATTGCGAAGGGAATCCGGAGTGCGTTAAATATTGCCCTACGGGAGCATTACGGTATATATCGACTGCTGAATCGATGGATCTGGAGAGAAGTGCTGAAGCAGGCAGACGATGCGGCTTGGCAGGACTTGTGAAAGGAGACCGCCGATGAAGAACATTGTTATCATTGGAAACGGCGCAGCAGCCAATAGTGCGGCTGAGACAATCCGCAAGCATGATTTTGAGGTTCCAATCGTTATGATAGCTCGGGAAAACTTGCCGGAATACTCAGCTTGTGCACTGCCAGATTGTTTGTCAGGGTGGGTGGATAGAAGTAAGCTTTTTATTAAGGAATTACCAGAATATGCTCAGATGGGGATTCAAACCAGGTTTGGCTTGGAAATTAAACAGATAGATACCAGCGAACGCAAACTTATATCTGACCAGGAAACAATATATTATGACAAACTTATCATAGCTACAGGTAGTCGAGCTATTATTCCTCCGGTTCCAGGCCATGACCTATCGGGTAACTTTGTGCTTAAGACTGTAGGTGATATAGACGCTATTTTGGCTTATCATGTTCGGAAAGTGGTAGTGGTTGGCTCTGGCAATATTGGCATAGAAGTGGCAGAAGCTTTACAGATTAGAGGTTGCCAGGTTACGATCGTGGAATTAATGGAAGATATTTTACCCCGCATATTTGACCATGAACCAGCAGGGCGTATTAGTCGAATTCTTATTGATAGAGGAATCCAGGTTTTAACGGGGGAGAAGGTATTAGGAATAAGCGGTGACCAGCGGGTAGAGGCAGTAACTACAGATTGCAGATCAATAATATGTGACACTGTTATTTGGGCCGCAGGAGTAAAACAGAATGTTGAAGCAGCTTCTGCAGCTGGAGTGAAGCTAGGAAAACTGGGGGGCATTCAAGTTAACTCCTTTATGCAAACTAACATCGATGGCATATATGCCTGCGGTGATTGCATCGAGTCGATGGATATGCTAACCGGGTACCCCACCCTAAGCCTGCTGTGGCCTAACGCAAAAAGACAGGGCCAGATTGCAGCTCTCAACTGTCTGGGCCAAAAGGCGGAATACGAAGGTGCAGTTAGCATGGTAGTAGAGGATATATATGGGATAACAGCGGTCTCAATGGGATTGAACTCCCGCGTCCTGGCCAGGGAGGAGATCCGGGTTCTAGAAGGACAAAATAGGGAGCTATATTGGCGAGTATTGGTTATGGATGACCGCATAATGGGAATGCAGACCATTGGTATTTCTTCTGGTTTAGGTGCGGTGATGGCTCTGATGAAAAAAAGAACTACCTTGAGTGAGTTTCACCGTGTGACAGCAGATCCCCATTTGGCCAGAAGAATAGCTTGGTATTTACCTGCTCAGCGATTTCTCGAATAGTTTTAAAAATAATCTATGTTTTGCAAAACCATTATATAGAGAGGGGGATTTAGGATGAACGAAATATTGGTAATTGATTACAATAAATGTGTCGGTTGTAAAACATGTGAAATGATTTGTTCGCTGGTGCATGAGGGGGTTTGTGCACAGAACTTGTCCCGTATCAGGATTGCCAAAAACGAGAGAGCAGGTTGGAATGTGCCCATTAGTTGCGCAATGTGTGAGAAACCGATGTGTGTGTCCGTGTGTCCGGTAGCAGCAATGATTAGGAATCGCGAAACTGGTCTGGTTACTGTCGATGAACAGCGTTGTATAGGTTGCCGTCAGTGCGTCCAAGCTTGTCCTTTTGGTCACGCCAATTTCAATCCGTTAAAAGGGTTGGCCTTCAAATGTGATCAGTGTGATGGGGACCCTCAATGTGCTAAGTTTTGCTGGACTGGTGCTATCACTTTTGAGCCTATAGAGTTGAGTTTGATCCAGCGACGTCAGGATACGGCGGAGAAAATAACTGGCAAATAGATGATCCGAGTGGACTTTTTAATATTACTGCCTATCATACTGCCTTTCCATAATTTCTGGTGCGGTTTTTTAGCCGGCTTTTTGGAGAATGGGAGGAATTATAATATTTGTAGCGAAATACTGTAAATGATTCCTAAAAGGGGAGGGTAAATAGTGGAGGGTACGAAAAATAATGTAAATAAGGTTACGGTAGAGATTTTTAACCAAGACTATGTAGTGAAAGGCAACGAAAATGCTGAATACATGGAGATGCTGGCTGCTTATGTGGACCGGCGCATGCGGATGATAGGACAGCGTAACCAAAGCCTTACTACAACCAAGGTTGCAGTCCTAACTGCCCTCAATCTTGCCGATGAGCTTAATAAATTGCAGGAAGATTATGATGAGCTGGTAAAGGTGTTGGAAGAGGAAAAGAGAAATAGGATGGTATAGAAAATGACCAACCGGGAAGTGGCTAAAACGCTGGACTATATCGCTGATATATTGCAGATCAAGGATGATAACCCTTTCAAGGTTAAGGCCTATCGCCAGGCGGCTAATTCCATTTATCACCTCGATGAAGACATACATTATCTCTATGACAAAGGGCGTCTGGGTGATATTCATGGAGTAGGTCAGGCTATTCAATCGAAAATTGAGGAATTAGTAGAAAAGGGTAGCTGTGAGTATTATGAAAATCTTTTGGAAGAGGTGCCACGCGGGGTTCTGGACATGTTATCCATACCCGGAATAGGTCATAAAACCGTGAAAATAGTATACGAAAAGCTTGGAGTCAGAAACCTGGAAGAACTGTTGCATGCCGCTCAAGAGCACAGAGTACGAACCCTACCTGGCATGGGTGGCAAGAACGAATATGCCATCATAAAAGGCATAGAAATGCTGAAGCAGAACAGTGACAAAAATACTCTGGGCATTGTGCTTCCTATGGCTGAAAAATTGCTGGCTTATCTTATGGGATGCGACCAGGTGAAAAATGCGTCTCTTGCAGGAAGTATTAGAAGGGGAAAGCCATTAGTTAGCGATATTGATATTCTAGTGGCTGCGGAAGATGAATCAGGCGTGCGTTCCAAGGTGACAAACTACCGCGAAGTTAAGCAGGTTGCTAATTCGGAAGTGGGCCATATAGAAGGCACCTTGGAGTTTGATATTCCCTTTGAGGTAATTATTGTTTCGATTGCGGAGTATTACCCGGCTTTACTGTGGACAACTGGATCCAGGGAGCATCTAAAACATCTCTTGAACGGAAGGGACAGAGATTTTATAAAGGATTGCGGGAACGAAAGTGAGGTCTACGAACGTTTTCATTTGGACTATATTCCTCCTGAATTAAGAGAAGACAAAGGGGAAATTGAGGCAGCTACCCAGGGAAGCCTACCCCAACTAATAGATTTGGGCGATATCCAGGGAGATCTGCACGTTCATTCGACTTGGAGCGATGGGGCCAGCAAAATTAAGGAAATGGCCGAGATGGCCCGCAGTCTCAATTACTCTTACCTGGCAATCACTGATCACTCCCGCTCATTACCTATAAGCGGCGGCCTGAATGAAGAGCGTTTAAAGTCTCAAGGTGAGGAAATAGACCAGATAAACGGACTAGGTGAGGATATTAAGATATTAAAAGGTACTGAGGTTGATATTCTCAAGGATGGAAGCCTTGATTTCGGTAGCGAAGTCCTGCGGGATTTGGATATCGTAGTAGGATCAATACATAGTCATTTTAAACTTGATAAGGAAAAACAGACCGAACGAGTTGTAAGGGCTATAAAAGACGAAGATGTAGATATTATTGGGCATTTGAGTGGCCGTCTGCTCAACCGGCGTCCGGCCTATGAACTGGATTTTGACCAGATATTGGAAGAGGCGGCTAAAAACCGTGTTATTTTGGAAATTAATTCCCACCCTGATCGCCTGGATATTGATGCAGACTTGGCACGAAGGGCACGGGACTACGATATTAAGATTGCTATAAACAGTGATGCTCATCATAAAAATGACCTTAAGCTCATAAAATACGGAATATTGAATGCTAGAAGAGGATGGTTGGAAAAAAAAGATATCATTAATACCTGGACCCTAGACGAAATAAATGCCTATATAAGGTAAGGGGACACACCCCGTAAATGTATTGGGACACACCCTTTCAGGGAATGTCCATTGAATGTCGCCGTGAATGTCCCCTAAGGGCACATACGGCGATAATTGCATTTTGTAGCAGGGGACATTCCCCTTCGGGGTGTGTCCCAATACCTAACAGACATTCCTCATCGAGGTGTGTCCCCTTACCTTATTCGACGAATAATCGGAATGCGAGTGGCGAATTACTAAGTCAGGAAGCTCTTCAAGGAGGAACACCGAATGTTGGAGTTTACTTTAAGAGTCGCAGGTATGTACTTCCTGGCTTTAATTATGATTCGCTTTTTAGGGAAAAGGGCTCTGGGCGAACTAGGGCCCTTTGATTTTGTGGTTATGACCGGGGTTGGTGATACAGTGATATCTGTGGCGTTGGATAGAAGTATGCCTTATTATGAAGGTATTGTTGTTTTGGCTACCTTGGCCATATTAGAATATATTATGGGCTACTTGGGCTTGAAAAGTGGCAGGTTATCCAACCTTATCACTGGTGTACCCGTGGTATTGATTGATAATGGTAAAATTATCAGGAAGAATCTGGCCCGGGAGAAGTTTAATGTAGATGATTTGTTACAGGAATTAAGAAAAAAAGGGGTTAGGGATATTCAGGATGTAGATAAGGGGATATTGGAATCCTGTGGTGGATTCAGCGTTATCTTAAAAGAAGAGGAAGAAGCGGTTTCGCGCAGGGATCTGGGTATAAAAAAAACGTCTCGTAGTTCTTGGCTTACAGTTGACCAGATGTCTCGCGCGGAAATATTCTCCCAGCAAGAGGAAAGAGTAGTGGAAGAATCAACGTTAGATCTAGCCTGCACCCTAAAGAATATCGAAGATAAGATTTTACATATCTGCGAACGCATGGAATACTGGGAAAGCAAGGGTAAGCCAAAGGAATAGGCTTATGCTATAATAATCCTTTATAGAGTAAATATTATTTTGGGAGTAGGTTAATAGATATGGAGTTATTAGCCCCGGCTGGCAACTGGGATTCATTTATAGCCGCTATGAAAAATGGTGCTGATGCCGTTTATCTGGGTGGACAGCAGTATAGTGCCCGTCAGTCTGCTCAGAATTTCGAGGATAAACAGGTGCGGGAGGCGGTTACATACTCACATCTGCGGGACAAAAAAGTCTATGTTACAGTTAATACCCTAATTGATAATGGCGAGTTTGCAGAAGCTCTGGATTACCTCTATAAGCTTCAGCAAATAGGGGTTGATGCCATCATAATTCAGGACATGGGCTTGCTGGATGCAGCTCGAAATGTTTTACCCGACCTACGTTTACACGCCAGCACTCAGATGACCGTACACAACCAGGATGGGGTGTCGTTACTGCGCGATCTGGGCATAAAACGGATTGTCTTGGCGCGAGAATTATCGATGGCAGAGATCACTGCCATTGCTCGGGAAACGTCGGGGGTAGAGTTGGAAGTCTTTGTACACGGAGCCTTATGCTATAGCTATTCAGGCCAATGTCTGTTTAGCAGCATGATAGGTGGAAGGAGCGGCAACCGGGGCAGATGTGCTCAGCCATGTCGTCTGGCTTATGACTTATACACCCGCAATGATAAGAATAAAGTCAAGCTGCCTGAGCAGGGGAGGTATCTTCTGAGTCCGTCTGATTTGTGCCTGATTGACTATCTTCCGGAGCTTAAGGCCGCTGGAGTATCTTCCCTGAAAATTGAAGGGAGAATGAAAAGGGCGGAATATGTGGCAGTGGTAACCAGAGCTTATCGGCAGGCATTGGACAGACTGGAGGAGAACCCTGAATTTAGACCGGTTCATGAGGTAAAGGAAAGGCTCTTAAAAATATTTAATCGTAATTTTAGCAGTGGGTACTTTATTCCTGATTCAACTGATTTTCTGAGTACCAGGAGGCCCAACAACCGTGGAGTATATGTGGGCAGAGTGGTTGAACAAAGCCAGAATATGTTTACTCAGATAAAGCTAAGCGATACCGTCAGTATCGGTGACGGGTTAGTGGTATGGGTAGGACAGGGTCAGGCTCCCGCCTTCGTAATTAAAGAAATGTATGTGGATGGGAATCGGGTGCTAGAAGCTAGCTCAGGGGAGATAATAGGGCTACAGATGGAAGGCCGGGCATTTCCGAATGACCGGGTCTTTAAAACCCATGATGAAAGACTATTGTCTGAGGCATTAAAAAGTATTCGGGAGAAAGAGGGTTCCAGAATTCCAATAGATGCTGAAGTTTCACTGGTTCTAGGGCAGCCTATGCAAATGGTTTTGCTTGCTGAAAAAGGGCTGAAGGTGGAAATGCAAACCCAAAACCCTGCCCAACCGGCTAAAGGGCATCCCCTGAATGAGGAGATACTAAGGGCGAAAATTGGCAGATTGGGCAATACGCCCTTTGAGCTGCGAGAATTAAGGATTAGCGGAGACCTGAATTTAATGGTCCCCTTAAGTGATATAAATGAGGCCCGGCGCCAAGCAGCAGATTTATTAATGCAAAAAATTCTTTTATCTAAAATAGATAAGCACCCAGATGCCCATAGCTATTGGACTGCAAAGATAGACTTTTTGGGAGAGTTACCCAGTGGTGAGTCTACACAAGCACCACTGTTATCAGTAGCGGTTAGCAAGATGGAGCAGGTTGAGATTGCGTTGCAGAATGGAGCTGATCGGGTTTACCTGGGCATGGAGGGTTTAGGCAGCCATAAGCCCTTGCGCTTAGCGCAAATACAGGAACTGCAGAAAACCAAGATCGAACGAGTAGTCCCACTTTTGCCGCGCATACATAAACCGGGTGAACAAAATTTATATCGGAAATTAGCTGATGAAGGCTTTAGCTCCCTGATGATAGCTAGTTGGGCAGATCTACAATGGGGTCTTAATAGAGGAATTACATTACTAGCTGACTATAGTCTTAATATTCTCAATAGCTACTCTTTGAGATTCCTATGTCAGCAGGGTGTATCAGGGGTATGTCTGTCGCCGGAATTAAGCTTTGATAACTTGCAAACATTTGCGGATTTTAGTAAAGTCGAGTTGTTGATTCATGGTGAATTAATACTTATGGAATCTCAGCATTGCATGCTGGGTAGTGTATTAGGGGGAGGCAGAGAGAAATGCATGGCTCCCTGCGCTGGAAATAGTTATTATTTAAGAGACGATAAAGCTTATGAATTCCCGGTGGAAACTGATTCCGACTGCCGGTTTTATATTTTCAACTCCCGGACTCTCTGCATGATGCCAGACTTACCTAGAATGCTAGCGCTAAAACCAGCTAGCATGCGGATTGAAGCCCGGCGTTTGACTGATGAACAGCTTGCTGACACCGTCAAACTGTATCGGCAAGCCTTAAATGAACTGCTAAAGGGTCTTAAGCCTAATCTAGGAGCATATCAGCAGGATTTAGCAGCTGCAACTTCTTCTTCCTTTACCAAAGGTCATTATTATCGTGGGGTATTATGAAAATGGAAAGACTAACCTTGGAAAAGCTTGAATTTTATAAGATTAGACAGCAATTGGCCTTGCGGGCATACTCGGAGGGTGGGCGGCAGCTTGCTCTGGAGATTCAGCCGGTCAGCGGTCTTCAAGAAGTGAAAGCCAGATTGGATGAAACCCAGGAGGCGATGGCACTACTGCACTACGGTGAACCTGCTTTCTTAAGTTCCCTTAAGCCGGTGGAAAAGCAATTGGGCAAAGCTCGGATAGCTGGTATATTATCTTCCTCTGAACTACGGGAGGTATATTGTCTGCTGCGGGTTTCCAGACTGGCTTTAAAATATACCGGTGGTGCTTCCGCGCGGTTGATAAAGATAATTGCATCAGATATAAAGGATAATCCAACCTTGGAGAAACTGCTCCAAGAAGCCATCGATGAAGATGGATCTCTCAGAGATGATGCCTCTCCTGCCCTCAGAAGCATTAGGAAGCAAGTTGAAACAGCACGTCAGCGTATAAAGGATTATCTGCAGAACTTTATTCGCTCAGGTAACAACCAAAGCCTTCTGCAGGACGCATTGATTACTGAGCGTGCGGGGCGCTATGTGGTGCCGGTGAAACAGGAGTATCGTCAAAGCGTAAAAGGAATCGTCCATGATGAGTCAGCCAGTGGAGCAACCGTTTTTATTGAGCCCCTGGCAGTGGTGGAACAGAATAATAAAATAAAGACCCTGGAGATTGAAGAAAAGCGGGAAGTAGAACGTATCTTACGTGAGCTAAGTTCCGCCGTGGCTGTTTCGGCCCAGGACTTAATATTGAACCTAAAAATATTAGCTTATCTGGATATGTTATTTGCCCGAGCGCATTTGGCATTTGACATGAATGCCTTTCGGCCTGACGTCAATGATAGGGGCCAGATTGAAATCAGCCGGGCTCGGCATCCTCTCTTGGGAGAGCAAGCAGTACCGGTAAATATAACTTTGGGTAAAGGCTTTGATATTCTGGTTATAACGGGGCCCAATACCGGGGGCAAAACGGTAGTATTAAAAACTATTGGTCTCTTAACAATTATGGCCATGTGCGGCCTTTATATACCGGCTCGTGAAAAGAGTCAAATATCTGTTTTCGAAAATATCTTTGTTGATATCGGTGATGAGCAGAGCATAGAGCAATCTCTGAGTACATTTTCATCACATTTAAAAAATATTGTTCATATTTTAAATAACGTTAATGACCATTCTTTGGTTTTGCTAGATGAGTTAGGAGCAGGTACTGACCCGGTAGAAGGTGCGGCTCTAGCCCGGGCAATTCTTGAAACGATGAAAGAAAAGCAAGCCCGGGTGCTGGTAACCACCCACCAGAGCGAATTGAAGACGTTTGCCTACCAGAATGAGCGGGTGGAAAATGCCTGTGTTGAATTTAATCCAGTAACGTTGAGGCCTACTTATGAGTTGACTATAGGTACTCCAGGACAGAGTAATGCCTTTGAAATAGCTCTTCGTCTGGGTCTGAAAGAGTCGTTAGTGCAGAAGGCTCGGGAACTAGTTCCTGAAAGGGAAATGGAAATAGGCAACATGATCCGTCAATTGAAGGAAAGCCGCTATCATTTTGATATTAGCAGTCAGGAATTGGAGGAAGGGCAAAGGAACTTGGCTGTGGAGAAGGAATTGCTGGAGAACGAAAAGAATCGTCTTTACCAGGAACAGGCTAATGTATTACAGCGGGCTAAACAGGAAGCGGATACTTATGTGCGGCGGATCAAAAGAGAGGCTAACGAAGCCATAGACGAACTTAAAGACTTGCTGAAGGAGAAAGACCAGCCACCCAAATGGCACGAAGTTGAGAAAAAGAGCAAAAAGATTAAGGATTTGCGGGTGGCTTTATCCATTGATGGCGATCAGAAGTCTGAACAGGATATAAAAGTTGGGGATTATGTACTGGTAAGGAGCATCAGCCAATCAGGGTATGTTTTGGAAGGGCCTAACGCTCAGGGAGACGTGGTGGTACAGATCGGGAGTGTCAAACTAACCGTTGATAAGGAGCAAGTCCAACTTGGCAAATTAGTTGAGGAAAAGAAGATTCAGCGGAGAAATGAGTCTTTTCTGGATAAGGCCATACATATTTCACCTGAAATTGACCTGAGAGGACATTATGCCGATGATGCTCTGACTGAACTGGATAAATATTTGGAAGATGCTAATCTGGTAGGCTTAAGTCAGGTACAGATCATTCATGGCAAGGGGACAGGAGCGTTAAGAGCAGCGGTTCGCAGCTACTTAAAAGGCCACCGTTATGTCAAGGATTTTCGCGATGGGATGCGAGAAGAAGGTGGGCACGGGGTAACCGTCATAAGTTTTAAATAGCTACCTATTCCGGTCTTTTTCTTAGCTCATTGTTATCAAAGCTTAGCTCCGTATTAGCCAAGAATAATCCTCGGATTATCTTGGCTAATTTATTCCCGGACAGCTTCTACGGCAGAATTTTATCGACTAGATCCTGAGGGCTTATCTTTTTTATCTGGTGGTCGTCTAAAGGGCAAGGGGGAAGGTGTTCCCCTGGCTGCAATACGATTTCATCAACATAAACAGTCGGGCAACCCCCAGATTGAGTCGGATTAGCAATATTAGCTTGATATTGCTGCCCGTTGTTACGCGGATCAGTACATACCTTTACGACATTCTTGGAGAGTCCAGACAGATTGAAAGTGGTGTGCAGGGTACACTTTTCGGTGGGGATTTTACTGGCTTCCGCACTGTTTTCTCCCGCTTTCACCGCTGAAACAACTTTGGTTTCGGGACAATACTTGGTAGCTAGTTTTCCGGATTCCTTACAAACCACGACAGTTTGATGCACAGGGCAAGTTTCTGTGGGCACATAACCTTTTAGGCTGTATTCACGTATAATCTGATCTTGAGGACAACTTGCAGATGGAAGTTTCCCCGATTTAGAACAAATGTCAACCTGAACAATATCTCCAGGCATAGACCAGTCACCCGCATTTATTCCCTGGTGAGCTTTTACCATCATGGCTTTAAACATCAGGGCAGGGAAACCTCCGCCAAAAACATCCTGCATTTTATATTTTTGGTCGTCATATCCCATCCATACAGCTCCAGAATAAACCGGCGTAAGTCCGCAGAACCAAACATCGGTTAAATCCTCCGAGGTTCCGGTTTTGCCAGCTGTGGGCACGTTAGGAACTTTTGCATTGGTTCCGGTTCCCGAGCTTACAACCGTTTGCAGCATATTATTCATCAACCAGGCAGTTTGTTCGGTCATAACTCGTTTGGGTTTGGGTTTATATTCGTAGATAACTAATCCATTATTATCCGTGATTTTATTTATGAAGTGAGCTTGGTTATAAATGCCGGAGTTTCCAAAACAACTGTATCCTGACGCCATCTGAACAGGAGTGGCACCTTTAGTCAGCCCACCTAGGCCCAAGGCTGCCAGGTTGAGGTCATTAGTGCCGGGGCTGTCCACTAGGCTAAGTCCCAGAGAACGTCCAAAATTAAAGCTTTTTTGAACACCAACTTGATCGAGGAGTTGTACTGCAAAGGTATTGACGGAATACTGTACGGCTGTTCTCATGGTGATTAGGCCCTTGTATTTAAGATCATAATTTTGGGGATTCCAAACTCCAGCACTGCTCTTATAAGAAACTGGCGAATCATCCAAAACGGTAAACGGCATTTTACCTTGTTCCAGAGCTGGACCATATACTGTTAATGGTTTAATAGATGAACCTGGCATCCGGTAGGCGTCGGTAGCGCGGTTAAATCCACGCAGTTGTTCATATTGCCGTCCTCCCATAATGGCTTTGACGTCTCCACTATCGTTTTCAACGATAGCCATACCTACCTGAATCTTTTGTCCAGTCTTATTACTTGTGGGGAAGTTGGCTTGGTTCTTGAAAAAATCCTCAGCGTAGGATTGCAAAGGTGCATTTACGGTGGTGTATATCTTTAAACCAGCTCGATAAAGTGCGCTATCCGCATCCTCATAGCCCTTGATCTTGGTTAGTATTGGTATGGCTTCCTCAACCACCGCATCCATATAATAACCATATTTTTCCATAGAATTTTGCACCTTAATTAAATGTAACTGGGTATCATAAGCCTGAGAGGAAGCAGTCTCACTAATAAACCCACAGCTAGCCATACTGTTAAGAACCAATTTTTGCCTAGCCTTGGCCTTATCAAAATTTGAAAAAGGGTTATAATTACTTGGGCTTTGCACTAAGCCCGCCATTAGAGCTGACTCCGGTAAGGTCAGATTAGTTACATCTTTACCGAAGTAGGTATTGGCTGCAGCCTGTACTCCATAAGCCCCGGCTCCAAAATATATTTTATTAAGATATAGCTCCATTATCTCTTCTTTGGAGTAGACAGATTCGAGCTTAAAGGCCAGAAACATCTCTTTGATTTTTCTTTCCCAATTTTTGTCGGACGTTAAAAAGGAACTTCTAGCTAGCTGCTGAGTGATTGTGCTGGCACCTTGACCAGTCATATCACCTGATTGAAAGTTTCTGACTAATGCCCGAGCGATGCCTTTAAAATTAACTCCATGGTGGTTATAAAAATCTTTATCCTCAGTAGCAATAAAGGCTTCGACCAGGTCAACGGGCACTTTATCGAGACTGATTTCAGTCCGGTTTTCTTCTGCATGCAGACTCGAAAACACCTGCCCTTTATCATCGTACAGCAAAGTGGTGTTAGCTCCAGATAATTGCTGCGGGTCAAAGGCAGGCAGGTCCGTAGCGACAAACATTATCACGCCGATAAGGGAGCCTATTCCTACCAAAAAGAGTATAGATAGCATAAGCCGCCAGCTTTTACGTCTGGTTCGCTTAGGGGGTGGATACTTAATTGTTCCATCGTCACTTGCCATGTATTAAAGCGCCTCCTGCTATTCCTTATTAATATAATAATTAGACAAGAAACAGAAAAATCCTGCCGAGCGGTTGAAAAATGCCTTCATGTTCTGTAAATACACCTTGGCAGGTCTAATTATTGCACATACGTAATTCAATGTGCTATGATTTTTTATGGCAAGGAGGTAATGAAATGGAAAATTTGATAAAAGAGCAGGCTCGGAGTCAAATGGAGCTAATCGAGCGCGGGGTAGTTGAAATTTTGCCTCGGGAAGAGCTGCTAAAAAAACTGGAGAAATCACTGTGGGATCGGAAACCTTTGCGGATCAAATTGGGTTTGGATCCAACCGCTCCCGACATTCATCTCGGGCATACGGTGGTTTTAAATAAATTGCGCCAATTTCAGGATCTGGGACATGAGGTTCATTTAATAATTGGGGACTTTACCGGCCGTATCGGGGATCCTAGCGGAAAGTCGGAAACTCGTAAACAGCTTAGTGAAGAAGAAATCATGGAGAATGCACGTACTTATCAAGAACAGATTTATAAAGTGCTGGATAAGGACAAGACCATTATGCACTTTAATAGTGAATGGCTAATGCCCCTGACGATGATTGACGTACTTAAGCTGGCGGGCAAATATACGGTGGCCCGGATGATGGAGAGAGATGATTTTGAGAAACGCTACAAAGAAGGTCTGCCTATCGGTGTGCATGAGTTTATGTATCCACTTATGCAGGGATATGATTCAGTAGCCTTACAGGCCGATGTGGAACTGGGTGGCACTGATCAGAAATTTAATCTGCTGGTAGGCAGACATTTATTAAAGGAATATGGTTTTGAACCGCAGGTAGCCTTAATGATGCCTATACTGGAGGGCACTGATGGCGTTCAGAAAATGAGCAAGAGCCTGGGAAACTACATCGGGGTCAATGATGAGCCGTACGAGATGTTTGGTAAGACGATGTCCATAAACGATACATTGATTTGTAGATACTTTGAACTTCTTACTCGCGTCTCTATTGCTGAAATAGATGCAATGAAAAATCAGATGACGACAGGGGAATTAAATCCTAGGGATGCGAAAATCAGGCTTGCAGTGGAAATCATTTCCACCTTACATAGTTCAGAGGAAGCAACTCTGGCTATGGAAAGGTTTAAGCTGGTATATTCACAGCGAGATATACCCGATGACATTCCCGAGATTAGGGTGAGTGAGATCGATGTATGGCTGCCCAAGTTCTTGAGTGAGAATATGATAGTAGATTCTACAAATGAAGGCAGGCGTATGATAAAACAGGGGGCCATAAAGGTTAATGGTGACAAATACGAACAGGAAGACATAAGGTTGCAGGCAGATATGGTCATCCAGGTAGGAAAACGCAAATTTGTGAAGATATTGATTTAAGTATTAATATGAAGAAGACGGGTAGGGTCAGGTGCTTAAACCTGACCCTAAACATTTACTCTAATATTTATGTCCCATCGCCTTAAGGGCAGGCATTATGTCATTTACATGACCTTCGAAGAAAATAGCGTAGCCTTTAACATTAGGGAACTCCAGGGATAGCATCTTGATGAATACAAAACCGACTTCCTCTAAATCTTTGCGGCTGGAATTGCGAATATAGGTTAAATGTTCATCGCTTATCTTTTTTGCCGTACAATAAACTTCTTTGCCTTTAGAATTATATAATGCTGTAGCTACTAGTGTGCGCACGAGCTACCGCCTCCATTCCTATAAAATAAGACCACTCCTAGTGAGTGGTCTCTTTTTTTGCCTCTACAAACCATGGTAGCCCCAGGGAATACCTAATTATGTCCAAAATAACTTCCTGTAAAGAGCTACTCAAAAACCAGAATATAAAACAATTATATACAAGTGCTATTGATTGTCAAATCATAATCAGAATAAGACGGAAAAATGAAGGAAATAGAAGTTCTTTAGAATGCCAAGTGTTGTTTAGCCTTGAAGTAATTGAGGTGATCTTTTAAATAATTATGGATAAAAATCTACAAAATTACAAAATATATTATTCTGCGACAATAAACGATACAAAACTGAATTATTTAGTATTTGACATTATATTAATAATGAAAATACAACTGGTAATAAAGGACTCATTTCACACTATTGAATGATGCAAAAGTGAATCAATAGCCAATACATATATGAATCGACTGGTTGTATTTCTGTGTATATTAAACAATAATTATACTCCCGTCCCAGTAATATTGGACTTTTTTAATATACATGATCAGGAATTAGCTGGCACGTTAATTGCTTATTAAAAAGTTACACCCAAAACAAATGTAGTTCCGTTTGTCGAAGATTATTTAAAGCCAAACTGACTTTTATTATATATTCTATGAAAACCCTTGGAGAATGTCCGGAAAGGGAGGCGGTATTTAAGGAAAATATTAAATGAATATAGTGAATAAGGAAATTAGAGGGGAGGGAAGTTGATGGCATACGAAAACGTACTGCTGGAAAGAGAAGATAGAATTGCCGTACTAAGTATCAATAGACCCCAAGCTTTAAATGCATTAAACAAGGACACACTTTTGGAAATAGTGAGTGCTATTAAAGAAGTCAATGAGGATTCCGGTATTGATGTATTAATAATTACCGGAGCTGGAGACAAGGCTTTTGTTGCCGGTGCAGACATAGCTTTTATGAAGAGTCTAACAGCAGTAGAAGGTCGTGCATTTGGTGCTTTAGGGCAACAAGCCTTCCGGATGGTTGAAATCATGGAAAAGCCAGTTATCGCAGCTGTGAATGGTTTTGCTCTAGGTGGAGGATGTGAGCTGGCTATGTGTTGTGATTTTCGCGTAGCTTCAACTAAGGCCAAGTTCGGACAGCCAGAAGTGGGTCTGGGAATTACACCCGGATTCGGTGGTACCCAGAGGTTACCACGTCTGGTAGGTTCAGGTATGGCTCGGCAAATGCTTTATACTGCCGACGTTATCAATGCTGAGGAAGCTTTGCGGATAGGTCTGGTTAATAAGGTAGTAGCACCAGAAGAACTGATGGATTGTGCTAAAGCTATTGCCAGGAGAATACTGAGTAAAGCTCAAATCGCGGTTCGTCTAAGTAAAGCAGCCGCTATCGAAGGAATGCAAACCGATATTGATAGGGCTATGACTATTGAAGCGGATGTTTTTGGTCTCTGTTTTTCTACTGAAGATCAAAAAGAAGGAATGACCGCTTTTATAGAAAAAAGAGCAGCTAATTTTATCGGTAAATAGTGTTTGAATAAGCTATTTATCTGATTAAAAATATGAGGAGGCGTAAAAGCATGAAAATAATGGTTTTAGGTGCAGGTACCATGGGAGCAGGTATCGTACAGAATGCTGCTCAATCAGGTTTCGATGTAGTTTTAAGAGACATTAAACAAGAGTTCGTTGACAATGGTATGAAGGGAATTACCAAAAACCTGACCAAATTGGTTGAAAAGGGAAAAATGGAAGCTACTGAAAAAGATGCTATATTAGCAAGAATAGTTGGCACCGTTGACATGGCTGCTGCTGCTGATTGTGACTTGGTAATTGAAGCTGCTATTGAAGTCATGGAAATTAAGAAAACCATATTCAAAGAATTGGATTCTCTTTGTAAGCCCGAGTGCATTCTGGCTTCCAATACTTCAGCATTGAGTATTACTGAAATTGGCGCTGCTTCCGGCAGACCTGACAGAATGATTGGTATGCATTTCTTCAACCCCGTACCAGCTATGAAACTGGTTGAAATCATCCGGGGCGCTGCTACCAGCCAGGCAACTTATGATGCAATTAAAGATCTTGCCTTAAAAATGGGTAAGGCTCCAGTAGAA
>PHAA01000038.1 GCA_002840245.1 Firmicutes bacterium HGW-Firmicutes-15
CGAAGTAATGTGTAAACTTTGGAAGCGCCGTATACCGAACGGTACGTACGGTGCTGGGGGAGGTCGGCTACTCAACTAATGGGTAGCCTCCTACCCGATTTTTGGTGGGTAAAGCCTGCAGGAATTTTTGAATGGTATTTTCGTAACCATTATTGCTGGGATGATAAAAATGTACTGGTCCTAGCTCATCCGGCAGGTAGGTTTGCTCAACATAACCTCCAAAATCGTGGGGGTATTTATAGCCTTTACCTTTTCCCAACTTTGGGCCAGCCTGGGAATGGGAGGTATCAGCAATATGCGCAGGAACAGTTACCCGGTTCCTGCTGCGCACGACTGCCAGGGCTTCATCAATGGCTACTTTACTACTGTTGCTTTTTGGGGCGGTGCATAGGTAGATAGTTGCCTCCGCCAAGGGAATACGGGCTTCAGGGAGTCCAAGATATTGGACGGCACTGGCGGCTGAAGTAGCTATGCTTAGAGCGTTGGGGTCGGCTAAGCCTATGTCCTCGGCAGCATGAACGATTAGCCGGCGGGCTATATATTTGGGGTCTTCCCCACCCTCCAGCATGACCGCCATCCAGTAAAGGGCTGCATCAGGATCTGAGCCGCGAATGCTTTTTATGAAGGCGGAGATGGTGTCATAATGGTAATCGCCACTTCGGTCATATTTAACCATAAGCTTTCCGGTAATCTTTTTTAGCAGCCCTGAATTTACTTCCAGATGTCCATCTGGGTTGGTATAGGAATTATTAAGCGTATCAAGAATATTCAAGGCGGTGCGTGCATCACCCTGGGAAGCCTGAATAAGAATGGCCATGCTTTCCTCATCTATTATAACATCTAAGCAACCCAGCCCCTTCTCGCTGTTCTTTAAGGCATTATTTATGATTTGCTTTATATCGTTTGCCTCCAAGGCCTCCAGGATATAAAGCTTCATGCGGGAAAGCAAGGCGGTATTAAGTTCATATAGTGGGTTCTCGGTTGTTGCACCTATCAGTATGAGCGTACCATCCTCAACGAATGGAAGCAAGACATCCTGTTGTCCCTTGTTAAAGCGATGTATTTCATCCACAAACAGGACGGTCTGCTGTTGGTAATATTTGCGCCGATCCTCGGCCGAGGCGGCTACTTTGCGAATATCACTTACCCCTGCAGTGACTGCCTGTAAGTATTCAAAATGGGAATTCGTCATGCGGGCGATAATTCGAGCAATGCTGGTCTTGCCAGTCCCCGGAGGGCCATAGAGCACAAATGAATGCAGGGAGTCTTTCTCAATGGCTCTTCTAAGTGGAGAACCAATGCCCACGATATGTTCCTGTCCAACCACTTCATCAAGACTTCTGGGTCTCATCCTCCAGGCTAGAGGAGCATTGGCTTCTTTTCTTTTGGCATCACTCGTTGAAAACAAATCCATGCATCAAAAACCTCCCACTGATTCGACGCAGAAAAATGTTCACTTTCCAGCATCGACATTCATATTGCCATTATAGCTGATTACAACATGCTTGATAATACTTGTATTAAGTGCTATAAATCTTAGTAACGAAGATGAGTACTTTGCGTTAAGTACCTTGTCTACACAAAGGAGATTTGGCTTGAAGATAGCGGTTTTATTGAGCGGTGGTGTTGATAGCACCATAGCTGCTTTATGCTTAAAAGAACAGGGATATGAATTGCTGGGTCTTACCATGGTTAACTGGGATATGGGGGTCGGTGATAAGGCTGCTGAGGCGGCTCGTATGATGGGCATTGAACATAAGATAGTTGATATGAGAGGGAGATTCAAAGAGAGTGTAGTGGACTATTTTTGTTCGGCTTATGAGAAAGGGCAGACTCCTAATCCCTGTGTCGAATGTAATAAATATATAAAGTTTGGTGCCTTATTAGAGAAGGCCCAGAGCGAAGGTTGTGACATGGTTGCGACTGGTCATTACGCTCAGGTGGAATTTGATTCGGATCGGCAAAGATATCTGTTAAAAAAGGGTGTAGACAGCAAGAAGGATCAAAGCTATTTCCTGTATGGCTTGACGCAGGAACAACTAGCCCATATCCATTTTCCATTGGGAAGGTTTAGTAAGGATGAGGTAAGGGCTCTAGCTCGCCAGAAGGGGATGAAATCGGCAGAATCTCCGGAAAGCCAGGAAATATGCTTTATACCAGGTGATTATCGTGAGTTCTTGAAGGGTAGGATTGAATGTCATAGTGGAGAGATAAGAGATACCGAGGGCAGGCTTCTGGGCAAGCACCAGGGTCTGGCATTTTATACTATTGGGCAGCGCAAGGGTTTGGGCATAAGCGGGGGTAAACCTCTATATGTGGTGGACATGGATATTAAGGCAAATATCCTAATGGTAGGGGATAATCAGGATTTATTTAGGAGCAGCCTAATTGCTAGCAGAAATAATTTCATTTACTACGACAGAATAGACTGTCCTATGCAAGTTCAGGCGAAGATTAGATATGCGGCTAAACCTGAAGATGCTACTATTTATATGGAGGATAATCTTGTAAGGGTAGAGTTTGCAGAGCCTCAGCGTGCAGTTACTCCGGGCCAGTCAGTGGTCTATTACCTAGGTGAATATGTGCTGGGCGGAGGACTTATCTGTTAAGGCAGATCAGGAATAATGTATGGGATACACCGAGGAATGTCCCGGGAAATATCTTTAGAATAAAAATGTACCAGTTATGGGTACATTTTCTCTTTTTTGGGGAAAATATCGATGATTTATTCTTAGGGGCTATCAAGGAATAAACAAGGCAGAATACTCCGAGGATTTTTTGAGCTAGACAAGGCGTCACCCTCCGGGCACTACTGCTGCTCCCTAGCGGTCGCCAATAATGTTGCAAAGCGCGGTAATACTGAGGTATTGGCGCGCTTTGACAACGAAGTATAGTGCGAAAAATATCGGAGTAAATGGTCGCTCCTTGCCATCCATGGCACCGCGACATTAATCCATCCTTGGACGTCACTAGTTTATTTCTTGATAGTCCCTTAACGGGAGGAATGGCAAATTGAAGGTGCGCAGTATTAAAAACCTGCCGATATTGCTTGAGGGTTCAGCAGAGCTCTTGGGACTGGTAGAAAAGGTAGTCATCGGGGATGATTTTAAGCTTGCTTACTTGGTAATAAACTCGTATCAATCAGGTTTGGGGATAATATTTCGGGATGATTTTATGCTAGGGGAAGATTCGGTCCTAATCTGGGATATAAAAAGTATTAAATCTTATGCACATGGGGAAGAATCATCCATATACGAAAAAAAAATAGGTGATACGGTATTTGACTGGGAGGGTAAAGAATTGGGGGTTTTAAGCGATTTTATTGTAAGTTGCGATGATAAGAAAGTTAGCGGGGTTGAGCTGTCCTCTGGAGTGATAAAAGATATTCTGGATGGACGCAGTGAAATACCTCTGAAACAGGTCCGATGGGCCAGTATAGCGAGTGTAATGATTGAGCAGGAAGGAAGCGATATCTTATGATCTTGAGGTGTCCGGTTTGTCGAGGACTTCAGGTGGGGAAAGTGGGCAGTGACCAGTTTTATTGTTGGAATTGTTTCCTAGAGTTTAATTATGCGCGGGGCAGGTTAAATCTATATGAAGTAGGAGAAGATGGTAGTCTGATCTCTATGGATGAAACTCCTGGTTTATTGTAGAAGGGTAGGTGCCTACAAATGCCATGGTTGCACAATAAGGCTTTTCGATGCCTACTTTTTATTGTGGTGGTGGGAGCCACCTTTTATTTTTTGTTTTTAATTAGGGAAGTTGTTTTTAGCTTCCTGTTCGGAGGATTATTGGCCTATTTTCTTTATCGCCCGGTTCTGTGGATGGAGAAAAAGGGGATAAAGCGGATGTGGGCTATCCTTATCATATATATTCTGGCTATTAGCTTGGTAAGCTCAGCTTTATGGTTTGCCATACCTAAATTAGTTAAGGAACTAAGCAGCGTAGCGTCTATGATGCCTCAGTATGCCCATAAGTTTGAAGAACTTGTTAATCAGGTCAACGGTATCCAGTGGCCGGGAAAACTGGATCAAATAGTTGAGCAGAATGTCAGCAAAATTGAAAACTTCATTTATGGGGCTTTACAGGGCTTCGTATCTGGAATGTACAGTCTATTAAGCAAGGTGCTAATTATAATATTTGCACCCATTTTGGCTTTTTATATATTAAAAGATTGGGAGGATATAAGGACGTCATTTTTAAATATATTGCCCCCAGGGACAAGGCGTGAAGTAAGTATTATGGCCGAGCAAATTGACGAGGTTATTATTCAATTTACCAAAGGATATTTGATGATTTCTGCTATGATTGGAATATTAATTGGAATTGCGGCGGCCATAATTGGAGTGAAGTTTGCACTTCTAATTGGAATCATCTCTGCCCTAAGCGAGTTAGTACCATATTTCGGACCGCTGCTCGGAGGAATTCCTGCTGTTGGGCTGGCCCTTTCCCAATCTCCTCAGGCTGCTTTATATATGGCATTGGCAATAATAGTTTTTCAGCAAATCGAGGCTAATATAATTAGCCCTAAGATTATTGGCGACAAGTTGGGGATGCATCCTCTGTTAATTGTTTTTGCTCTCCTCACCGGGGGAGAGCTGATGGGAATTTGGGGTATGCTAATTGCCGTTCCGCTAACTGCTTCACTGATAATTATAGGTCATTATATATATTTAAAAATTGTCGAGTCGTAAGTAAACGACAGGTTTTGTTGACACAGGCCGATTAATAAAAGAAAATAGTTAAATAGAGTTAATTGGACTTAATAAAGGGAAAGAGGAGGCTAGGCTCGTGTGGAGTAGTAGTGAGATTCGGGAGACTTTTTTGAAATATTTTGCAGAGAGACAGCATACGGTGGTGGAGAGTTCTTCACTGGTTCCGGTTGACGACCCCACTCTGCTTTTTGCCAATGCGGGGATGAATCAATTTAAGGATGTGTTCCTGGGTATTGACCAGCGCAATTACATTCGGGCAACTACCTCCCAAAAGTGCGTGCGGGCAGGCGGTAAACATAACGATCTAGATACTGTAGGAAGAACCCCCCGCCATCATACCTTTTTTGAAATGTTGGGCAACTTTTCATTTGGGGATTATTTCAAAGAAGATGCCATTAGTTTCGCCTGGGAATTTCTTACTATAATAGTAGGGCTTCCAAGGGAGCAGCTGTGGGTTACTATATACCTGGACGATGATGATGCCTACCAACTCTGGCAGAAGATTACCGGTATTCCTGTGGATAGAATAGTGAGGCTGGGTGAAAAGGATAACTTCTGGAGCATGGGAGATACTGGTCCTTGCGGCCCCTGCAGCGAAATTATGTATGACCGGGGTCAGGATTATTCATGTGGTCACCCTCAGTGTGGTCTAGGTGTCTGTGACTGTGACCGTTGGTTGGAAATATGGAATCTGGTTTTTATGCAGTTTAACCGTGACGAAAAGGGTGTCATGACTCCGCTGCCCAGGCCCAGTATTGATACCGGTATGGGTCTGGAGAGGCTTACTTCGGTGTTACAGGGGATGGATAGCAATTTCGATACTGACCTTTTTGTCCCTATTATTAAGGACATTGAGAGCTTAACCGGACGAAAATATGACCGGGGCGAAGCTGGGTTTCCATTCCGGGTAATTGCCGATCATAGTCGAGCCTGTACCTTTTTAATTGCGGATGGGATTTTACCCAGTAATGATGGTCGAGGATATGTACTGCGTCGCATTCTGCGTCGGGCAGTTCGTTTTGGTCAATCCTTGGGGGTAGAAGAACCATTTCTATTTAAAACCGTGGATGTAGTTTGTGAATTAATGAAAAATGCTTACCCACAGCTGATAGAAAAGAGGGACTTTGTTAAAGAGGTCATCAAGGTTGAGGAAGAACGCTTTTTCCTTACTCTAAAAGAAGGGGTAAAGAAAGTTGAAGAGATAATCAAAACCGCTGACAGTGAAGGCAGAAAGGTAATTAGAGGAGCAGAAGCTTTTGCTCTTTATGATACTTATGGATTTCCCCTGGACCTTACCGAAGATATGGCAGAAGAAAATCAGTTCACGGTTGATACTGATGGTTTTAAGCAAATGATGGAAGAACAGCGCAATCGGGCACGAAAAGCGCAAAAGAGCGGAAATCATTTCGCGTACGATCAACTCTTGGCAGGAATCCTAGCGGACGTACCGGGGACAGGCTTTACCGGTTATGATCGCTATGTGGACGAATCGGTGGTCTTAGCAATAATTAAAAATGATGAAATAGTTGATTTCGCTGCAGATGCAGATATAACTGTGATTACTTCTAGCACACCCTTCTATGCAGAAAGTGGTGGACAGGTGGCTGACACTGGTTTCATTCGGGGGGATACCGGACTAATGCAGGTTTTGGACGTGCAAAAAGTGGCCCGGTGGGTTGTTCATACCGGTAAGGTATCAGGTAGTTTGCGCCGGGGTGACATAGTGAATTTAGAACTGGACCGGGAAAGAAGACTCGATATTTCTCGCAACCATACCGCCACCCATTTATTGCACAAAGCTCTGCGAACAGTACTGGGAGAACATGCTCAGCAGAAGGGATCCCTGGTTGAACCAGGAAAGCTGCGGTTCGATTTTTCTCAGCTAATAGCTTTAACTGGTGACCAGTTAAGTGAGATTGAGAGAATAGTAAATGGAGCCATACTTGATACTTATCCGGTAAATACTACTGTTAGCGGAATTGACAAAGCTAGGGAAATGGGCGCCATAGCTCTATTTGGGGAAAAATACGGTGAGGAAGTTCGCGTGGTAGAGATTAGTGACTATAGTATGGAACTGTGTGGTGGAGCGCATGTTAGCAATACTGGACAGATTGGACTCTTTAAAATCGCGAGTGAAGGTAGTGTTGGTTCTGGTTTAAGGCGCATTGAGGCATTAACCGGAAGGAATGCACTGGCCTATTTGAATGATATGGAAAAAGAGCTTAAAGAAGCGGCAGCTATTTTACGCACCCCGCCAATTGACGTAACTAAGCGTATCGATGCTCTTAACCGGGCCTTGAAGGAGCGGGAAAAGGAACTTGAGCAATTAAAAGCGAATATCTCCAAGGCATCCAGCGATAACGTAATAAACCAGGCATATGCTTTTAACGGAGCTAGTATTTTAATTGCTGAGATACAGAGTGGTGATGGCAATAACATTCGTCAGAACGCGGAGATGCTGAAGGACAAACTGGGCAGCGCGGTGGTGGTTTTAGGAGCAGTCGTTGAAGATAAGGTAGCTCTGGTTTGCTTTGCCAGTAAGGATCTGGTAGCGAAAGGGATTCATGCCGGCAAAATTATTGGCGTTGCAGCTCAAGTTGCTGGTGGTGGAGGGGGAGGACGCCCTGATATGGCACAAGCCGGAGGAAAAGACACTAGCAAATTAGGCCAAGCTCTCGCTGCTGCGAAAGAAATGGTTGAAAAAACCTTAGCTTAGATGAAGGATTATTCCATAAGTTTGTAGAAATAGTTTCGATGAAGAGGAGGTGGTCATATGCCTCAAGGCCCGGGAGAAAACACGGTCAGTTTTAAACGGGAAATTGAAGATGAGGATCAGGTATACCGCATTTTAAAGACCGTTTATGAAGCTTTGGTAGAAAAGGGCTATAATCCGTTGAATCAGTTGGTGGGCTATATGATATCGGGAGAACCTGCCTACATTACGAGTCATAGGCAAGCCCGCAATTTAATTTGCAAGGTAGATCGTGACGAGATTATGGAAGTTCTGTTAAAGAAATACCTTGGATAACTGACTTAGTTACCCACGATTTAAGTTTTGTTGCGAAGTCTGCTCAGGCATCAGATGACACAGTTACCCCGTGACAATACCTTAGCGTGGGTATTTTTATGGGCTTATGGGATTTAAGTTGGCTACTGTGCTCGTTATTTCGAGAATTTATGTATAAAAATGGTATAGGGATGGGTGTTTATGAGAATAATGGGCTTAGATGTGGGTGAGAAAAGAATAGGAATAGCCATTAGCGATCCGATGGGCTGGACGGCGCAGGGTCATTCGGTTCTAACCCGAGGTAGGCTGACAAATGATTTGGAGCACTTAGCCCGTTTATGTGGAGAATATGAAATCGAAAAAATCGTTCTGGGCTTTCCTCGCAATATGAATGGAACGATTGGCCCTAAGGGGGAAGAGATTAAGGAATTTGGTCAGGTGCTGGAGGAATATTTATCATTGCCACTGGATTACTGGGATGAGAGGTTGAGTACTGTAGAAGCTCAAAGAGTTTTATTGGAGGGTAACGTATCACGCCAGAAACGTAAAGGAGTTATCGACAAGTTGGCCGCCATGAACATATTACAGGGTTATCTTAATAGGCTTGCTAATAAGTAATTTGACAAAGAAGCGCGTGAAATATTAGAATAACTTTAGTCTTTAAATAGGAGGTGTTTACATGGATAATGAGGAAATATTTGACGAAGAGGATTTCCCTATATTGGTTTTAGTAGACGAAGAGGGTGAGGAACATGAGTTTGAACTTCTGGCTGAATTGGAGGTAGAGGGACAAAATTACCGGGTCTTAGTACCTCTGGAAGAGGAAGAAGAGCTTGATGAGGACTCTGAAGTAGAAGTAGTCATTCTCAAAGTTGTATATGATGAAGAGGGTAACGAGTTTTTAGGTGACATCGAAGACGACGAGGAATGGGAAAAGGTAGCCGATGCTTGGCAGGAACTAGTAGATAACGAAGAATTATAGTTCATTAATGAGGAAGCCTTAGGGCTTCTTTATTATTTATAGGGTAAAAGGTATATATGAGACATAATATATAATATAATAAGTGAGGAGAACGGTTTTTGGGGGTTGGGGGTTGGAAAGGGATAAGCTTAAATCAGGGCTGACATTTGTTCTAGTATTGTTCCTGGGAATAACTGGGGCATTGGCCTTGTATTTTTATGAAAACTTTCTTAACACCGATTTTTTTATGCCCGGGGTTGAGATTGGCGGAATTGCGGTCCAGGGATATAACCAGGAAGCGGCTGCAAAGGCTGTTAGCCTTGCTATTGATGAAATGTATGCTACCCCGGTAAGTTTCTATAAAGATGACTATAGTCAGGAGATCAAGCTGGGGGACCTATGCCTTCCAATTGATGCTGGAAAAATTGTGGAATCTGCCTGGCAAGATGAAAAAGACAGAGGCTGGCGAACCAAAATTGCCAACATGGATGGCAACCGGAAAATTAACTATCCGGTTAATATACCTTACAACCCGGAGGTTAAAGCTAGGTTGATTCAGGAATGGGATAATAAATGGGGTATTCCATTTAAAAATGCCAGTTTGGAGATTGATAGCCGCCGTGGGCTAATCACAGTCCCGGGGCAAGCAGGCATAAAAGTAGATAGCGAAGCCACCTTCAAGGCTTTGCCCAACGAGTTAGCAGTTCTATCTGGTTTTAATGCACCCATTGTTCTGGCGCAGCAGGAACCATCTGTAACTGAGGAAATGTTAAGGTATATGGGGGAATTGTCCAGTTATTCTACGCAGTTTAATTCAGGAGAAGTAAACAGATCTCATAATCTATATATGGCAACTGCCAGCATCAATAAAAGCATGATTGCTCCTCAAACGGTTTTTTCTTTTAACAACACCGTTGGAATGCGCACGATGGAAAATGGTTACTTGGATGCCTTAGTTATTGTGGGTAATAAATTTGAACCCGGACTAGGAGGGGGTATCTGCCAGGTGTCCTCAACCCTATATAATGCTTGTCTATTAGCGGGTCTGGAGATCATAGAACGCAGCAACCATGGCCTGTCGGTAGCTTATGTTCCCCTGGGTCGCGATGCCACGGTTGCTTATGGAATCCAGGATTATAAGTTCAGAAATAATACCGATTCCCCCATATATATCCGAGCAACTACGGGTGGAGGAACATTAACTATAAACATTTATGGTGATTTGAAATATAAAAAACGAATTGATATATCTAACATTGTGGATCAGACTTTGGACTTTATTACAATTAAGGAGCTGGATCCTAATTTGCCGCCGGGTGAACAAAAAGTGGATCATAATGGAAACCTTGGTTATGTGGTTAGGTCTTTCCGGACATTCTATGATAATAACGGAAAAATGGTCAAAACTGAACAATTGGCACGTGATACATATCAGCCGTTGAATAAATTGATTTTGGAAGGGCCACCAATTTCCCCTGCCATTCCTATTAACGGTTCTAATCCATCTGCTGGGCCAAGTGGATCAGAAAAAGGATCTCTGCCGGGTTTAGAGGAACCAGCACAGACATTGCTGCCCGTTCTTCCAGAAGCTCCCCCTTCGAATACTTCTTTGCCCGGAGGAATTCCAGTTCGGCCTTAATCAGGTTAGGATAAATAAGCCGGTGATTATGAGGTCTTAGGAAAAGCTACAAACGGCTGAAGAGGAATGTCCCTCCTATACATAAATGTCACAGTATATCGGCAATTTCACTATATATATTTGAATTTGAAATAAGGGTGAGAAGAGATGATTGAACCCGAAATGAAAAAAATGAAACCAACAATAAATCCTAAAATAATACTAATTTTATTGGTTACTTTATTTTCCTTGACTTTCTTTGGTTGGAAATACATCACTAATCAATACCTTCCTGTTGCACCCAATGACAACAGTATCATTGAAGTGCGTATACCGGAAAACAGTACAGGGCATGAAGTTGCTGAATTGCTTTATAAAAATGGGCTCATTCGCAATGACAAACTTTTTCTTAGCTATTGCAGTCAGAAGGGGTTGGACAAACAGTTAAAAGCCGGGTTATATGCTTTCAGCAGGAGTCAATCATTACCCGAACTGGCTCTGCAAATATCTCAGGGAAAGGTAAAAAGCCCATCTTTCACAATCCCTGAAGGATATACTGTACGCCAGATAGGAGAATTGCTGGTTAAAAAGCAAATATGCACACAGCAGCAGTGGCAGGAAGCTCTCAGGGTTAACTATAGTTATGAATTCCTAGCAACAGGGCAACTCGGGGATGAATCCCGACTGGAAGGCTTCCTTTTTCCTGATACCTACACAATTGGAGAGAAAACCAGCGCTCAGGAGATAATTAACATGATGCTCAGCAATTTTGCTGCAGTTTGGAATAAAGAATATGCAGGGCAGGCTAGCACTATGAAGCTTACCACCCGGAATGTAATAGTCATCGCGTCATTAATTGAGCGAGAAGCTCGGATACCGGAAGAACGTAAGAAGATTTCCGGGGTGATCTATAATCGTTTGCAGAAGGGTATGCCCCTACAGATTGATGCTACAGTTTTATATAGTTTAGGAGAACATCGGGAAACAGTGACGTATAAAGATTTGGAAATTAACTCGCCTTATAATACATATAGGAATGTGGGTTTACCCCCAGGGCCGATTGCATCTCCGGGCAGGGCTGCTATTGATGCGGCTATAAACCCAGAACAGCATTCCTATTACTACTATGTAGCCAAAGGAGATAATAGCCACTATTTTTCCTCAACCTATGCCGAACATTTGAATGCTAAGAAAAAATATGGACTCTAGGAGAGGTGCTCATATGCAAAGACCTGAGCTGGTTCTCCCCGCTGGGGATTTGGAGAAGCTCAAAACTGCACTGTTATTTGGCGCGGATGCTGTGTATTTGGGGGGGAAAGACTTTAACCTGCGCGCTTTTGCAGGTAACCTGACCATACCTGAAATGGCGACAGGGTTAGAGTATGCACATACGCTGGGGAAAAAGGTCTACATTACGGTAAATATCCTAGCCCATAACCGGGATATCAAAAGGTTGCCGCCCTATCTGGAAGAACTGCAACAACTGGGCGTAGATGGTCTGATTATATCCGATCCTGGGGTTATGCGCCTGGCAAAGAAATATGCGTCTAGCATTCCAGTGACAATTAGCACCCAGGCTAACGTAAGCAATTATGAGTCGGCTGCATTCTACCAAGATATGGGAGCATTCAGAGTCGTTTTGGCCAGGGAACTGACCCTGGACGAAATAGCCGATATAAAAAGGCAGGTAGAAATTGAACTGGAAATATTTGTGCATGGGGCTATGTGTGTATCCTATTCAGGGAGATGTCTCTTATCTCACTATATGGCAGGAAGAAATGCCAACCAGGGAGCCTGTGCTCATCCTTGCCGTTATAAGTACTCTGTGGTGGAAGAAAAAAGGCCTGGTCAATACTATGCCATTGAGGAAGATGAGCGCGGAAGCTATATTTTTAATTCCCGCGATCTCTGTTTGCTGGAATACCTTCCGCAATTGATAGATGTCGGGGTAAATGCTTTCAAGGTGGAAGGAAGGATGAAGAGCCCTCTTTATGTGGCTTCAGTGGCTAGGATTTACCGCCAGGCAATCGAAGTTTATGTAAATCAAGGCTATAGGGGTGCAGCACAAGAAAGCCAGGCAGGGATGGAAGAGTTGTGGGCGGTTGCCACTCGGCCTTTCACAAATGGCTTTATAGAGGGGGAGTCTCCATTAATTCAGGACATTAACCGGCAGGAGATGCCCCGGAGAACTGATTTTTGTGGGATGGTAAACGGGTATAACCCAGATCGGAGAATGGTTGAAATTGAACAACGCAATAACTTTGGTCCTGGAGATCTGCTTCAATTTATGATTCCAGATGGAAGGATTATTGACTTGCAACTTCGTCAGTTATTTGATGCAGAGGGTAATTTATTGGATAGAGCTCGCCACCCTCGCCAGAAGGTGTTCATCCCGTTTGATCAGCCGGTTCATGAAAACAGCATCTTGAGAAGGGTAGGGGAAAGGCACGAAGAATGAAATTATTGCCCGGGTAGCTCCCGAGCGTATTGATATGTTGACCAAAGTAGTGGAAGCGTATGATAATTTGGGGATTGTATCGACCCTCGACCAAGCCAGCGGGATGGTAACCATCCGGGTAACCCAAGATACTTGGGAGGAAATGATAGAAATTTTGCATAACCTTCCTTTTTCCATAAGCTTTTGTGACCAAGTAAGTATAACTACCCCCTCGGCGGCCAATGCTAATTATTAAGGGACTATCAAGAAATAAACTAGTCATTTACTCCGGTCTTTTTAGCGCTATACTTCGTTATTAAAACGCGCTAATACCTCCAGTATTAACACGCTTTGACGCCTTGTCTAGCACGAAAAATACTCGGATTATTCTGCCTTGTTTATTCCTTGATAGCCCCTAATTAGAAAAGCTGCTTTCAGGGGGTCTTGTTTTGCTTGAAAAGCGTATAGTAATGCTCATGAGTCTGTTCTTGTTTATATTTTCGGCTTTACTGGGCAGGCTTTTTTATTATCAGGTAATAATTGGGGAAAAAATCACTCAACAGGCTACTGCTATGCGCAGCCAAGAGATTGAAATGAATGAATATCATCGCGGCGATATTCTGGATCGGAACTTATTATCTTTAACCAGTGGACAACCCTCCTTAGCGGTTTACTGTCTGCCTGAGGTTATTAACCGAGAAGGTAATTATGGGGAGTTAGCCAGTTTCCTGGCACAGGTATTGAAAGATAAGGATGAAAAGGAGATTCTTAGAGAAATTAACCATAAGGGGAATAAATCAAAGTTACTAAGAGTTGATACCGACCTTAACCAAGCGGAAGCCCTACAAATAAATGCTTCTAACCTGCCTGGATTAGTTGTTGCGCCCATTATTAAGAGGTATAGGGAAGATGGTTTTTGCGCACATCTGTTGGGCTATGCCAGTAAAGGGGAAGGAGGCGAAGGGCAATCAGGTATAGAAAAAGCTTATGAAAAAACACTGAAAGGAAATCATTCATCTCAGGAATTAGTGTCAATATTGGATGCCAGAGGCAAAGCGATTCAGGGACTTATGTTTAAGGTAAGAGATGAACAGAGGCAAGATAGTTCTGTGGTCTTAACTATTGACAAACGTATTCAGGAAGTGGTGGAGAAAGCCATGGACAAAAGAATAACAAAAGGTGCGGTAGTGGTTATGGATATCCACAGCAAAGAAATCCTGGCTATGGCTAGCAGGCCGACTTTTAACCCCTACCAGGTAAGTGATATAGTCTCGTTTGATGACCGCAGTACGTTAAGTAATCGTGCTTTAAGTAAATATAATCCAGGCTCACTATTTAAAATACTGCTAAGTACAGCAGCTTTAGAGGAAGGGAAAGTAAACATGGAGGAACGATTTTTCTGCTCCGGCAAGTATGTATATAATGAACAGGTAACTACTGCTTGTTTGAAGAAAGAGGGGCATGGATCCCTAAGCTTTGCGGAGGCATTTGCATATTCATGTAACCCTACTTTTATTCGGGTAGGATTGCGTTTGGGTAGAACCAGGCTTTTGCAGTATGTAAAGCAGATGCATCTTACGGATGAAAGCATTACAGGCTATAATCCTGGACCAATCGGAACTTACGTCAAGATAGACGGAGGGGATCCGGCGCTGGGCAACGCTTCTCTAGGGCAAGAGGGCGTAATGCTCAGTCCAGTACAGATCGCGTCATTACTATCTACGATAGCTGATGACGGTTGGTGGGCTACACCATCCCTAGTGCAGTATACGATAGATCAGAACGGTCAAAAAGAGATGCTTCCCAAGGGTGAACGGCAACAAGTTATTACACCTGGTACTGCTGGGAAAGTTAAACAACTTCTAGAAAAGGTAGTAGAAGAAGGGACCGGAAAGCCTGCGGCGATTCCAGAAGCTCGGGTGGCAGGTAAGACGGCAACGAGCCAGACTGGCAGGATGAAAAGTGCTGACGAAGAAGTTCTTAATACCTGGTTTGCTGGTTACTTTCCAGCTGACCAACCGCGTTGGGCTATCGTTATCATGGCTGAAGAGGGCAGTTCCGGAGCGCAAAATTGCGCGCCTATTTTTAAAGATATTAGTCAGGGAATTCTAAAATACTTTTAAAAAGTGAATCATCACCTTTTTGTAAACCGTCATAAGTTTATGGCAGATCAAGCGTGGTCTTACCACCATACCATCAAGTGACTGGGTCGTAACGACAATATTAGATCCTTGTTAGATACCGATATAGGTACGATACAGGCTAATCTGCCACCCTTTCCCAGACTGTTTTTTCGGTGAAGAGTTGTAGAAGGTTGCCATCCAACTCGCCGTCTTTAACCATAAATCCTAGTATTTTTAAAGCCTGGTCTGTAGACATAGCTTTTTTATAGGGGCGGTCGGCTGCGGTGAGGGCATCAAATACATCTACCAAGGCTAGAATTCGACCTTCCAGTGGAATTTCATCCCCAGCCAGTCCACGGGGATAGCCTTTACCATCAAGATGTTCGTGGTGAATGCTGGCAAAGTAAGGAACCTCTTTCAATTTGCGGGTAAAAGGGATTTTATCAAGCATACGCGCGGTTATCACCACATGGTCTTCCATTATTTGGCGTTCAGCCTCGGTCAAAGTCCCTTTAATCACGGAAAGGGCGGTAAGTTCTGCTTCAGTCAACCAGGGATGCTCGTTGCCGGCTTGATCCAGATAGGTTCGACCTGCTATATCATGAACCTTTTGGAGAATCTCTTTATCAACAAAAGTAGCAGGATGATCTACTTTGATAATTAAATCACGGGTTTCCTGCATTAAGTTTTTTTCTTCCTGCCATTTATCATCCAGGCTCTGAATGGAACTGATATTGCCGCTATTTAACAGTGCAAGCTTTTGCTCCAAATAATGGGACTTTAAACTGGCCTCAATATAATCCAGTCTTTGAATTACCAATTCGAGTTGAGCTTCAATACGGCTGGACTTGTTCATTACTGACAGAGGTGTGGCGATTTTGCCTATATCATGCAACCATCCTGCCATTACTAGCTGAGCGATACGATCTTCGCTGAAATCTATTTCTGCCCATTGCTCTTCTTTCTCTCCATCTATAACCCTGGCCAGTTCACCGGCCAGGAGAGCTACACGGCGGGTGTGGTTGGCGTTATAAGGAGTACGGGAATCTATAGCCGTGGCCATTACCTCGACAAAAGAATTAAAAAGCCTTTCAATATCAGCTAAAAGCTGCATATTAGTGAGGGAAATAGCGGCCTGGGAAGCCAGGGAAGAAATAACTTTTTCAAAGTAAGGGGCGAAAGGAATAGTATTGCCTTCTTTGTCTTTGGCATTGAGCAGCTGCAGTACTCCGATAACATCTCCTTCATGGTTCTCAAGAGGTATCACCAGTATGGAACCCGTTCGGTACCCTGTTATCTTGTCATAATTCTTGGGGCCGGAAAAATCGAACCCTTCGGCCACGTAGACATCAGGTATGTTTACGCTTTGGTGACTCAGGGCTGCGTAGGAGGATACGTTCTCCCTGCGCATAGGAACCGGAGGCAGGTTGATAGGTTCCCCCATTCCTCCTTGATACGTTTGCATAGTGTCATTCTGGATGATTTTAAACAATAAGTGGTCGCCTTCACAAAGATAAAGGGTTCCTCCATCTGCTCTTGTGATGCCCCGGGCTTCGGTGACAATCATTTCCAGAAGTCTATTGTGGTCCTTTTCAGCAGATAGTGCAATGCCAATATTTAGTATGTCTTTGACCTGTTCAAGAATTTCAGAAGTATATGTTCTCAAAGAGAAATCACCATTCCTTCGCGAGCTGCAACCACGTTAGGATATTGTTCCTGGGCTTGATGCTCAATAACTTCCATGTCATAATCAGAACGATATGTAGCGTGGTGAAATAAAACCAACTTCTTGGCTCCGCAGGCTTTTACAAGCTTAATGCCTTCCTGCCAGGTAGAATGTCCCCAGCCTTTTACGGAAGGAAAGCCTTCATATCCAGCATATTCTTTATCTGTAAAATGGGTGTCATAAATTATAACATCGGCGCCCGCCGCAAATTTTAAGAAATCTGGTTTAATCTTCTCAGTGTGTTCGGTATCGGTCATATAGCAACAGGAGCGTCCCCCATGATCCAGGCGATAGGAGAGACAGCCTCCCGGATGGTTATTCCAAACGGTTCGCAAAACGACGTCATCCCCCAAGTCCATCTCCGTACCAAATGCTAACTCGTGAAAGTTAATACTTGATCCCATTTCATCTAGGCTAACTGGGAAATGATCGTATTCCATCTGGCCTTTCATTAAGTCTTCGAAGGTGAGGTTGACGCTGCGGATTCCATAAAGGGCAAATCTATTACCTTTTATAAAAGCAGGGGTAAAAAACGGGAAACCTTGAATATGATCCCAGTGGGTATGGGTGATAAAGATATCGCCGCTAGCAGGCTTTTTCTGCTTAATTAGGTGCTGACCCAGATTGTATATGCCTGTCCCTGCATCCATAATAAAAAGGCGATCTCCGATTTGTATTTGTACACAGGGAGTATTGCCGCCATATTTAATCGTTTTAGATCCCGGTACAGGCAAAGAACCCCTTACCCCCCAAAAAGTGATTTTATAATCAACTTTTTCCATGCCGAATTCTACCCTCCTCCAGCCATAATATAAGAACAATGTCGAACCAGTAACTTCCTTCATAGTAAAATAAGAAAGATTTTACGATATTTTAACATATAAACAATTATAGTCCTAGGAAATAATCTTCTGCTCAATGTGATTTTGCCATTAATGTATCTGGTACATTCCCTCAACGGAGTATGTACCCTTACATTAGGCTTACGATTACACATTTATTCCGAAAGCTTAACCGGGCTAGGGGAGCGGAAAAAGCAAACGGTTTGTTGCGTCTGCATATCGGCATCCAACCAGAGCTCTTGGTTATTACGGGCAGGTTCAATCACTTTGATAACGGACTGCCATTGGGCGTAATCAGGCAAAAATTCAGCAAAATAATTACTGAAGTTATCGAAGAGCTGATGTCTGAAAAGGGCTTTATCTTGATCGGGGAAAAGGGCTGCGTAAAATATTTGGGTCTCTACTAAATCTTGAAAGAAATGGGTTCCGAAAGATAGTTCTGGCATATACCCATCTTCTGACCCTGCTACTTCTACCAGAACCGAGGCATTACATATTTCTGCAAAGGAAACAGGTATACCGAGAGAAGGAGTGCTGCTGCCCCATCTACCTGGGCCAATCAAAACAAAAGGATTTTTATCCTTATCTTTAAACAGGCGGTTTAAGCGCCCTACCAATCGGGCTATTTGATATTTGTCGCTGATTTTTAGAGAAGCATATAGATTGGCATCAATGTAAATGATTCTTTCTAATTTTTGTTGAATACTGCCACCCATGGAGTTGCGGTAGGTGGAAAAGAGTATATCATCTGTTTTATAACTAAGAGCTGGGTTTATAGAGTGCTCAGTTTTGTTGGTCTGCAGGGGACGACATTGCAGAATATTAATATTCATGTTCCCATTAGCGGAAAAATTCACTGTAAATTCTGTATCTACGGGATAGGCATAAGCTTGTTCCAGTTTGTGCAATATCCTGCTCATCAGTTTAGGAAAATCTCCAGCCAGAAAATCCTGGAAGGTTAAAATCCACACATCCTGCTCCGCTTGTCCCATATCTCTTAGCCTGGTCATAGTTTCGTGGTCTTGCATTGCGATCAGTCTCCAATAAGGCATATCAGCTCTTTGCTGGGCAATCATTTTTAAGGGTATAGTTTCCCAAGCATTTTGGTTGGTATTCAGCACATCTACCTTGTGCTGGGAAAAACGTTGAATGTCTTTCAGGTTGGAATCAGGTCGAAGAGATGGTTTATCCAGGGCTACTATGCGGGGGTAATCATCGTCCACTCGGTCTACTGCTCGTGTACCCAACCCCAGTACTAGCCGAACCATGCCTGCACTGGAATCCAGGTCTTCCCGCCAAACATAGGGATTATGGGACATTGCGACTCCGGCCAAATCGGGGAAAAAATAATGGGAGCGGTGTGAACCCGATACACGTTGCACCAGCAAGGCCATTTGCTCATCGCTGTCTGCCATTCCACGCTGCAAGCGATAAGCTAAGGCGTCTTCGCTCATTGTACTGGCATAAATCGACTTTACTGCTGTCTCGAAGTTTTGGTAGCGCTCATAGGGATTACCTTGGTTGACACAGAACACACTTTCATATTTACCTGCAAAGGCATTACCAAAGCCATCTTCAAGCAAGCTGCTAGAGCGTACAATGACTGGAGACTGTCCGAAATAGTCCAGCATTTGCTTAAGTTGTTCACTTATGGCATCGGGAAGAACACCTTTTAAAATTTTCGTCTTAAGTTCTAAAGCTGAAGAAAAATAGTGCTCTGGTTGTTTCTGCTGCTGGCGTAGGTTCCAGCAGTCGTTTTCCACTAGATAGGTATAATAGACATCTGCACCCACATAGAAGGAGTCATGAGGCTCCAAGTAAAGCGACCAATCGGTTTCGGCATCAGAACTTAGTATTTTGCGAGCTAGGAGCATACCAACGGATTTACCCCCAATAAAGCCAGAACCTACTAGACGGTTGCGTATCTCTAATAAATCCTCCAGAGTAAAATATTTGCGAGCCAAGGCTAAAACCTGCTCCTCTCTTCCTAATACCATCTTGCACAACTGATTCAGCATTGCGATTTCTTCCCCTTCATCATGGGGAGAGCCTTTCCGTTTATCTTCAAGTAGCTCCTGGGCATTCCAAAAAACTCTATCCCAATAGTCAAGTTTACGCTCAACATTACCAGGACCTTGCTGTTGAAAACGGGAAAAAAATAGAGCCGTTTCTGCACTGCTGGTTATAGGAACGAAATTTCCCCCCTGGGAAACATGGGGCAGGAACATGGTAGGGGAATAACGATTCCAAACCTTCAACGGGTGAACATAAAGCTGATCTTCGAAGCGGTACAAGTCGAGCAAAAGCTGAGTAGTTTCACGAATGCGGGCAATGGTGGAATAAGAATTTCTGTTTTTCAGCAGCGTAAAATAAGCAATAGTGTTAAGCTTAAATAAATAGGGACAGGTAACCCGAAAAAAATTTCCTATCATTAGGTCGGTAACCCAGGCTGAAAGGAGATCGGAGAGGGAATCAAAGACATAACAGACTCCTTCGCCCTCCTCTGTAGCAATAGAATGTACCCGACTGGAAAAGGCTTCAAAACCGAGTGTGGCATCTAGTTGATATTCTTTTATCTGGGGATGGGGTTGCAAGATTGGTGGGTGCTGTCCAAAACGCATATATATAATAGTATTTTTATTTTCCAGAGCCTGCTGGACAAAAGCAAGGGCAATATCTTGGTATTCTCTGATATCTTCTACCTGCCAAACGACATTGTCCCCCCAGCGCAGGTGATCAAGTATTTTGTCCAGACCGCATATACCTGTGGAAGCTCTCTCGAAAGTCCTCATAATTCCACTGCTCCTTCCAAAAATTAAAATTACGTTATGTGCCTATATTTTGCTCGGAAAGCTGAAAAAGCAATGGAATTCCTATGCCCCCAAACGGGACAAGGAACTCCATTGCTCCTGTTCATATATATTTCATGCCCTTATTATTTGATATACCTTGATTTTAACATCTCATTTAATAGAAAAATAGGGTTTAAATATTGGGAATGACCCTATTAGGGTTATTATATTGTATACTTGCCGGAAAAAATCGACAAAAGACAATATCTGGTTTTAATATAAGCTAATAAATATGCAGAAGTTATCGTATATGCTATAATAGATAGAAATACGGATAGGGGGTATGCAAAATGGCTGAAATATCGACCAAAGTTAAGAATGACTTAATTGACATTTGGGGTACTAGGGTAACTTTTGATAAGCTGGAACGCAAAATCTACGCTCATGATATGGGTGTTATGCCTTCTTTGGTACAGCCCCTGGTAGGTAATCCGATACCAGATGGAATTGTTCAGCCCGGGTCCGAGCAGGAACTGGTTCAACTGGCTAATCTAGCCAGACAAGAGAATATTAAGCTAACCCCACGAGCTAAAGCTACATCAGGTTATGGAGGGGTTTTACCGGTAGAGGGTGGTCTGGTAGTTGAATTTAATCGTATGAAAAAAATTATTGACATCAATGCTGAGGAGCGTACGGCAACGGTTGAGCCGGGAGTGGTTTGGAATGAACTAGAGTATCACCTTAACCAAAAAAACCTTACCCTGGCGCTTTATCCCACCAGTGCTCCTTCTTCCACGGTAGGCGGGTGGTTGGCCCAGGGTGGAGCCGGTATAGGCAGTTACGAATATGGATATTTTGTAGACAATGTCGTTTCTGCCAGACTGGTACAAATCGATGGAATTGTACGCGAACTTAATAATCAGGAATTGGGCCTAGTAAGCGAGGCTAATGGAATTACTGGCTTTATAAGCCAAGTAACACTAAGGGTCAAGCCGTTAAAAACGATGCATATCAACGCGATAGCATTTGATAATGCCGCTCAAATGGGCTCTTTTATGACTGGTCTATATGACCGAAAAGTATTGTTGTGGTCAGTGACCTTTATTAATCCAGAAGCAGCCAATATGAAAAATCAGCTGCCTCCTCATTTACACCATGGTCGCCCGGTAGAAGATGCGCATCGTATTATGTTGCCCGAGAAATTCATTGTGATTTTGGCTTGTACTGCCGATCGTTGCGATCTGTTAATGGAAGATGTAATGGATCTGGCAGATAAAAACAATGGACAACTACTCTCCCAGGAATTAGCCCAGCATGAATGGACTGCTCGTTTTGAGCCAATGCGGGCTAAGCGGATTGCCCCCTCGCTGATTCCCAGTGAAGTGGTGGTGCCGGTAGAAAAACTGGCTCAAGTTATTGAGGAGACATCACGAGATATTAATCACCCGTATATTCTGGAAGGATTTGCTGCTAATAGCCGCGAGATTGTGCTGTTGGGATTTATTCCTCACGATGAGCGCAAATTCAACTTTAACATGGCTTATGGACTTTCCTTGACTGCACTTAAGGTTGCTCAGAGGAATGGAGGAAGACCTTATGCTACCGGACTATATTTTACAGGATTCGCCAGAGAGGTTCTGGGACAAGAACACCTGGACAAATTAGTGGATTTTAAGAAGCGGGTAGACCCGGAGGGATTAATGAATCCGGGTAAAGTTTTGGATGGAACTTTAGTGTCGGGCGGGCTCCAAATAGCCAGTGCTTTGGAGCCCCTTATTCGCATCTTTGGTAATTGGGCCAAAGGTAAGGAAACCGGGGAGGTCTTTAAAGAAAAGAAGGGGATACCTGGTGATGTAGCCTGGTATGCTTACGCTTGTTCCCAATGCGGATATTGCATAGACCAATGCGATCAATACTACGGCCGGGGATGGGAGTCGCAGTCACCACGTGGTAAATGGACTTTCCTGAAGATGGTTATGGAAGGGGAAGCCGAATTTGACCAGAAGGCAGTGAATACCTTCATGTCCTGTACGACCTGCGAAATGTGCAACCGTACCTGCCAACTGGATCTGCCTAATGAGTCTTCCTGGTTGAAAATGAGAGGTCTCTTAATTGATGGGCGTGGTTACCACACCTTCCCGCCCTTTGAAATAATGGTAAACACCATGCGCCAGCAGGGTAATATTTGGGCAGGATATGCCAAGGATCGGGATGGTTGGATAACTGATGAAATTAGACCCAGCATTAAGGAAAAGGCCGAATACGCCTTCTTCCCCGGCTGTACTTCATCATTCGTGGAGCAGGACGTGGCTCAATCAGCCGCCCTGCTATTGAAAGATGCTGGGATTGAATACGCCTACATGGGTAAAGAGGAACATTGCTGTGGGATACCTATGTTGGTTGCGGGGCGATGGGAAGTTTTTAATGAAACTGCGGCCCATAATATAGAATATATGAAAAAAACGGGTGCGACTAAGATCGTTACCACCTGTCCAGCCTGCTGGTTGGTATGGGAAGTATATTACCGTCATTGGGCGGAAGAACATGGGGTTGATTTCCCCTTCCATGCCATGCATTATGCTGATGTACTGGCCGAAAAGATCAAAGCAGGCGAATTTTCCTTGCCTAATGATATTGGACGGAAGGTCACCTATCATGATCCCTGCCACATGGGACGTGCCGGAGTTCGCTTCGAGGGTCCTCGTACGCTAATAAATGCGATACCTGGTTCCAATTTCCGGGAGATGCGCTTTAATCAATATGATGCCCACTGCTGTGGGGCGGTTTTGACCCTGGTGGCGGACCCGGATGTTGCTGAAGAGATTGGAGCCATTCGGGTGCAGGAAGCCATTGACAGTGGTGCCGATACCTTAATTACGGCATGCCCCTGCTGTCGCGTACAGCTTAAACGGTCTCGGGATTTGAGGAACCTATCTATAGAAATTAAAGACCTTGCTACTTTGGCCGCCGAATCCATGGGCCATAAAGTGCCAGATTCTAATGTGGTGATTGATGAAAAATGGGCGGTCTTTGAAGGAATGATTCGTATGATGACCCCCTGGGGGATGGCTGACCTTATGGCAGATATGATTCCTGAACTGATTGATGCCATGCCCGACATGTACCGTAACATGATGAGTATGGTTATTAAATCTCCTGATGTATTCAAGGAACCTATGATATCCATGATGAGTGGAATGATGCCTTCCCTATTTCCGAAGCTCTTACCGGATATGATGCCCAAAGTCATGCCGAAAATGTTAGAGAAAGTGGGCCAAGCGATTCCCATGCCGGACTATATGGCGGAGCAGATGCCTAATTTAATGCCCAAAACCATGGAGGTTCTTATGCCTAAAATGATTGCGGAGATCGTACCGTATTTTATGCCTAAAATGGTTGCTTACCTGCGAACTGCTAAATAGACTAGTCTAACAATGTCCCACTCGTCCTATGTGAACTGCACCCTGTCAAGTAGACAGTGAGAAAAACAAAAGTTTCTGGGATGGACTCCGTTTTTGGGGTCCATACTTTTTATGACGCTTGTTTAGCCAA
>PHAA01000061.1 GCA_002840245.1 Firmicutes bacterium HGW-Firmicutes-15
TTACTGGAGCTAGCGGGGGGAATCGAACCCCCGACCTACTGATTACGAATCAACAGGCAAATGGCATATTAAAAGCATTTAATAGTCGTAAAAGGACACAATTAGGACATTATTTTTTTAATTTCCTAATTGTTTTACTTTCGGTGGCCGTCATCCTTTATGTAGGACACTTGTTGCCAGCGTTAATATGCACAAATTAATTAAGAATCACTTTATCTTCATTGTCACTTTATGTTTATTGTAAAATAAAAATGTAGAAAGTTGCAAAGCAAAAATCCATAGTATTGCAAGTTGGAAAATGCACAATATTGCAAAAATCCATTGCGGGCAAAACTCAAGTCAATTATCCTTGTATCTGACCAAAGAACAAGGAGGAAATGGAGAATGCTCACAATGGATCAGATACATGATATCAGAAATCGTTTTTATGAGAAAGGGGAAAATATTTCCCAGATTGCGGAAGCGTTGCACCTGGATTGGCGAACGGTACGCAAATACATTGATCAGACTGATTTTAACAGCCCGCCGCCAAAGCCGGCGTTGGAGAAACAATTCTGTCCCAAACTGGATCCCTACAAGGAGATGATCGATTCCTGGCTGATTGAGGACAAATCAGCCCCACGCAAACAGCGCCATACAGCTAAACGGGTATTTCATCGCCTGCTGGCCGAAATTCCCGGTTTTGACTGCTCCTATCGGACGGTCGCCAGCTATTACGCAGTGAAACACCGGGAAATATTCAAGCAGAATAAACAGGCCTATCTGCCACTGGTACATCAACCCGGAGAAGCGCAGGTTGATTTTGGTACAGCTGAGTTTTATGAAAATGGCCAAAAACTGACTGGAAAATACCTGGAGGTCTCTTTTCCATACAGCAATAAAGGCTATCTGCAGCTGTTCTACGGGGAAAATATGGAATGCCTGCTGGAAGGGCTGGATGCCATATTCCGCCACATTGGCTGTGTGCCAAGGGAACTCTGGTTTGATAACACGAAAGTCATTGTTACCGAGATTATCCGTGGTGGCGGGCGAAAACTGACTGACAAATTCGAACGGTTCCGGGAGCATTACCATTTTAAAGCCGTCTTCATGAATCCCGGGGCCGGCCATGAAAAAGGAAACGTCGAAAACAAGGTCGGCTATCAGCGTCGCAACTTCATGGTACCGGTTCCCCGCTTTCTGTCGCTGTCGGATTATAACCGGCAGTTGCTGACAGAGTGTGAGAAAGATGCCCGGCGGAACCATTATCGCTACGATGAAACCATCGAGGAGCGGTTTCAGGCTGATCTGACGGCCTGCCACAAACTGCCCGGAATTGCGTTTGACCTCACCGGTCATCAAACCCTCAAAGCCGACAACTGGGCCAGGATTTATCTGAACAAACGACAGCATGCTTATTCGGTGGCTCCAAAGTACGCCCAGTGCCCGGTTCATCTGGTTTTAACTTCAGCGCTGGTGATTATTCAAGATGAAAACTTTCGTGAAATTGTTCGCCACCGGCGTCTTTACGGAGATACCAAACAAGAGCAGATGGACTGGCTGCCCTATCTGAAACAATTATCCCTGCGACCCCGAGCCCTGAAATATACTGGGATCTATGAGCTGATGCCGGAAACCATGCAAACCTATCTGGCCACCTGTTCAGGCAGCGAAGTTGGACAGATCCTCAAGGTTCTTTCCGAGTTGACCAGTCGCACCGGTTTTGACAGTGCCGTAAATACCGTTAACCATGCAATTGCTCATCAGGCGCGAGATGCCGATAGTCTGGAGAGTCTTTACCGGCGGTTGTATTCGGATGTACCTGAGCTGCCTGCAATGACCCTTGCTCCGGGCATTCCCAAAATGATCCCGATGCAGCCCAATCTGACGGCCTATGATATCTTGCTTCAGGGAAAGGGGGCTGACGGATATGCTCGACAAAGAAATCTTTGAATGCTGCCGGAAACTGCGTCTGAGTCGCAATCTGGCCGAGTTGGCGCAAACCACCGAAGGCAGCAGTCACCAGGAATATCTGCATCAGTTGCTTAGTGATGAACTCCGTTACCGGGAACTCACCCGCACCCAAAAGTTGGTTACCAGCGCCGGTTTCTATGGGATTCACACCTTTGAAGGATATCGCTTTGATGAAATCACCCTGCCTTCGGATCTGACTCCAGAAGGCCTGAAATCCCTGGCCTTTATCCACGAAAAGAAGAATCTGATTCTCTATGGTGGCACCGGAACCGGCAAAACTATGCTATCAACCGCACTCGGCGTTGCCGCCTGTCGACAGGGAATCCCGGTTAAATTCTTTCGAACGGCCGCCCTGGTGAATAAACTGTCGGAAGCCAAAGTAGCCGGTACCCTGACCGCTTTTCTGAAAAAACTGAATAAAGCCGAAGTGATTATTCTGGATGAATATGGTTATGTCCCACTGGACCGAACGGGAGCACAGCTCCTGTTCGAAATCATCTCCGATTGTTATGAACACCGGTCTATCATTCTTAATACCAACCTGGAATTCTCCCGATGGGTCAATGTGCTCTATGATGAACAGATGACGGCTGCCATGCTGGATCGGCTCCTTCATCACTGCCACCTGCTCATGTTTCCGGGACCCAGTAACCGGATGCGGGAATCCAGCATCAATGAATTATATCGCTCAATATCGGACAATCAATTGAAAAAATAATAATTGCCTGCAATGCTTAGATTGCTCATGAAATTGCTTCGCATTTTAGCTTGCAAAACTATGGATTTTCCATAATGCAACATTCTGTATTTTTAACTTGCAACTTTCTGCAAAAAGTACTTGCAAAAAACAACTTTACTTGGTGAAGGCGGCCGTACCGGTTTGAAATGACAATTTGCATTCGAGATTATCGACATGATTAATCTAAATTAATCATTCATATATATGGCGTACCCTGAGGGATTCGAACCCACGGCCTCTCGGGTCGTAGGTGTCTTGAGCAGTCATTTTCTCAGATCGAAAGAGATTTAGATTAACATATACAGATTTCTCGTTTAGTTTTTGAAGCAGTCCCTGAACATTTACCATCACATCCACATCCCCATGACCATCTTCGTTTTTTTCTCATATACACACACTACCGGAAAAAGCTGAACTATACCGCGATGTCCTTTGAAAAGGCGGCAGGCCGCCTTGATGAATTCCGTAGCATTATTAAAAAGATTCTCGCTCCGGTTAAGGGAGCGGCGAAGGGCGGCACTACCACAGCGGGGTACGCGGGTGAGATGCAAAGGCGTTTCGAAGAGGCCATGAACGATGACCTCGGTGTCGGCGCGGCCTTTGATTCAATGTATGAATACGCCAAAAAGCTTGCGGAGGACGGTGCGGACAAAAAAATGTCCCTCGCGGAGAAGGATGCCCTTA
>PHAA01000039.1 GCA_002840245.1 Firmicutes bacterium HGW-Firmicutes-15
TGCAACCTGCTTAAAAATTTGCTTATCCAACCAAGGGGAAAGTGTGCCCTTTTTTAACTCCCATCAATGTTTTCCGGTAATCGTGTTGTTTTCACGCTATCACCTCATACAAAAATAAAGGGCAAATATTTTAAATCCCCTTGTCAATTATTATAACATTTTGTAAACTTATAATTAGTACCATATAGCATCATTTAGCACCATTTAGCATTTTATTAAAATCTATTTGGTACGTTTTTGTTACCTTTAGTTAGGATGGTGTAATAGTAGGTGTAGTTACGAGGCAGACTATTAGAGAGGATGGGGTCAAATGAGACTATACTGGCAATTTGACTACTTAACTGATTTTGGGAGAAAGACCCGCTACTTCTATGGAACTGAGGCAGCTGCCCAAAGACGGATTAAAAAATACAAGTGCGACATGAAAGGCCTCAGGAATTTGAGCAAGACCACAGCCCAATATCTCAAAATGGAAAAGAAAGCGCACTTTATCGATTTATAATTTAATAATACATTTACAATTATCATTCGTTAATAATTCCGCAATTTGCTACAAGGGGATCTATTCGGATAGAGATCATTTTATTACTGCGGAAGAGAGCAAGGCACACGGTTTGGATGATGATGTTAGCATCAGAAAATAATATGAGCTTTATTTAATATTTATAAGCAACGGTTATTTCCACTAACCATGCAGTAAACTAGCTTCGAGATAATGGTTCGAGAGCAATTATTTCTGCTAGATTACATAATGTTCATCTTCTGAGGTCAGCCGAATGGGGGTAGGGCGTTATGTTGGGGTTTTTTCGGGTTTTATAGGGGTCTAATGTTAAGATAGTTGTTTACATAATACGCAACATATGAAGCCCTTCCCAAGAGGGGAGGGCTCTTTTTATTGGTTATTTAGGGCTTTTGAGGGGCTAGATATTATTTTTAAAGACGCAGTTGGCACTAGCCCAACACTCCTTGCAGGACTGCCTGGGTACGGACAGGGGTTTTTCTTTTAGTAAGGCGCGGGCCAGGGCTAGGGCATCCTTTACTGCGTCGTTTGGGCCATCGATTGCAACTATGACTGATCCCTCTGAACCGCTCACTCCACCTGCAGCTACAATCGTTGCTTCAACACCGAATAAAGTCTTTAGGGCTTCTATCTCAGTATATATCCAGGCGAAGCCTGCGGGCAGGAGCGCCAAACCACAGCGCTGCCCCAGACTGTAATCCAGCCGGTTAATGCCCATCACCTTTGCAGCCGCCGTACAGGAAGGAATCATCTTTTCATGTCCAACCGGTACCAGGAACTTACAGCCACGGGCTGCCAGGACACCAAAGGAGCCTCCTACCGTACCTCCCATGGGGTTAGCCACCAGCACCCCGGCATTACCATTGGCATCAAAGGCATTGGCTCCCTTGACAAAAACATCATCCCGGCCAAAGTCCATTATGAACTCCTCCCAGGAGACTTCCTTTATTTTCCCGTTTTCCAGGCACATGTTGGCAAAGCGGGTTTCGGCATCAGTAACGCAGGGTACTCCGCCGCTTACAATACCAGCCGCGAACCGGAGTTTCTCATCTGCAGATATGAAACCCAGTTCCTCGGCGATATATGAGTTGGTGGTGCCCACACTGATAATCATCCGGCCATGGGTCATGGCATGCTGAAATACTGGTTCATTTATGAGTCCACGGGCAATCAGACGCTTGGCTCCTGCTGGGGACAAGGAGAAAGTCGCAATCATCATAACACCTTCCTGTTTATAAGTAGTTCTTGACCATAAGCCAAAATTTGATCAAGTCTGTATTATTTTAGCATGAATAAAACAAACAGAGGCATGATATTGAGGATTATAATAAATATTGAAGTTTAATATGGCCAAATTTGGCGTTGAGGTATGAGAAAAATATTTCTTACTGTATTAGGCAATCATATAAGTCCTGAAATATGGCATAATACAGTCTGTTTATCTATTTGTTATACTAATGGCTTCGATGGCAACACTGCCTCCTCTTACTATTTCCAATCGACTACCAAAGCATTTTTTAAATAAGCTGATGAGGTCGTCATTTTGTTTTTCTGACTGGAGACACTCCAAGAGCACATTGTATTTGTCATAATCTGTAATTTGAACTTTAAATACAGCAGCAATTCGAAATATTTCTAATTTATCTGATTCAGAACAATTATTGATTTTGATGAAAAGTAATTCTTTCATATGGATAGGAATATCTGTATAATCAACAACTTTGATGACTTCGACACTTCTATTCAGCTGTTTTTTTATCTGCTCAAAGGTTTTATCATCACTGGTTACACTGATTGTCATTCGGGAAATTGTTTCATCCTCAGTTGTTCCAACTGTCAGGCTGTCAATGTTATAAGACTTGCTGGAAAATAGTCCAGAAATTCTTGCCAGCACTCCAATTTCATTTTCTACATATAGGCATATCCATCTTTTTTTCATTATCTAATCCTCCATAATCATTTCGCTTAGAGAATTTCCAGCGGGTACAATCGGCAAAACATTTGCTTCTGGTGAAATTATAAATTCTATAATGGTTGGGGTAAATGTATTGGCTTTGGCTTCCATGAATGCATACTCAATATCACATACCTGTTCAACCCGAATGGCCTTGGCCCCATAGCTTTCTGCCAGCTTTATAAAATCAGGGGTGTATTCAGGACAGCATTTATCTGGATTTTGACAATCTTTACTACACCTTTTGCGGTATCTTAGACAGGTGCTGGAATAGCGTTTGTTGAAAAACATTTCCTGCCATTGTCTTACATTACCGAGATAGCCATTGTTTAATATACAAAGAATTAGCGGTATTTCATAAACGACTGCTGTAGCCAGTTCCTGGATATTCATTTGCACACCGCCATCGCCGCAAATTGCGATTACATCTTTATCAGGATTTCCCATTTTGGCACCTATGGCTGCCGGAAAACCATATCCCATGGTCCCTAAGCCACCAGAAGTCAACATTTGCCGGTTTTCATCCAATTCGAGAAATTGAGTTGTCCATAACTGATTTTGCCCCACGTCGGTGACAACAATAGAGTTTTTGAATAATTTATTTATTTTCTCAATGATTATTTGGGGAGTCATTCCCTGGTAATTCATACTTAGAGGATAGGATTTTTTCCAAGCAGTTATTTGGTCCACCCATGCTTGATTATTCAATGCAGTTGCCTTTTCTAAAAGTGCTTTAATCGCTATTTTGGCATCTGCAACAATCGGAATATCAACCATAATATTTCTGGAAATAGAAGCCGAATCAATATCAACATGAATAATGACAGCATTCTTGGCAAATTCGGTGACTTTACCTGTAATGCGGTCATTGAATCTGGTACCAATAGAAAATAGCACGTCACATTGGCTGATCGCCGTATTGGCAGCATAATTTCCATGAATCCCTATGTTCCCAACATACAATGGATGGTCAGTAGGTATGGCGCCCTTTCCCATGATAGTGGTGATAACAGGGACATTAGTAAGTTCCGCGAGCTGTTTCATTTCTTTATTGGCATGGGAGATATTTACACCACCTCCGACTAAGAATACGGGCTTCTGTGCTTTTCCTAATACATCAAGAGCTTTTTTGATTTGTCCTAGATGAACACCCGTATTAGGCTTATATCCTCTTATGTTGATTTCACCTTGATATTCATCGCTTCCATAGGCACGTTGAATATCTTTGGGCAAATCTACAACAACTACACCGGGTTTACCAGTCCTTGCAATAAAAAAGGCTTTTTTGATAATTGCTCCTAAGTCCTCACGATTACGAACGGTTACAGCGTATTTGCTTATACTTCTGGTAATCCCGACAATATCCACTTCTTGAAAGGCATCATTGCCAATTAGATTTGTTGGCACTTGTCCAGTGAAGCACACTAAAGGTACGCTGTCATAATTTGCAGTGGCAATACCAGTAACCAGGTTGGTAGCCCCTGGCCCGCTTGTTACTAAACATACTCCTACTTTGCCAGTCGAACGGGCATAACCATCGGCAGCATGAACTAAAGCCTGCTCGTGTCTTGGAAGGACTACCTCAATTTTTTCCTGGTCATATAATGCATCAAATAGGTCAATAGCCTGACCACCCGGATAAGCAAACAAAATATCAACATTTTCTTCCAATAATGCTTTTACAAATAATTCAGATCCTTTGATTTCCATATGGCTCCCTCCATATCAAGCATGTACTTGCTTGCATATTAATTATTTTTATATGGTACTAAATGATTCAGATAGTACCATAAATTGCCTAGTCTAAATGCAATATACCATCAACAAAAAGTGAAACACTTTTTTTGATGTAATCCTGTTTTTTCACGTTAGATAATTTATCACCAAAAGAAGCTTTTAAAAAAGTAAATCCAAATGTGGATGAGAAAATTGTCATCGCCATGCACTCAAAATCACTATTCCGAATCTTTCCTTTATGATACATTTGCTCAAAGTAACTAACCAGTGATTTAATAAATGCTTGTGGTATTTTCATAATTAGGGGAGAAGTTTCCGAATATATTTGGGGTGCCCTCAATCCGATTGATAGATTTACAAAATCAGCCGTCACTCGTTCTAAATAATTTCCCATAAACATCTCTAAGTCTGTTTTTAAGTCCCAGGTTATGTTTCGAAAAATATCTGGTGTGATATTGGGGTTCCATTGCTCCTGTTGAAAAGCATAAAGTACAATTTCTTTTTTGCTATTAAATTTGCGGAATATTGTACACTCATTAACATGAGCCAGTCTTGCAATATCTTTCGTTGTAGTTGCTACGTAACCTTTATCTCGAACCAGTGACATAGTTGCATCTATTATTCTTTGTTTTGTATCATCCAATATATTAGCCTCCATGCAAGTGATTGCTTGCATTAAATAATAGCTAACAGAAGAGGAAGTGTCAATGGTTACTATACACATAATATGATATTATGCTTATGGAATAATATTCTTGTAATTAAAGTGAGGAAGAATATGAATATAGTTCTTATTGGTATGTCAGGAGCAGGCAAAAGCACTTTAGGTGTTTTGCTTGCGAAAGCTTTAGGAATGGATTATGTGGATACAGATATTGTTATACAACAACATGAAGGTAGGTTATTACAAGACATAATTGATAATAATGGCATTGAAAATTTCATGAAAATTGAAGAGACAATTATATCTGATTTAAAATTGAAAAATTGTATTATAGCTACAGGTGGAAGTGTCATATATTCAGAAAAAGCTATGAATGTCCTTAAACAGGATGGACAGATTTTTTATTTGCATGTTCCATATGAAGAAATCAAAAAGAGGCTAATAAATATAACAACCAGAGGTATTGTAATAAAGAAAGGAAATAGTCTTAAGGACGTTTACGAGGAAAGAGTTCCATTGTATATTAAGTATAGTGATAAAACTCTTGATTGCTTCAATAAGGATATAGAGCATTGTGTTAGTGAGATTATAGAGAAAATTCGAGAATAGTAATGACTGGTTCATGTGATCCGGGACGGGCAGCGAATTCACATCAACGGTTCCGAAGGGTACGTAGAAATTCTTGATAACAATGTTAGCAGTGATACTCATCTTGAGAATTACTCAAAGTAAGACTAATTTATACAAAGCCTTGCTTAACTAAAAGAAGCAGGGCTTTTATCATCGTAAAATGTTTCTTGTAAGTTAACATAATCAACTAAAATCAACTACAAATCCATCGCCAGGAAATGAATCAAGGGATAGAATAATATTTGAGGTGATTAGATATGAATAAGTTAAATATGAGTAAATGTATTGTCCAAAAAAGAAAAGAGAAGGGAATAACTCAGGAAAAGTTAGCAGAGTATATTGGCGTTTCTAAAGCATCTGTTTCTAAATGGGAGTCTGGACAAAGTTATCCGGATATTTTGCTACTTCCGGAACTGGCAACTTTTTTTAATGTTTCAGTTGATGAATTGTTGGGATATTCCCCACAACTAACCAAAGAAGATATTAAAAAAATATATAACCAACTCTCACATGAATTTGCTGCCAAACCATTTGACGAAGTAATGGAGCAGTGTAACAAGACAATAAAAAAATATTACTCTTGCTTTCCTTTTTTACTGTCTATGATCCAATTGTTACTGAACCACACGATTCTGGCAAAAACTGAGGATATAAAAAATGATATTTTGCAGCAATGTATTTTGCTTAGTCATAGAGTGAAGGAGGAATCGAATATTATCAGTGACTTTAAAAGTGCTAATTCCATGGAAGCATTGGCAGAGATGGCTTTGGGAAATAGCGAACAAGTCATTCGTTTATTAAATGATAAATTGGTTCCATATAGTGGAGATGATGTCATGCTTATTATGGCATATCAAATGCGGGGAGAAACTGATCAAGCCAATCGAGTGAATCAAGTATTACTCTATCAGAATGTTATAGATACGTTAACGCTGTTAAACAGTTATCTTTCATTACACATGATGGAACCAGTCCTATTTGAACAGATATACTCTCAGGGGATTCAGATTATTGATTCTTTTCAGATGAAAGAAATTTTGACAAATGCGGTTTTTGGAATTCATATCGTGGCAGCACAGGGATATTTGATGCAGCAAGAGAAAGAAAAGGCCTTAAATGCATTGGAGCAATATGTAAACATTGTTTGTGGATACCAATATCCGTTAAGATTAAAAGGAAATGAATATTTTAATCAGGTAGATACATGGCTCGAGGATAATATCACTATTGGAACCAGCACTCCTATAGATGATAAAGCAATTAAGATGAATTTTATCAAGATGGTTGGTGAAAATCCTGCATTCATGCCGTTAAGAGAAGAGGAACACTATAAAAAAATTCTTAATATTTTGAAAGAAAAGTTAGACGAAAAAAATGCTTAATACTTACCCATTGACCAAGTAGAATAATTAACATTTAGGAGGACTTAATTATGATTGTTGTAACAACAGAAAATCTGGTAGGTTATAAAGTTAAAGAAGTAAAAGGACAGGTATTTGGTGTGGTTGTACGTAGTAGAGGACTTGGTGGAAATATCGTAGCAGTTCTACGCTCATTGATGGGTGGAGAAATTCATGAATATACTACAATGTTAGAGGATTCGAGAAAGCAAGCATTAGACAGGATGGTTAAAAATGCAGCTGATATGAGTGCTAATGCTGTCGTGATGATGCGCTTTGATGGAAGTTCCATAGGACAATCAATGACAGAGGTAGTTGCCTATGGAACTGCTGTAATTATAGAAAAATTGCAGTCATTATGATATTATTAATCATTTTGGCTGCGATAGCATTACTATCTTGGTTTATTTTTGATAAGAGATTTAAGATGTCTAATAACAATGAAATCCCAAATGGATATGAAAAAACAGAAGAATCATTTATCGATCCCATTAACAAGAAAAGATATCGCGTATACTATAATGCAGCAGATGGATCGAGATATTATTATGAAGAGCCTGAGTAATTTAGGTCACTAATATTGATAAAATACCACAACCGGCTCGATGAAATATAGATTTAATGAAATAGTTCCAGTTTTGCTTTAAAGTTGATTTTTCGATGTGTTTCCAGGTCATCGAACTTGATCAAATAGGCAGCTTGATCGCGGTAGATATCGACCACTTTTCCAGCGCCCATGATATTGTGAACGATTCGGTCGCCCGGCTTCAAGGAGAGTTTAGAAGCCGACGATTCCAGCATTCTTTCGCTGCTGCTGATATTCCATTTTGCTTCATATATCAGGCTATCGTCCAGTTTGTTCGTGTAAATAAGCAGGGTTTTGTCCACATTAAAGATGAAGCGTGACGGATACCGATACGAGCCATCCAGATTCCGTCCCTCTGCATTGGTGAGGAACAATGCCTTTTCCGTACGGGTGAACGCCAAGACGCCGTTCCTCTTCCATGCCCTCAAGGGTAGCGATCTTCTTAGATGGAAACACGCCTTCCTCATGGCCGCAAAGAAACACCTTTGGGAACTCCAAGCCCTTCGCTGCATGAACAGTCATAAGCTTGATTAAGCCTCTTTAACCCAAACTACCTCCGCTCGATAAATCATCTGCCGATGTTGCCGCTGGTGTGCTGACATTTTTTATACTAATTTGCACCTTTAAGCATAATTATACATTTACGCGTAAAGAATGAGAGAAACGACTCTTGGCATGCTCGTCAGTGCCCTTTGTTGGTACGTTTCAGACTTCTTCATACTCACAGAATATGAAATTATACCTATACTCGCAAAGATAAATTTATGCGATTTGGAGTTGATGCTATGCCTTTTATTCAGATGGTTGAATGCTACAAACGGTATAAAATGGGTAACACGATTATCGTGGCAAATAACGGAATCAATTTTGACATTCAAAAAGGTGAATTTGCAGTGATTGTCGGTCCCTCGGGCGCCGGCAAATCGACGGTACTCAATATCCTAGGGGGGATGGATACCTGCGACGAGGGCCAGGTATTAATCGACGGCAGGGATATCGCCAAATTCACTCTCAGAGAGCTGACGACATACAGACGGCTGGACATCGGCTTTGTGTTCCAGTTTTATAACCTGGTGCCTAATCTGACCGCTTTAGAAAATGTAGAACTATCGGCGCAGATCGTGCCCAGCGCCAAGAACGCAAAATCGGTTTTAGAGAGCGTCGGCCTCGTCGACCGCCTGGGCAATTTCCCAGCACAGCTTTCCGGCGGCGAGCAGCAGCGCGTGGCCATTGCGCGGGCGCTGGCGAAAAAACCGAAAATGCTGCTGGCCGACGAGCCGACGGGCGCGCTGGATTACAAGACCGGAAAAGCGATTTTAAAGCTTTTGCAGAACACTTGCAAGGACACTGGGACAACCGTCATTGTGATCACTCACAACCAGGCGATTGCTCCGATCGCCGACCGAGTGATAGAGATCAACGACGCCAAGGTTAGAAAAATTAAGGTCAATGAACATCCTGTTTCCATCGATGCTATTGAATGGTAGGTGGTATTGGCCATGCGTAAAAAAGCATTAAACAAGGATCTTTTTAAGGAATTAACAAAATCGATTACGCGTTTCATGTCGATCATGTTGATGATCGCCCTGGGTTCGTTTATATTTGTCGGGATGTATGTGACGGGCCCGACCATGCGCAACACTCTGCTCACCTACGCGGACAAGTACTGTCTCCAAGACCTGACGGTTACGTCACCGCTGGGCCTGGCAATGGAAGACGAGCTGATTCTCGGTTCCGTTCCAGGGGTTGAAATCCTGGATTACAGCTACCGCACCGATTTGATCCAGCGCGATTCTGACTTGATTGTCCGCGCAGAGTCCCTGGGGAGACTGCCGGGGTACGAGATCCTCGAGGGCAGGCTGCCCGAGAGAGCGGATGAACTAGCCCTGGACGGGATAATGCGGGAAAAGGGTTTTAAAATCGGCGACCGCATCTCCTTTGTCCCTGATAAATTGCGGGACAGTTACGCACTGAAAAATTACGATTTCGTCATTGTCGGCTTAGTGAACTCGCCCGAATACCTGATGCCGGACGAAAAAGGCTCAACCGCCATCGGAGACGGGGTTGTGGACTGCTTTGGCGTGATCGCGAAAGAAAACTTCACCATGGAAAACTTCAGCTTGGCGAGACTGACCTTCAGCGATGTCAAAGGGCTCGATACCTATTCTGACGAATACAAGGACAAGATGAAGGCACATGCGGACGAAATGGAGCACTCTTTCGCTTTCCGGCCAGGAACAAGGCTTGAACAATACCGCAAGGAAGGAACCGCTGAGATTTACACAGCAGAGAGCGAGATCACCGAGGCGGGGCAACAACTGCTCGACGCGAAAAATAAGCTGGATGACGCCAGAGTCGAGCTAGTCAAGGGGTGGGCGGACTACCAGGATGGGAAGACTGCCTTTGACATAAAAATTAAAGACGCGCAGGCAAAAATAACCCTTGGGCAGGAGGAACTGCTCAACTCGAAGGCTACACTGGACGACGGCTACGCCAAGCTAGGAAACGGAGAGAAGCAACTGGGTGATTCCAAGGCGGAATTAGCCGACTCGGAGGCAAAGCTCGCCGAAGCTAAGACCCAGCTTGCGGACGGCCAAAAGCAGCTTGATGACGCCCAGAAGAAGATCTACGACGGCAGAGCCGAGCTTGCCGCAAAAACGACTGAGCTTTACGACGGGCTGGACAAACTCAACGACGGACTAAATCAGATCAGCGCCGGACTGGCCCAGATCGATACCGGACTAGCCCAGATAAGGGCAGCACTGACCCAGGTCGAATCGGGTTTGCAGCAGGCTGATGCAGGCATTGCGGCTCTTGACAACGGCATCGCCCAGATCGACAGCCAGCTGTCGGATTTGGACAAGGACCTGGATTCGTTGAACTCATCTCTAACCGCAACCGCGGACCACCTTGCGACGAATGACTCACAGCAAAACAGTGTTAATAGAAAAATCGCGGATTTAATCGCGCAGCGTGAGGAGTTGACCGCGCGCCAAGCCGAGCTGGAAGCTAGCATTGCCGCCAGTCCCACCCCCGAAACGCAGGCCGAGCTGAATGCCATCCCATCTAAAATCGCCAAGATCAACATAGCTCTCGCCCCGCTCACACGGCAAAAGGCGGATTTGACAATCAAAAGAACAGATTGGGAAAATCAGCAGACATCTCTAAATACTCAGAAAGTGCAGTTGCTGCAAACAAAGGCAGGGCTTGAAAAGAGCAAAGCGGGCCTTGCAGCGCAAAAAACTGATTTACAAGCTGCCAAAGCTTCCTTGCTGGCGCAGCAGACAGATCTGGTGAACCAACAAGACCAGGCTGCGAGCAATAAATCGGAACTTCAGACGCAGAGGGACGTGCTACTAGCCCAGCGTCAGACAGCCCTCGACGCCATTCCCATGCTGAGCGACGCGCGAGCCCAGCTGAACGAAGGCCAGCAGACGCTGGACGCGCAGAGGGCCGAGTTCAACGCCAAAAAAGCGGAATATGAGGACGGACTGGCCAAACTGGAAGATGGTCACGTCAAGTTGGCTGAGGGGCAGGCCGAGCTGAATAAAGCCCGAGTAGATCTGACAGACGGCCAGGCAAAATACTATGAAGGCGCGGCAAAGCTCAAAGATGCCAGGGCAACCCTTGCGACAGAACGCGCAAAAGGCGAGGACCAGCTGAAGACGGCGTACCAGAAGATACTCGACGGCGAAGCCGATTATGAAAAAGGGCGCAGGGAGTACATTGACAAGCTGCCCGATTCACAGAAATCTATCGAGCAGGGCAATATTGAACTCAGCAAGGCTAAAAACGATCTCGCCAGGCTCAAAGTGCCCGACTACACTATAAATGACAGATACAAGGAAATGGGCTTTTTCCAGTTCATCCAAAATTCCGAGAGCATGGATCTTCTGTCCATTTTCTTCCCGGTGTTCTTTTTTATGATCGCCCTTTTGGTTTCTCTGACCACTATGACGAGCATGGTGGACGAGCAACGGCTGCAGATCGGAACGCTGAAAGCGCTCGGCTATTCGAACTGGGACGTCATCAAAAAATATCTGGCCTACGGAAGCTTCGCCAGCCTGATCGGAAGTTTGATCGGCATCGTCGCGGGACAGAAAATACTGATGCCGGTAATTTTCGATGCCTATTCCTCCAATTTTCTCTTTAAACAGGAGCTTCCCATGCTATCGCCCGTCTTCAGTGTGATCGCTGTGTTAATTAGCTTGTTCTGCACGGGTTTTGTCGCCTTTCTGACAACCCGAGCCTCGCTGAAGGACAATGTCGCAGCCCTGCTCAGGCCTAAGTCGCCGAAGAGCGGAAACCGCATCCTTCTGGAGCATTTCACGCCGCTATGGCGCCGTCTATCCTTCAATTACAAGGTTACGGGCCGAAATATCTTTCGCTATAAAAAGCGCATGCTGATGACAATTATCGGGGTGGCCGGGTGCACCGCGCTGATTTTTATGGGCTTCGGAATCCGCGATTCGGTCAGTTCGCTTTTTGTAAAGCAGTACAGCGAGCTTTTCCGCTACGACTCTATTGTGATCTTTGACGAGAATGCCGCCAAAGAAGATCTGCAGGCCTTCAACGGCTGGCTTGAGAGCGATAGCCGCATCGCCGTACTTTATTCGGCGCGGTTAGAACAGGGCGTCATCCAGATACCTGGGCAACTTGACCAGACAGTCTCTGTCGTCGTGCCCGAGGATGTGGCGGCGTTCCTCACGATCAACCAACTGCGGGAACGCAAAAGCAAAGAGCCCATCGTCCTGGGGAATGGAGCGGTCATCACAGAGAAGCTCGCTTTCCTTCTCGGGGCGGGCGTGGGTGACGAGCTCGAGTTCAAGGACAACGACAGCACGTTTAAAACCATTAAAATCGCTGGGATCACGGAGAACTACGCCGGACACTATCTATATATGGTTCCAGCCTATTATGAAGAAATCTTCGGCAAAATATACCGCCCGAACAGCGATTACATTTTGCTCCGGGACCAAACCGCTGAAAGCGTCAGCCTCTTTTCAAGAAGCATGCTGGAGAAAGACGTCGTGCTGAGCACAGTGAATACTAATGTCGCCGGCAATGCGATCGGGGATCTGACCCAATCTTTAAACATCGTGGTGCTGGTCCTAATTCTGGCCTCTTCGCTGCTGGCTATAGTGGTGCTGTACAACCTGACAAACATCAATGTCTCAGAGAGGATACGCGAATTGTCAACCATTATGGTGCTGGGTTTTTATCCCCGCGAGGTGACGGCCTATGTTTACCGCGAAACGATGATCCTGACTATAATCGGTATTTTTATCGGCTACGTTGTCGGACTGCTCCTGCACGGCTTCATCGTTACTGCGCTAGCACCCCCCAGCGTGCTGTTTGACCCCACAGTCAAGCCGGCCAGCTATATTTTGGCCGCTACCTTCACCTTCGCCTTTTCCCTTGTTGTCATGCTTATTATGCACCAAAGGCTCAAACGTATTAATATGGTGGAAGCTTTGAAAGCAGTTGAATGAGAACCGGGGGGGCACATAAGCGGCAAATCGGTGGGAAGTTGACTCACCTAGCCATCCTCTATGGATCGGATGAGCAGTTGGCTGAATGCCAGCGCAATGGAATAAACGGTCGGATAAAAGCTGATTACTACTAACTACTGGAAAAAAGGTTGAGCCCCATGCTCCTTCCACAAAAATGCCATGTAATATATGCCTGTTTTCGCCCCTTGAAAGCGGCAACCGAATAGCAAACTATCATAAATGATCGCTATGGTACTGACGAGCCATTCAGCAGCCTCTGCTGTTAATGCGGAATATTTTGGGTCATATAACGGTGATGTATTGCACGCTGGTTAACAATAATTTTTATTATGTAAACTTATGTGCTGGCATCCTATAGATTATCACCGCTAAAAGGTAAGTATTTCTTGGGGAAGGACATCTTCCTTGAATCTGAGATAATCGGGCAGGGGGTAAAAATTTCCATGCAAAAATACGCCCTTGCTGAGAAAAGGCAAAATTATTGCATATTATAATGAAGGAACCCAATCGGAATTAACTCCATCGCAACATGATCTGCGACAGGCCGTAGATAATATAGGTGCCGAAGAATGGACTACTTGCCAATATGGTGGATTTTTATTTTTTGTAGTTTAACGGACAGTTATATGTCTCTCTTGGTAATATGTTTTTCCAAAGTAGTAAGGTAATTAAGGTGATCAACACTGGTTTCGGCCATTCCTTGAGCTATATGAACATATCCCTCTGTAGTTCGGATACTACTGTGCCCTAAATCATTTTGTAATTGCCAAAGATTACTGTCTTTATTTTTCGCGACTTCCGTGGCAAACGTATGTCTGAGCCAGTGAGGTGAAACATTTTTCTTTACCCCAGCCCGGGTCGTTACGTCTTTAATTATTTTCCAGATAAATTGGCTGGACATATTGTTCCCAAATTTATTGACTATTAATGGAGAGTAGGATTGCCCATCTATTTCACATAGAAGCCCCTTATCTTCTCGGTAATCTAAAATTGTATTCCATAACAGATCTGGTATTTTGATAAGCCGATCCTTGTTACCTTTACCAGTTATCGTTATACATCGTTCCCCTTGAGGGGCGATAAATATGGATCTCCACATCGCATTGGCCAATTCACTTACCCTGCAACCGGTACAGGCGAAAAACATTACAATCAATAAAGCGAGTTTCCCTGTTTCCTGAGCCGCCACGACAATGCTTTCTAATTCTGTCTCCATTAAAATCCTTTGGGCTATTTTAGAGTCTACCCGCTTTGTTTCCAGGGGTTCAGCCGGGTTAAATGTGACATATCCTATTTTTTTAGCATAGGAAAAAAGGCTCTTAATAGTGGCTATTTTGCGGTTCTGGGTGCTGACAGCCAGCGTTGCAGGATTACGATCATAATCGGGCGCAGCCAGGTATTCGGAATAGTCCACCAGATCACTATATGTAATTGTGCGAATAGATTTGTTGCCCAAAAGGGCGAAAAATTCATTCAGAACCCCAGAATAGACATAGGCAGTATTTATGGATTTTCTTTTTCGACTGGACAAAAACATTGCTATTAAATGTGCATCGCTATTAACACCTGCGGTGACTGGTGGATTCAATATATTTGACTGGTTGAGAATTAAATCTCCGTTAATTATATATACCTCCTAACTAAATAATAGATATAAAATTACTTGCTATAGGTTTTAAATTAACGTTATCTTAGTTAAAGTATATATAATATATACTTTTTAAACAATGATATATTATATTATATTTTTGCTTATAATTTTTAATGTTTATAATACTGTTCTTTTGTTTATATAACTAATTATCATTATCGTTTCATATTTAGTTTCTTTAATTATCATTAGCTAATGATATTATCATTTATTTTTATATAACATTTTACATTTCGTTACTTAACATATATAATATATATAAATTTATGAAAGATGGGGTTTTTATATGATTAGAGATACTTTAATTACTTTATGCTCCACATTAAAAGCTACTAATACAGGTTTAAATGAGAGGAATACAGACCGAGCATTTGTTAGCCCGGTACTTGAATCAATTGGCTGGAATTTATCAAACCTGAACGAAGTTGTTGCAGATTACAAGCCAATGGGATTAAAGCAGGGGAGTGATATTTCATATGCTTTGTTCGCCCAGTTACTTCCTATATTATTAGTTGATATTAGACCTCTGTATTCTGATCTGAGCCAGCTCCCACCCAAAATATCTGCTACAGCAAAAGCATCACCTTCAAAATACTTGGTGTCTACAAACGGGGTACAGTGGAATCTATATAATGTCGAAGGTAATCCGGTTTTGAAGCTGGCCATCGATATTAGAGATAGTGATGCCCATGATAAGCTTCAATTAATTACCAAAGAAAGCATTATAAGCGGTTTACTAGAAAAGTTTATTATTGAACTGCCTGTACCAAATAATTCTGCGGATGAAATCGTGCCTAAAAACAGGGGGTATAAGGTATCCGATAAAACCCATGATGCTCTCAATAAGCTTCGGATGAAGATAATGACCAGTCGCTCTGTGAAAGACCAGGAAATAACAAACAGTATGATTGTTGAATTGCTATTGGATTTGTTTCTAGAGAATTCCCAAATGAACTTTAGCCATGTAGAAATTTCAAACCAGACTATCCTTAGACAACGAATACAGGAATGTTTAAGAAAATATACTGCTAAATAATTATTTGAGACGATTGACCAACAATTACCACAACCTCGATGACCCTAACTTAGTTGTTGCTCATAATGTAGTCGTAAAATACATGAAAGGCGCGGGAATATCCTCCGGGTTTTAAAACCATTTTCTTAATCTTGCTAAGATTTCATCCCTGCTTTCAGGAGGCAATTGTGCATAATTAAAGGATAAAATGGCACATAGGAAGTCCAAATTATTTTCATCCTGAGTTAATTTATAGACGTTATTAATAACTACACTGGCTCTTGTTATATCGGTATCTACCAAAACACCAAAAATGCTATATATCTTTTCATTCTTATCTTTTGTATCTCTATATTTACCGTCATAAATTCTTGAATCTTTTCCTACTTTTTGAGGACTGTCATTACTTAAAGGGTCAGGTCTAGTCATATTCTCGATATCATCAATAGATATATTCAATTCGTTTATAAAACCGTGATTGATAAGCACTTGTTCAATACAATCACGCTTTACGCCAACAAGTTCTAACAGCTTATAGCAAGTGTTGTAATCGGGATTTTTTATTAAACCCCTTTCTAACTGCGATACATACGTTGATGCTTTTCCTACCTGTGTAGATAAATTCTTTGAAGCGATTTTTGCCTTCTTCCGCAGATGTTTTATGGTTTGACCAAAAGCAACTCCACCCATTCTACCAACTCCTTAATTAGTATCCACGATATAACAATAGCATATTAGCATGAAAATACCATTTAATTATAAAGCATTAATGACTTTTTAAGTAGCATACATAGTATGCTATATACTCACCCCACAGCTTTTTACACTTTACTCTTTTATTTTTTTAAACCCTCAGCATTTCGGATGGCTATAAACATTATATATTTTTCTAGACCATATGAAGGTTGTTAAGGATGTTGATTAAACGACATCTATAATAATGAACATTTGTAAGCCTAGTGCCTCAAGTAAATTGGGCGATAGTATCAAGGTTTCGTTATTTATATAATACCTGCCCTACCGCCCTCCCAATAAGGTATGATTGGTTATATTTTTAATATGCATTTAGGAACTCCAACCTAAGATGGTATTTTCTGAAATAACAATAATGCGGTCAGCAAACCATAAATCGTCAAGGTTTCAATAAAGGCCATGGTGATGAAGGAAATGGTTCTAATGTTTCCACCTTCATCCGGCCGTCTGGAGATTAATTCGACAGATTTGCCACCAATCAAACCCATTCCAACACCACCGCCGATAGCGGCGATAGATACTGCTAGACCAGTTCCTATTGCTATAATAGCCAATTTTCCGCCCCCTTTCATCTGCAATACACTTAGTCATTCACAAACATATTATGCCGACATCCCAAATTTAAAATATCCTTTACTGGCATTTGAATATGCTGTAAATGAATTTTGATTAGTCACTAGTTTGGGTAATTCTAAGGCTTCAAGTGTTGGAATATCTTTTTGCCTATCATATGAACCATATGCCACTTTCCATCTTTCCAGTTCATCAGCTCGTTTTTTCATAAAAAGTATTTTATATTGTTCATGGCGTTGTAGAGCTCTTTTCTTCAAAAGTTTAGTCACAAGGTAGCACGCTGCGCATATTCCGACTTTAAGCAAGTAGTAGATGAAAACATAGAATAAAAACGTTATTTGGTATTCATTCATTTTTTACACCTCTTCCTTATTTACATTTTCAACCTTCCATCTTCGGTGACAAAGTCATTTTCACACTTATTGTAATGTCCCCAGGTAAAACCTCTTGAAAACGTATAATTTGCCTACTTCCAGATATTAGTGAAACGATAATGCCAAGTGCAACTGGTAAACCTTTCACCACCTCCTTTCCATTCATCTCATTCCTAAACCATAACAGCATATTGTGTATGTATGATATTATATTTACTTCATACCATAATGGTTCCACTATGGTATATTAACAACATTTTTCACAAAGCAACTGTCTTGTCTTAGTGTTCTTGACACTGATAAGGAAATTAAGATCACTTCTTTGATTGATGATGCCAAAGTCATATGTCGATGCAAATAATGTTGATTAGAATTTAAATATAATGGGACATTCGAGAAATGTGTCTGGAGGTTGGTGTATTGATCGATGAACATCGCAGCAAAGAAGAACCTAATAATGAGCATATTTGACTACGACAGCGTATTGAAGAGATGGAATAATAAATTACCATTAAAAAGCCAATATGTAATAATTACCATGTCATAAATAAAGGTAACTGATAGAAATTGTCGAAAAGTTTACTATATACAGATTGATTTGTTAATTGTGAGAGGTAATTACTAATAATGAGGAGATATTAAATTAAAATGATAGGAGAACGTTCAGCTAAGAAGTTATCATTAATAACTGTATTAGCAACACTTATATTAATTTCGATTGTAGTGACTGTACAGTTTTCTTCTAAACAAGGCGGAAGCAACAGTGCAGCTGGTAATCTCGCATTGAATGAGGTATTGGGATCTGCTCAAACTACACCCCAAACCTGGAATAGGCTGTATTCTATACTGAGTACTCCCACCGATACTAGCGTTGCAGAACATGGTGAAACCATTATACCAGCTGCAAGTGAGCCTGAAACTAAGGAAAATACAGTAATCGCTTTGAATCCATCCTCTGGAAATGAAGTACAGGATGTTAGAGTAAATACCAGTGTATCGAGGGGGGCCAAAAGTACCCATATAGTTTCAAATACTGGCCCAAATGATATTGCGAATTTCTGGCAGAATAGAAACACGTGGCTGCAGCCAGTTAAAGGACGGCAGACCACAGACCCAACCGGCGGAGCCAGGTATTTTGGAGCACCCCGAGCAAATAGCCGGGCACATGCTGCTATCGATTTTGTTGCACCTAATGGCACCCTCGTATATGCAATGACCGACGGAAAAATAATTCGCACGAGTTTGTTTTTTCAAAATACAAGTGCAGTAGAAGTGCAAAATACGGATGGAACTATTACACGTTATTGTGAGATTGAACCGGCATTATCTGTTAATACAATTGTCCATAGGGGAGACGTAGTAGGAAAGATTATTAGCAACAACTCTGGTACTTCAATGCTGCACTTGGAAATGTATCTGGGCACCGCCTCTGGATCATTATCGCAAAGCAATAATTCTGAAAATTACAAGAATGTAACTGCTCGCAATTATGAACGCAGGTCTGATTTAATCAACCCAACCGGCGCAATATATCTACCTGTTAAATAAACCAGAAAATATGTGGGTCTGGACTAGTAGTAGGCTCTAATTGCCATCGGCAGTAAGCGAGCAAAAACACAAAGCTATTTTATAAAATCGCCCAAATTTATTCCTCTGGTGTAAAAGGAATACCAGACATTTATCACTATTGGTATTACTGTTATCGCAATAATTTCGACGCAAAGTAATAATGTCATTTCCATATGCTTTCTACTTATGACATAAAACTCAATTAGGTTAGTTACTGCAACAATAATAGAAACTCTCACTAGGATCTCTGTAAAGAGACTCATAGTAACACCCCTTTCCTTACTGGTACTAGTATACTCGATTCATCTAATGCATACTTAGGCAACATTTTGTAAACTAGCCCCGGTAATATGGTGGTCGAGCGCGATACTTTCAACTTATTTACATAATGTTCATTTCCTTAATTAATAAAATGCAAAAGCAGGGCACAAAACCTATTATATAGGGGTTTGTGCCTTTGGTTATTTATGGTAGTTGTTTACATAGCGGTAATTTTATCTACTGTACTCTTTGTACCATATCAGCTTAATGCTACTTAATTACATGTTTTAGAAATAGTTTATAAATAGTAAGTCAAATATTTTAAAAAATGCTTTGCTTTCTATTTTAAAGCGTAGTAATTTTGTAATGAAGAATTTATTTATTCTTTTAAGGGAGGAAAGAAAACGAATTATGGATATTGTAATTGAAAAGATGCCAGCATATCGGATTGCTTACATAAGGCAGATTGGCCCTTATGGAATTAACAATGTGAAAACAATGGAAGAATTAAAAAAATGGGCAAATTTTAATCATTTATCTAATGACGAATCCATAATCTTAGGAATTGCTCAGGATAATCCTGAAACTACTAAACCTGAAAACTGTCGTTATGATACCTGCATGGTTGTTTCAAACGACTATTCAGTAACTGACGGCAATGTAAGAGAAGGTAATATTGTTGGAGGAAAATATGCTGTCTTTATAATTAATCATACAGCAGAAGCAGTACAGAAGGCATGGATCGATATTTTTCCAGAATTACTAAAGCAAGGATATCAATTTGATAAAGCAAGACCAATCATCGAAAGGTATACAGTCCAAATGGTTAACAATCATCATTGTGAAATTTGTGTACCCGTATGATAATGGCCGGTGCTTTTTTTCGAGTGAGTGGCAAGGATTTATTGGAAAACAGTTACCGTAGATTGAGTTGCTTGCCTGACATCTATTATCTGTTAATATGTATATTATGAAAGATAATATGCTGATTTATGTGGTTGATCCGGAAGACAATTTAACCTATCTGCGAGACGTGTTCAAAAAGAAACTGCCCGTATCCCGTGCGCTGCTGGTACGGCTGAAGGTTCAGGAAAAGATTCGTGTCAATGGACAGTTTGCCCACACCAACTACCGTCTCCAACCTGGTGATCGCATAACGGTTGATCTGATCCTTGATGAAACCAGTCATATCATACCGCAGGACATTTCGCTCGATATAATTTACCAGGATGCCGATATAATGGTAATAAATAAACCCGCTGGAATGGCTGTTCATCCTATAAAGGATAAAATGGAAGACACTCTCGCCAACGCCGTTACCTACTACTGGTGCCAGCGTGGAGAGTCGCGCTTGTTTCGTCCTATCAACCGATTGGATAAAGGCACCTCAGGCCTGGTGCTGGTGGGTAAGAGTCAGTATGCGCATCAGGCCATGTTTAAGCAACAAAAGCAGGGTCAGGTTCAACGCCGCTATCATGCAGTGGTGGAAGGCGTGGTGCTCGAAGACCAGGGCTGTATTGATCTGCCTATTGGATATGCCCAACCGGGTAGTTCTATTTTCCGCAAGGTCCTCGAAAATGGCAAGGCAGCCATAACTCATTTTACTGTCATAAAAAGATATAAGGATTTTACACTGCTCAGTCTCCGACTGGAAACTGGTCGTACCCACCAAATACGTATCCACATGAGTCACTTAGGACATCCCATCTGTGGGGATTCAATCTATGGGCAGCCATCAAGGCTTATAGCGCGTCAGGCTTTGCATGCAGGTTGGACCTCCTTTTTACAACCCCGTACCCTGGCCCGCTTGCAATTTGAGGTTCCACTGACGACGGACATGCAGAATCTCTTGGCACAGATCGATGAAGAAGACTTTTCCGCAAGCTGATGTAGTCGCTAGTTACAGCCAAGGTACGGAATTATTAGAGATGTTTTTAACAGGAATAAAAAACTTCTTTCAGAAGGCTAGAATTATGATCTTGCTAATGACCTATTTCAAATGAACTCCTCCCCAGCATCACTCATCAAATTTGCTTTATCCTTTATGACCGGAATTTTTTTAGATATGAGTTTCTCTATATCGCGTAGATATTCCCTTTCCTCTCTGTCACAAAATGACACTGCCGTTCCCCCCAGTCCTGCCCGGCCGGTCCTACCTATCCGATGTACATAAGTTTCAGGTACATCGGGAAGGTCGTAATTTATAACATGGGACAGCTCCTGCACATCGATTCCCCTTGAGGCTATATCTGTGGCTATTAGCACCCTGGTACGCTTTAACTTGAAATTGTTTAAGGCAAGTTGTCTGGCCCCCTGCGATTTATCCCCATGAATGGCCTGGGCATTTATACCGGCTTTAGCCAGTGCTTTGACCACCTTATCGGCTCTGTTCTTGGTACGGGTAAATACCAGTGCGGAATCTATGGACCTGCTTTTTAACAGCTTTATAAGTAAAGCGATTTTGTCCATCTGATCGATTAAATAAACGGTTTGCAGGACGCCGTCCACCGTCGACGATGGCGGAGTTACTTCCACCTTAACCGGGTTGTTCAAAATAGTATCTGCCAGCTTGATAATTTCCGCCGGCATGGTTGCAGAAAACAACAGGGTTTGCCTTTTAACTGGCAGCCGGGCTATAATTTTGTTCACTTCATGTGAGAATCCCATATCAAGCATACGATCTGCCTCGTCAAGCACAAATATCTTTATATGGTCCAGTTTTATATACTTCTGGTTCATCAGATCCAGCAACCGACCTGGAGTTGCCACAAGAATATCTACGCCCGCTCTTAATGCATTTGTTTGGGGAACTTGTGATACCCCGCCAAAAACCACAGTATGCCTGAGTTTGGTGTGTATTTCGTAAGCCGACAGATTTTCGCCAATCTGAACTGCCAGCTCACGAGTAGGCGTTAATATTAAAGCTTTGATGGTGCGCAGTCCTCTTACATTTGACTTATCTTTATAAAGAATCTGCAATATGGGAACCGCAAACGCAGCTGTCTTTCCCGTACCGGTTTGCGCGCACCCGACCAGATCCTTGCCCTCCAGGATGATGGGTATAGCCTGTTCCTGTATAGGCGTAGGTATGGTATATCCTTTAGCGGTTAAAGCCTTCAGGATAGGTGTGATGATGTTCAGTTTTTCTAAATTCAATCTTTTTTCTCCCCTAATGCTGAAAATTAATATTTTTAATTGCATTTTTTCCCGCATATAAATATAAAAAGAGCGTGCAACTCGTAATTAATTGAGTTTCCGCTCTATAAGCACAAAATAACAATATAACTATTTAATCATATTACATTTTTAGAGATATAGCAAAAATTCCCCCAGGAAACCCGGAAGCAAGAGAACCGTCCCCTTGCTTCTCCATGGTTCCATTAGCCGAGCTGATTTTCCAGGGGGGATCATATAAACAAATGATTCAGTCTCTGTAGATATTGTTTCTCGCACATAATGTTGAAACTTATTGCCAAATAAAACGGATTCGCCGTAGCTCTAGTTCGCCGTTGAGAGCTAATCCAAGGTTAGTCGGCCTTCTTCATCGACTGAGTTCAGTAATGTTTCTGTGCTTCAAAGATGTGATTAGGTAACAAGTATTTAAACTAATGATTTTACTGCCTTTACTTTCATAATAGCGTAGCATTTCGTCAATTTTCCTTTTATCATAACTGGTAATGCAATCTGATAGGACATTAACGCCATAATTTGCTTTGCATAAGTTGTAACAGGTTGATTTAACACAAGCAACAGCATCTGCTCCTGTAATGTAGAAATCACATATTTCATTTTTACTAATAAAGTCTGTAAATTCTTCACTGCTTAATGCGTTTCCTTTGTATTTTGTAAAAACATTTTTTGATACTATTTTCAAGTCTGAAGCTAATTCAGACCCATATGTATTGGGTTTAAGAGTCCTCGTGCCGGCTGATAAATTTTCATGCCTTATATAAATAACATGAATATTATTATTGACTGCCCAATCAATAGCTTTATTGATATTGTCAATAATATCCTTATAATTCTTAGTTATATCATTTTGAATATCAATTATTACTAAGGCTTTTTTCTGCATAGTGTTTCCTCCTGATAGGTAGATTGATTTGTTTGCTTTTTTATTATACCTTGTTATTGTTGACAACAGTATGGCAACAATCTACAATGATAACAAGAAATTTTGGAAAGGCGGCTATCAGATGAAAGTTGACAGGCTTGTTAGCATTATTATGATACTCCTTGATAAAGAGCGTATAGGCGCACAGGAGTTAGCAGATATATTTGAGGTTTCACCCCGCACAATCTACCGCGACATAGACACTATCAACATGGCGGGTATTCCTGTTCGCTCAACATCGGGAGTGGGTGGCGGCTTTGAAATCATGCAGAAATACAAGATTGATAGAAAGGTTTTTTCGACTGCCGACCTTTCCGCTATCTTGATGGGGCTTCCCAGTCTTTCCAACATGATACGAGGTGATGAACTGGTAAACGCCCTT
>PHAA01000002.1 GCA_002840245.1 Firmicutes bacterium HGW-Firmicutes-15
GTGGCAGCTTACTCTTATGTGGCATAAAAAATACTCCCCTCTCGGTTCACAGTCAAAATTTTGTTATTTCAACTGTCTATTTTAAGGGGAGCATATCAATGGCGGGTGGGATACTTTTTGTTTTGACCGGGAGTAGAAGCCGGTTGATAGCTAGCAAGCTAGGGCTGCTACCTTTTTATGGATTAATGTAGTATATTTGAGAATATGTAATTTTGTTATAATTATAAGCGTGAAGAGTATATTTCAGTGAAAAACTCTAAGTGTCAGCAGCTTCTTATGAAAACATAATGGGGGAGGACGATTAATGATTAAATATACTGATTATGAATCGATGATCGCAGATGGAATTTTGAAAGTAGTAGACACTCCAAACTGTGTTGAATTAATGAAACGAGAATTCATTGAATATATTGTGGGGGAAAGTGTGACCTGTGCTTATCCTGTTCTGGAAATCTATTCTAATCCAAGAAAAGCTATGCAAGGCGGTTTCATATCTGCTGCATTTGATAATACATTTGGTGCTCTTGTTTACCTTGCTACGCAAAAGATTGAGATGGCGACTATAGATCTATGTGTCAATTACCATAAGCCCATCTTCGAAAATGACAAACTTGAAGTAGTAGTATATATAAAGTCACTGGGGAAGACTATTATTAATTTGGTGGGAGAAGCTTACGATAAAGAAAAAAACCTAATCGCAACCGCCAGCACAAACATGATACTTTTAGACAGGAAGGCGAAATAGATATTGATCCTAAATCATAATGAGTTGCAAAATCTTACAGTTAATCTTTTCAAAAATACTATTAAACCATAATTTACATATCAATTTAAGACACATTTCGACCTCCACCTTCATATAGTATAGAGCGCTTAAAACTATGGAGGTGGTATTTTTTGAGCATCCTTTACTGGACGCTGGCGATTGCTGCTGTTGTCAAAGGTACTCTTTTACTTTTCGGTTATTTAAACAATCAGGTTTTCCCCCAACCTCTTGAGGCCGAGGATGAGAGACTCTATTTGGACCAACTACAGATGGGTAGTTTTGAAGCCCGCAATAAATTGATAGAACATAATCTAAGATTGGTAGCCCATGTAGTAAAAAAGTATGACAGCAGTGGTGAAGATATTGAGGATCTTATATCAATAGGCACAATTGGACTTATTAAGGCAATTAAGACCTTTAACCATGACCGCGGAGTAAGGTTAGCCACATATGCAGCCCGCTGTATTGAAAATGAAGTATTGATGCACCTCCGTAACATTAAGAAGCTGCGCCAGGAGGTGTCTATTCACGATCCCATTGGCCATGACAAGGAAGGCAACGAAATATCATTAATGGATATACTTACAAGCGATAGCGAGATACTGGAGATAATAGATACCAGGATGCAAGGGGAAAAAGTAAAGGATAAGATGGATGCTCTTTCAGGTCGGGAACGTGAAGTGATTGAGATGAGGTATGGGCTTTTCAACGGATTGAAAGAAACCCAGCGCGATATAGCTACCAAATTAGGAATATCACGGTCTTATGTTTCTCGAATTGAGAAAAGAGCCGTAAATAAATTAATAAGAGAATTACGTCTGGAAGCCAACCAAGGCTAAAAAATGAGGCCAAAAAGTAGTGTCTTGATATTGCTGATATGAGATTAGAAATGTGCCCTTTTGACATCAAACAAAAAAGCAGAAAGCCAACTATAAGCCGGCTTTCTGCTTAATTAATCTGGTTTAATGAGCCTGTGGGGCAATAAAAGGCTTGCCTAGAGGGATTATAGTTTTGCCGAAGGCAGTATTTAATATCATACCAGCTCCGGTATATAGACCGAAACAACCGGTTATGAATAGAAAAACGCCATCATAATATGACCAAGTCTTCGGCAGATATCCGATATCAACACCGGTAATAATCCAGCAAGCTGGTAGAATTGCTATTACAAGGAAGGTCATACTTTTCACTGATGTTAAATATGCGGGTGACCAAAGAGTTAAGGCAATAGACAAAGTAAGCCAAGCCCAACCGTCAAGATGGCTATCAGCAGTCATGCCATTCTTAGCCAAGATAGTCTTGAGAATTAATTCAAGACCAGTTGTAAGCATGAAGAAAGCTGAGAAGAATAGGAAGACGTTTCCGCCTGTCATATGGCCATCTCTTAACTCAATTACAGCTACTGTAAACTGAACAACAAAACCGCCTAAAAGCCAACATCCGAGAAGCGGTGCAGCAGAACCGGCAACCATACCTGTGTGTATAGCACCGAAAGTAAAACACGCCATTGCTAACGCTACTAATCCAGCGGGTCCAGGACTTGCATAATGATGATGATCTCCTGACATTAAAAATCCCCCTTAAATTTTATTATGATTCCAATACCTAAATAAGTTGTCGAATCACATTACTTTCCATAATCTGCACACTAAATTCTGCTTTTTCTCTCTCTAGATCCTGGTGCCTTAAATAGTCCGAATAGTCTACATACCATGCTGCGCTTTTTGGACTAACCAGGAATGTTCTCCACTTCCTCAAGGATTTCTTAATTGGTCAGCAAACTATTGCCAGTAAATCTCAATATTCCTAGTTATTGGGTTTACGATATCCAGTATTCTCTGTGGGTTAGAGTAATTACATATCTACCAGTTCATAACCCGCGCCCTGATTCAGGGGGAACGTCAGCAAACTGGCGAATCATACCTCCTTTCCATAGAGATTTAGCAATTTTTGAAACATTCTCACCACTTTACATATTATATGCTGGATACTATTCTGTCAATTACAAATATAATAACATATTATGGAAGAATTGCCCGCGGTGTCTGGATGCGTCAATGAAGGGTAATTTAGGAAAAGGGCATAAATCGTATTTGTAACTCTAACATTATATCATTGGTCATAAACTGTAAATGAAAAGGGAACATCTAACTAAGATTAAAATGATTTATACAATTAAGTGCCTTGGTCTTGGAATTAACTATAATTATTTTTGAATACTATGTTTTTACCAAAACGAATTTGAGTTATTATAAAGTAGTAATCATATATAGGGAAGGCTAAGGAGGCAGCAATACATGGCAGAGATTAGAAGGGATCTGGTAAAGAATAATTGGGTGGGGATTGTTGCTGATATGGCCTTGAAACCCCATGAATTTCCGATTAATAAATGGGGCATTGAAACCACTTCTAATAATAATTTCTGTCCTTTTTGTGAGGGCCATGAGGAATTCACACCGCCAGAAATTATGGCTATTCGGCATGGTGATTCGGAAGCCAACGCATCAGGTTGGTCAATCAGAGTTATACCCAATAAATTCTCAGTACTTCATCTAGATGGTATTCTTGAGAAAAAACACAATGGTATTTACAGCAATTATAACGGTTTGGGCAGACAAGAGGTTATACTCGAGACACCTCTACATGGAGTTGACCTGCATGAGTATGATAAAGAAAGAATAATGATGATTATTAAGGTGCTTAAGCAGCGCTATAACATTTTGTCTCAGGACGATAGGATTAAATACATACAAATGTATAAGAATCGGGGTATTTTTGCTGGAGCTTCACAGGAACACAGCCATAGCCAGGTGATGGGATTACCCTTTGTTCCCCAGGAAAATTCGGGGCTTATCGATTATTATCATAAAAATGGCTCATGCCTATTATGCGATATTATTAGACAGGAAAAGCTCGCTAGAGAAAGATTGGTTTATGAAACTGAGCATTTTTTGCTCATATGCCCCTATGCATCAAGATTTCCTTATGAGACCTGGGTAATACCCAAAGAGCATTGCGAGCATTTCGGAGCCATTAGCGAAGCTGAAATTAATGAACTAGCTATGATTTGCAAAAAATACACCTGCGCTATGATTGATTGTCTGCAAAATCCTGCTTATAATTATATGCTAAACAGTGCACCGATTAACGTACCCTATATCCCTGGATTTCATTGGTATTTAGAAATAACCCCCCGCTTACTGGTAACGGCAGGAGTGGACATTGCTACTGGGATATATATGAACCCGGTTGCCCCGGAATTATCAGCCCAACTGTTTAGGAATTATATGCTAGGACAGGATTGATGAGGTAATTGGATGATTAATTTGCTATACCCACGGATCTATGTTGATAGTTTACTTGATATTCCGAGAGACAAGCTTAGGGAAAGAAACATTAGCGCATTTATCATTGATCTAGACAATACTATAACGGAATGGAACAGTGACGAACTACGTTCAGAGGTGGACGATTGGTTCGTACTAATCAAGTCGGAAGGTTTCAAAGCCTGCATTTTATCAAATAATGGTGAGCAAAGGATCAAAAGGGTAGCTGATAGGCTGGGTATACCCTTTATCCATCGAGCTGGTAAACCCCGGCGCCGTTCTTTTTTTAGTGCCGTTGTTCTTTTGGGGGTCAGTGCTAATGAAGTAGCAGTTGTTGGAGATCAGATATTTACTGATGTTTTAGGAGGAAACCGGGCTGGCCTGTTTACAATCTTGGTAAAACCTCTAGCCAGGAGAGAGTTTTTTGGTACCAAAATTAACCGTACACTTGAGTTGTTTGTTTTACGCTATTTGCTTAGGAAGGTTACGGGAAAGGATGGGTTCGTAAAATGATAATAAATAATGATACAATACTGATGGGGGTGATTGGGAACCCCATTGGGCACACATTATCGCCCCTTATGCATAACCGCGCCATTGAAAGGCTGGGCCTAAATTATGTATACCTGCCATTTGAGGTTGCTCCTGAGAGGCTGGGAGACGCTGTAGCTGCCGTGCGAGCTTTGAACTTGCGGGGTATAAATGTTACTGTACCCTTTAAGGAAGCGGTTATCCCATATTTGGATGATATATCGGCGGAAGCTAGGGCTTGTGGAGCGGTCAACCTTATTAAAAATGAACATGGCCGCTTAACCGGTTATAATACGGACGGCAAAGGTTTCCGGGCTAGCTTGGTGGATGAGGGGGTCTCCTATATAAAAAGAGCTCTGTTTATTGGGGCAGGGGGAGCGGCTCGATCGCTGGCGTATGAATTGGCCATATCTGGAGTCAACAGAATGGATTTTTTAGATATTTACCTGGATAAGGCTCAAGATATTGCTCGTTTTGTTGGTCAGTTCCACAATTGCGTGGCTACGGGCCATGGGATGAGTGAGGAATTGTTTTCAGATCTAAGCCAGGAGGCTGACCTGATTATAAATTGTACTCCAATGGGTATGTTCCCTCATGTTGAAAGTGTACCGGTTAGCTCTTTGCATAAGGTGTCACACAATACGGTGGTATATGATCTGGTGTACAACCCATTCACTACCCGTTTTATTGCTATGGCTCGGGCAAGACATCTTAAAACCATTAATGGTTTATCTATGCTGGTTCACCAAGGGGCGCTTGCTCTTGAAATTCTGACTGGAGCCAAACCGCCAATTGGTTTTATGAAGGAAGTGGTTCTTAATTATTATAAGAAACAATAAAGGATTTACTTTATTGGAATTGTTGGCGGTCATGGCTTTGATGGGGATTGTATTGTCATTGGGTACACCTCAGTTTTCCAAAATCCTGGCGTCAGTTAGACTTAATGCGGATGCACAGAAAATGGCATCTGTGCTTAAGTTGGCCCGTCAGGAAGCGATAAGCACTGGTCGGCCACGGACAGTAGTATTTTATCCGAATAATGCAAAATATAAGATAATCGGGGAGTCAACCTGTTTTCTCAATCCGGGGATAAATTTTGTGGGTGCTACTAATTTCCCTGAAAATGCAGAGTCATTGCCTTTCTGCGGTTTTGCAGCTTCTGGGGTGCCCAGTTCCGGGGGAACAGTTGTTTTAGGGAACAGCAATAGTCGGCGATATGTTATTGTTAATCCTGCAGCTGGGCGCATCAGGGTGTCAGAAAGCCCACCAGAAAATTGGAATTAGGAGGAAATCTATGATTTTAGAGCTTATGTTTATATTTTTTGCTCGGATAATCGATGTTTCTCTAGGTACGATTCGCATGATTCTAATTATCAGGGGAGACAAATGGCCAGCGGCCGTTATCGGCTTTTTTGAAATAATGGTTTACACTGTAGCCCTGGGAATGGTGGTGGGCGCACTAAATGATCCGGTCAAGTTGGGGGTATTTTGCCTGGGATTTTCCCTGGGAGTGGTCGTGGGCAGCGTTATAGAAGACCGTCTAGCGCTGGGTTTCCGAGGGGTTCAGGCTACCATTGATCGTGATCATGGCTATATAGTGGATGAACTGCGTGCCCAGGGCTATCCGGTTACCACTTGGGAAGCTCAGGGTAAAGCTGGTTTTAAGCTAGTTTTAAACATGGTGGTAAAACGTGATGTGGCTCGGGTGATAACTAAAAAGATTTATGATATGGAACCCGGCGCGTTCGTGGTGTTTATGGAACCCAAACATTTTCAAGGCGGATATATAAGAAAGAAATAGGGGGAATAAAATGTTAAGGTTTTCTACGGCAGGAGAATCACATGGCAAGGCTCTGGTTAGCATTATTGAAGGGCTTCCTGCCGGCCTGGAAATCAGTGCAGGCTATATTAATGAGCAACTCCAGAGAAGGCAGAAGGGTTACGGACGGGGCGGCCGCATGAAAATTGAATCGGATGAAGTGGAAATATTGTCAGGGGTTCGGGCGGGTCGAACTACCGGCAACCCTATTGCCTTTAGCATAGAGAACCGGGACTGGGAAAACTGGCAAGAAATTATGGCGGTGGAAAAGGTGATGCAGACCGGGGAAAGGGAAGTTAAGCGTCCCCGGCCCGGACATGCTGATTATCCTGGAGCCATAAAATATAATCATGCCGATATGCGGAATGTCCTGGAAAGAGCCAGCGCTAGGGAGACTGCCTCCCGGGTGGCGGCGGGTGCATTATTTCGTAAGTTCCTGGAATGCTTCGACATACATATATACAGTCAGGTGATATCCATAGGTACGGTGCAGGTAGTACCGGAGCTTGTTAGCCGACAGGGACTGGGGGATTTTCAAGCACGGGTGGAGGAATCTGTTCTGCGTTGTTCCGATAAGAGCAAAGAAGCTCAGATGATAGAGTTTATCGATCAAGCTCGGCTGCTAGGAGAATCAGTAGGAGGAAGTTTTGAAGTCGGGGCATTAGGCGTACCGCCGGGGCTTGGTACCTATACCAGCTGGGAGGGTAGATTGGATGCTCGCTTAAGTGCAATTCTAATGAGTATTCCTGCGATCAAGGCCTTAGAAATAGGTGACGGGATAGCCAATGCAAAGACCCCTGGATCACAGGTACATGATGAGATACATTACCAGGAAGACAGAGGGGTTTTCCGACTGAGCAATCATGCCGGAGGAATAGAAGGCGGCATGAGTAATGGGGAAACCATATGGGCTAGAGCCTATATGAAACCTATTCCGACGCTCTACAAACCACTGGTGAGCGTAAATACCAACCAGTGGGTCGAACAGAAGGCAGATGTGGAACGCTCCGATATCTGCGCAGTTCCTGCTGCTGGTGTGGTTGGCGAAGCCATGCTGGCTTATGGGATTGCGGATGCTTTTCTGGATAAATTCGGCGGGGATTTTATAGAGCAAATTCAGGAGAACTATGATCGTTATTGTGAATACGTAGAAAAGGTGTGGAAATGGGTAAAAATATAGTTCTAATTGGTTTTATGGGTACGGGCAAAAGTTCAATCGGCGTTAGATTAGCACAAAAATTAAAAATGGAATTCGTCGATATGGATCGGGAGATAGAACTGGTCATAGGCATATCTGTTGCGGAAATATTTAAGCGTTACGGAGAACTTAGATTTCGTTCTGAGGAGCTTTTAATGGCCCGTAAGGTCAGTATGCGCGAAAATATTGTTATCGCTACCGGAGGGGGAACTGTCCTTATCGATGAAAATGTTAGCGTTCTAAGAGAAAACGGTATGCTAATCTGTCTGGATGCTAGTCCAGAGGATATCTTCAATAGGGTAAATCGCAAAAGGGGAACCCGACCTCTTTTAAATAAAAATGTTAGCGTTGAGGATATTGAAAGGTTATTACAGGAAAGAGAAAGATTCTATGCCTGCGCGGATATAAGGGTAAACACCAGTGCTAAAAATATGGATGCGGTTTTAAATGAAATTATTCAGGCATTGAACTCATAAGCAATAGATTGGAGGGTAAAAGGTGAAAATAACAATGGCTCAATTAAACCCGGTGGTAGGTGATATAACAGCTAACTTAAAAAGGTTGGCTGAGCTATGGTCAATCTGCCATGCCCAGGAATCTGATTTATTAATACTGTCGGAGTTATACCTGGTAGGATACCCTCCTCGTGATTTATTAGAGAGACCTGCATTCATAGACCAGGTGAAAGCAGCCATTCAGGAAGTGCTTAAGCTCTCGTTGGAATATAAAGGAACAGGCATTTTATTCGGGAGCCCAGTTCCTACCAGCAATTCAATCGGTCACAGCTTATATAATTCGGCTCTATTGATTTACCAGGGAGAAATATTACTGACCCAGCACAAGTCCTTGCTTCCAACTTATGATGTATTTGACGAGGCCAGATATTTTGAGCCTGCTGCTGGGATTGATACTATAGAATTCAAAGGCCTTAGGCTGGGAATTACTATCTGTGAGGATGCCTGGAATGAGACTGATTTGTGGCGGGGTGCGGTTAGCTATGATTTAGACCCAATTAAGGAACTGGTTCAAAAAGGAATCGATTTATTGATCAATATATCTGCTTCGCCCTATTTTGTTAATAAGGAAGACGTAAGATTTAGGCTGATGAGTAAGCATGCCAGAAGTTATGGGGTACCTTTGATCTATGTCAATCAGGTAGGCGCTAATGACGAGCTTATCTTTGACGGTCGCAGTATGTTTGTAGATAAAGATGGGGAAATGGTAGTATTGTTTTCTGCTTTTGAAGAAGATGTGCATACAATAAGCACTGATCAGAAGGGATGCAGAAGTAATTATTATCCCCAAAATGATATGCAATCGCTTTATCAGTCCCTGGTACTGGGAATTCGTGATTATTTTCGTAAATGTGGTTTTTCACGGGCGATTATTGGTCTATCAGGAGGGATAGATTCGGCAGTAACAGCTTGTCTGGCAGTAGCTGCACTAGGCAAAGAAAATGTACTAGGTATATCTATGCCTTCAGTTTATTCGTCAGTGGGTAGTGTGGATGATTCGCGCAGCCTGGCTTGTAACCTGAATATAGACTTCAAGATTATCTCTATAGCTGATATTTTTTCATCTTATATAGGAAATCTAAAAGAACATTTCTCAGAGAAAGAGTCGGATGTTACAGAAGAAAACATTCAGGCTCGAATTCGAGGTAATATCCTCATGGCTTTTGCCAACAAGTATGGTTCGATGGTCTTATCTACTGGTAACAAAAGTGAAATAGCGGTTGGTTACTGCACCCTGTACGGAGATATGTGCGGTGGATTGAGTGTTCTGGCTGATGTTCCCAAGACTATGGTTTATGAACTTACTGGATATATTAACCGGGACGACGAAGTAATACCCATGGCAACAGTTGAGAAAGCCCCTTCGGCGGAATTGAAGCCTGGCCAGGTGGATCAGGATACCTTGCCCCCCTATGATGTTTTGGATGCTATTCTTAATTATTATATTGAAGAGAATCTATCCGCTGCTGATATCATAGCAGAGGGTTATGATCCCAAAACAGTTCATTGGGTGCTTAAGACGGTAAATAATAACGAGTATAAAAGAAAACAGGCGGCACCAGGACTAAAAGTTAGTTCGCGGGCTTTTGGAGCAGGACGTAGAATGCCTATTGCAGCACGTTATGATGTTTAGGGATCACGCAATACAAAGCTCCTATTTTTAAAGCGGATTATTGATCTGGTTACGTTCTCCTTAGTTATTATACTAATCGTATGTCTCCCTCCTCCCTCCTCCCCCCTAGAACTGTCGAAAAAAGTCTCGCTATAATATCCAGCCTTATTGCTTGAGGGTTCCTTTTTGGTGGGTAATTGAGCGAAAAAAATAACAAAAAAACTAAACCAAATAAAGGGATTATATGGTTTAATATAGAAATATATACAAACCTGGCAAAAAGGATTTGAAAAAATTTTGCTAAATTGTTTGTATAACGGATATTGTATTGCCTTGCACAGGTATTAGGAATTTAGTTTTGATAAAAGCTATTTCTTCGGAGGTTTTTGCTTAAGCCAGTGCAGGAGGTCAATATGGAAAACAGGTCGGAGAGAATAAAGGGTGTAGAGCGCAGGATGATAGGAGAAATCCTGACCAGCTTTGGTATCATAACCGAAGCACAGCTTGAGTCTGCACTTCAGAAACAGATTGAAACTGGTGAGAAATTAGGTAATATTCTGGTTAAAAGAGGTATTTTAAGCGAAAAGCAGCTAATCGAAACTATGGAGTATATGCTGGGAATACCTTTCGTACATTTGAGTAAAATTAATATTGATCCCGAAGCGGTCAAGCTCCTAACTCCACAGATAATCCGCCTTCATAAGATCCTGCCTATTTCCCGCAAGAAAAATGTTATCACACTAGCGATGGCCGATCCATTGAATCATCAGGCTATTGATGATGTTCGTATGGCTACTGATTTAGAAGTGGTGCCGGTTTTGGCAACTGAAAAAGAGATGGATACGGCTATACGCCAGTACTTGGCATTTAGAATGGATCCCAACATGGAAAAAATATTGAGCGAACTCAAGCAGAGTGGGAGCAAAACCACTCCAGGAATCAAAGAAACACAGTCACTGCGCGTTGTCGATGAAGCTCCTATCATCCGCATTGTGAATTCGATATTGATTCAGGCTGTGCACGGGCACTGTAGTGATATACATATCGAAGCCCAGGAATTAGATATTAGGGTCAGGTTCCGCGTGGACGGGGAGCTTTATGAGGTATTAACCTTGCCTAGAATATCTCTGGCGGCAATCGTTTCTCGCGTTAAAATTATGGCGGGTATGGATATCGCTGAAAAAAGAATTCCGCAGGATGGCCGTTTCCGTATGATGATTGAGACACGAGAAGTTGATTTCCGCGTTTCCACCTTGCCAACCTCTCATGGAGAAAAGGTGGTAATGCGAGTATTGGATCGAAAGAATGCTATTACTCAGATTGATAACTTAGGATTAAGCAGCGTTAATAATGAACGACTACTTTCGGTATCCCGAAGACCGCACGGAATGCTTCTGGTCACTGGTCCTACCGGCTCAGGCAAAACATCAACTCTCTACTCCGTTCTTGGTGAAATCAACTCTGTAGATAAAAACATAATCACCTTAGAGGATCCCATCGAATATACCTTGGAAGGTATTAATCAGGTACAGACAAATCCCAAAGCGGGACTTAGCTTTGCCAGTGGTCTCAGCTCTGTTTTAAGGCAGGACCCTGACATAATAATGGTGGGGGAGATTCGTGATTACGAGACCGCGCAGTTAGTGGTACAGGCTTCACTGACTGGGCATTTGGTATTGTCTACTGTGCATACTAATAGCGCTGCGGGTACAGTTGCTCGCCTAACTGATATTGGTATAGAAGAATATTTGCTTGCTGCCTCTCTGGCTGGGGTAGTTTCCCAGCGTCTAGTTCGTAAACTCTGCCTGAACTGTTGCAATGAATATGTGTTGGATAAGAGTGCTGCTGTAAGGCTTGGTATACCAGAGCAAAGCGGGCAAGTATTTTATAGGTCGATTGGTTGCAATATGTGCAGACAGCTTGGATATCAAGGCCGGATAGCCCTGCACGAAATAATGATAATGGGCCCGCGGGTACGCGCTGCAATAAATCGAGGTGATAGCCAAGATGACCTACAAGAAGCTGCAGTGGCAGAAGGTATGATTAGCATTAGAAATGATGGTATCGCCAAAGCTAGGCAGGGCTTGACGTCCCTGGAAGAGATAATGAAAGTAGTTTTCTTGGGGGCATAATTAGTGGTCAGGTTAAAACATTTTTAAAATATAAGGTTAACGGGGGAGAGTCTTGAAATTTGAATATCGTGTGAGGGATCAACAGGGTCGGCTGAAAGTCGGCATACTGGAAGCCGAACATAAAAACATTGTGATTGAAAACCTGCTAGGCCAGGGATACTATATAGTCCTTTTAAATGAAGCGCCTATTATAAGCAGTAATCTGAGGTTTGATTTTAATCTATACGGCCTAAAGAAGGTGAGGACTCGCGACCTGGTAACTCTAAACCGGCAATTATCCACAATGTTGGCGGCAGGGCTGTCTATAATGAGTAGTCTTAAAATTTTGGGAGAACAGACTGCCAATAAAAGGCTGAAAAATGCGGTACTTAAAATAAGAGAGGACATTGAAGCCGGATTGGCTCTATGGGAGGCGTTTGCCAAGCATCCTGGGATATTTTCAGAGATATACATTAGTATGATAAGGGCTGGGGAACTGGGAGGGGTTATGGAAGTGGTCTTAGAGAGACTCAGTTATCATCTGGAGAGGGAGCAGGAGATTAAATCTAAGCTGAAGTCAGCCTCAATTTACCCTGTGATTGTTGCTGCTTTTGCCGTCCTGGTGATATTTTTTATAATTATCTTCGTTATGCCCATATTTGTAAGCATGTTTGAGTCTTCCGGGGTGCGGTTACCGATGCCGACTCTTATTCTATTAGGAATGGGGGCCTTTTTGGGGAAGTGGTGGCCTCACATCGTGATAGGAATAATAGTCTTGCCTTTATTGATGAAATGTTGGGGCAAAACCATCAATGGGCGATATATTTATGACACTCTGTCCTTACAGGTGCCGATTATTGGGAAAACAGTAAGCAGAATTGCTGTAGCCCGATTTGCTCGCACTATGGGCACGCTGGTCAAATCGGGTATACCTGTACTGCAAGCCCTCGAAGTGACGGAGGATGTAGTGGACAATGTAGTGATAGGAAGAGCTATATCGAGAGCCCGCACCAGAATCAAGGAAGGCCAGACTATTGCTGATCCTCTAATGGAAACCGGAGTGTTTGAGCCAATGGTAACACAGATGATAGCGGTTGGAGAGGAAACCGGTTCTCTGGATGAAATGCTAATGCGTATGTCTGATTATTACGAACGTGAGCTAATATATACAGTTGATGCCATGATGGCTGTACTTGAACCCATGCTTATCCTGGTGGTTGCCTTAATGGTAGGGGGAGTAATAGTCGCTACTATATTACCTATGTTCGATATGATGAATATGGTTGGATAATCGGGCTTTTCGGAAGAACCCATCGGTTGTTTTGGGGGAGGTTATCGAATGATAAAAGAAATTGTGAAGAGAAAAGAGAATCAGAAGGGTTTTACGCTTTTGGAACTAATAATTGTTATGGCAATACTTACGGTCCTGGCGGCTATTGCAATTCCGAAGTATACAGGAGTACTAGATGATTCAAAAAAGAAAGCAAATATAGCCAATATCAAAATGATTGAAGAAGCTGCTGATTTATATATGACAAATGAGGTGGATAACACTGCTTTGAAAACCGGGGATATTTCTACCAGTACTCATACGTTACTAGATAAAAAATATTTAAAAGCCATACCTAAAGATCCCAAAAATAATGATGTTTATACGATTACGAGAACTGGAGATCAAATTGTTGTTACTCCAAAAGTGACTGCGGGATATAACTGATGTGCGGGACACTCAACCTGTAAAAAGGAGCCAATGGTGCTAGGCACCCAACTTATCAACTGATTGATGTAAGGGCTGGGGTGTTGTTATAAGCCGCTGAGAAGGGTCCTTTATGGCTTTTGGGAGAGGTTTTATATGGTTAATATTATTGTAATTATTTTCGCATTATTGATTGGTTCCTTTCTTAATGTAGTTATCTATCGCATACCCCGGAAGGAGTCGGTACTCTGGCCGGGGAGTCATTGTCCCGCATGTGAGCAGGGTTTAAAGATAGGGGATCTAATGCCTGTTATCAGCTATGTATGGCTGGGTGGCAGGTGTCGTTATTGTAGGGACAGGATCAGCCCCCGCTATCTCCTGGTGGAGATATTAACCGTAATCACCTTTTTATTAGTATTTCTTAAGTGGGGTATTTCAGTTGAGACAGGAACGGGGTGGATATTTACAGCGATATTGACTATAACCGCCTTTACCGATCTTGATGAAGGAATTATTCCAGACCTTATTACTTGTCCGGGTATTGTCATTGGGCTTTTATTATCTCCTTATATGATCGGAATTAAGTCATCTGCTCTAGGGGCTATCATTTTTTCGGGTATTTGTATAAGCATTGCCATACTATCGCACGGAGGAATGGGTGGAGGAGATATTAAGTTGGCCGGGTTCATTGGAACATTTACTGGTTACGGTGGGTCTATGATTACTTTGATTATTGCTTCTGTGGCGGGAGGGATATGGGCGGCAATTTTGCTCTGGCAAGGGAAAGCGCATCGGAAAACAGCTATAAAATTTGGCCCCTTCCTATCGGTTGCAGCTTGGCTAGTATGGATGTACGAAATTGAGATCTTGATTTCTATTTTTGGGTATTCACTTTATACGTATTAGCCCAGTCAAAATGAGAAAGAAATTGAGGGATAGTAATGTCCTGGCATATAAAATGGATTAATAATGAAACCGGTCTAACCCTAATCGAAGTGCTGGCATCGCTTGTTTTACTGTCCCTAATGATAGTTAGTATTCTGGCTGGTTTTACCCCGGCAGCAAGCTGGATTAGTAAAGCCCGACGGGAAACGACAGCCAGTAATTATGCCACGGCAATTCTGGAAGATCTGCGATCTGATCGGAGCAAAATTGATAACAGCAATGCAGGAAAGACAGCTCAGGATCTGTTTCCTTCTTATGGATACCCATGGGCTGGAATGAAGGATAAGGTTACGCGTTTGGAAAGGCAGAACGCTCCATTTAACAACCTTTATGATATTACGGTGACAATAAGCTGGTTGGAGGGAAATGAGACGCGAAGCTTAAAAATGAGCACTATGATAAAGAAGAACTAGAGGTGCCGGGTATGGGTGGGAGAGGGCGAGATAGAGGAAGCACTTTGGCGGAGATGCTGGTAGCTATGGCCTTAGCATCATTGATTTTGAGCGGTCTGATGAGCATCTACTGGACAGGCAGCAATGCTTTCCAAAGGCTGTCTTCAACTTCCGACGCTCAGTATGCAGTTCGCAGCGCTACGCAGAAGATGATGGAGGACATCCGAGGTGCATCGGCTGTGTCAATAGAAGAAGGTGGAGCTAAACTAATCTTGCTTACTGCCGCTGGGGAAGCAGTCAATTATTATGTGGCAAATAATCAACTTTATCGTGATGGAACTGCTAAAGTGCCCATCGCTGAAAATATAAGCGGCCTGAGTTTTAGTGGGAGTTCCAGCTTGGTGAAAATAACTGCGGATGCAACGGTAAATGGCAGAACTTATCAACTGATCAGCAGCATTAGTCCTCGTCTTGCCAGTTTGGCAGGAGAGGATAAATAGGGGAGGGGGGCGCCATTTGTACCCAAAAAGATAAGCTGATTTCTGAAAAGGGCAGCCTTATGCCAATGATATTGATTATGTTAATGATAATAAGCCTGCTAGGGGCTGCTGCTATCGAGGCGGGGAGCATGGAGTTAAAGATTAGCCATTATGAGTTTAGGGTTCAACAAGCCCAGCAGGCTGCTGATGCAGGAGTGGACTGGGGTGCAGAGAGGGTCTATTTGCAACTGGTAAATAGACGGGATGACCCTGCTCTCCCTGTGTCAATAGATTTGTCGCCAGATATCAACCCGCAAAGAATTGGGCCAGATTTAAGCGATTCCCTTGCACCGAATTTTGTCATTAGAGACTGGCAAGCTAGTAGGGTCTCCACTGCCACATCAAATCCCGCTGTATATAAATTAATTTCAACAGGAAATTTCGGGAGTGCCTATAAAAAAATTGCGGTGGAAATAAGCTATAGGTATGAGGGGGGTGCTATCGACCCGATAACTGGTCACTTTCAGGAACGAGACTATTCCGGTAACAGGGGCGTTATTAGTTCCTACATGGTTCCATGAGTACAGGGCACCCAACCAGCGACGACCTGTAAAATGAACATGCTCAAAATCATGAACGGAATGACATGGGAGGAATACATTTTGTTTAACCGCTTGCCGGGAATTGGCTTGGATATAGGTGACCAGACAATCAAAATAGCCCGGGTGAAGAGAAAGAGAGATGGTTTGCTGCTTATTAAACACAGCAGCATGCTTACACCGGTAGAAACTGTGGATGCAGGTATCATTCATGACCCGGAGAGGCTGGGAAAAGAAATGAAAGGTTTTGTTAGGGATTTAAACCTTAATGGAAAACAGGTAGTTTCAGCAGTTACCGGGCAGCAGGTATATACTCGCAATTTAATTTTGCCGAGCATGAAGCTTTGCGAATTAAAGGAGGCGGTTTATTATCAGGCTATGAAATTTTTGCCTATCCCTGTGGAAGAGGCAGCTATAGATATTTGCCCTCTGAGGGAATTCGAGGATGAGGAAGGGAAGAAGACTGAAGTTTTTTTTGTTGCGATACGTCGGCACCAGGTTGAGAATTTAGATATAGCCTGCAAATTTGCCGGGCTTAAACTAGCAGTGGTAGAAATTGAACCACTGGCTTTATATAGAGTCTTGGGAGGAAATCTTGAGTCGGTATTAGCCTTTTTGGAAATAGGTTCATTTCGCTCGTATTTAGCGGTGTTTAAAGGGGTGACCTTAGTGTTTTATCGTTCCTTACCTTTTAGCAGTTCAGCTTTATATCAGTTTTATGGAAAAGGCGGATTTAAAGAACATGAAGTAAGCGAGTATAAGCAATATGACTACGTATTAGAGGATATAATATCCGAAACAAAACGTTCAGTGGAATATTACAAATTAGGGGATGAAACCGGAAATGAGAGGATAGACAGATTCCTGCTATGCGGTGAGGGGTCAGCCATAAGGGGTTTGGATTACAGACTGACTGAAGGACTGGGCTGCAAGGTTGAAGTAGCTGATATATTGCCAAGGCTTATACTTCCCTCGGATATTAGTGAAGTCGAAAAGCGAGAATTGAAGCATGAATTTACTGTGACTCTAGGCCTGGCAGCCCGGGAGGTGGTTTGATGCAGGATTTGGTACAGATAAATATTAACCTCTTGAAAAGAGAAGATGTATATAATTCGCGATTGCTTTATTGGGGATTAGGGTTTGTGATTATGGCAATTATTGGAGTTATGACAGGAGTTGGCTATATGTCCCTAAGCAAAGATTTGAAATACCAACAAGCTGTCAACGCTGATTTGAAATCGGAATATCAAAAATATGATAATGAAATGGTGGCACTCACGCCCATTCTGGAAATGAAAAAGGAGATAGATCGTAAAAGTCAAGAAGTGATTAATATCCAGAAAGAACAGGTATCATTTAGCGATGTGATAAGCGAAATCGATAAGGTCTTACCTCCTGAAGTGATCATGCTGGGAGTGGATATTAAAGCCCAGAAAGTTGTTGTGACCGGGTTCAGCCCTGATCATAGCCAAGTTGCCAGGTTATTGAAAGGTCTGAAAGGCAGTTTTAGATTTAATAATGTAACAATTTTATCCAAAATGGATGAGAAGACTGACGAGGCCAAGTTTACCATTGAATTGACTTTAGAGGCAGAAAAGAAGTGAGTTTATCAAAGCGCGAATTAGCGCTCCTTGGACTCCTGATAGTTGTAGGATTAATTTATCTGTTATACGGTTTTATTTTCCATCCTCTTAATGCCCAGATAAATCAAATGAAGGCTGAAAATAGTAACTTGAGCAATGAAATACAGGAGCTGGAGAAAGAAGCCCGGCAAGGAAAAAATTGGGTAGAAAACGAGCGACAAATATGGTATGATTATCAGAAAATACTCCTTGAAATACCTCAATCGGAAATGATTCCAAACATAATAATCTTTATGGAACAGAGCGCCAGGGATTCCGGTGTAAAACTGTTGTCCATAAGCTATAAAGAAACCACGTTTGCCAAAAAGGCTTTAGAGGACCAGAAATCTCAACCTAGTGAAGGAACTTCGGATTCTTTACATGATAAGGCTGACCAAGGTGGCGGCAAAGTCGTTAGAGGAAGTTTAGTTTTGAAAAGTGAAGTCTCGATGGTACAAGCTGCTAATTTTCAGCTCGCCGCCAGTGGGACTCATTTAAATCTGTTATCCTTTATTTTTAAAATAGAAAATGCACCACGTATATATAGAATCAACAGTATTAAAATGGCCATGGTTAGAAACAATCAACAAAAAATGGGTATAGGGGTGGAAGCTCCTATGCAGGAAAAAAACAGTGGTCAAAACGAAGATTTTAGCGAGATTTCAGTAAAAGAATCCCAGGCTTATGATAGCAACTGCGCTGAGGTTAATATGGATGTTAATGCCTACTACGACAGGTTTGAAGCAGAAGATATCAGTTCTGGATCAAGCGTAGGCAAGTATGATTCGACTTCTAATTAATGTGGTTTGATCCTCAGAATGGAAGGTTAGGTATTAAGATGAAGACGAAAATTAGTCTGGAAGAATTAACCACAGGACAGATTCTGGATCAAGATGTATTTAATATGGCCGGTCACTTGCTGTTACGCAAGGGTACCCTTTTTACCGATGAAATTATTGGATCAATGAAAAAGCGCAACATTAATAATGTATATGTTTTTAAGGAAATCCAAGCTCCTGATCCTCCTAAACATATAGAAGCAGAGTTGCCACAAAAAATTCAAATGTCTGCCAAAGCTAAGGTTACAGAAGTTTATAATAATGCCCTTGGCTTTGTGGAGGGCTTTATGGCGGACATCAAGCGCGACAAAGAGATTAATGCGGGGGCAGTTGCGGAAACGGTTAAAACCTTCTCTAGCAGTATATTTACAGATAGTAATGTGTTGGATCAAATGAGAAAAATAGGGGATAAAGACGACTACTTGCTAACCCACTCGGTTGACGTGTCGCTCTTAGCTATAATGATTGGCAAATGGATGGGATACGATAAAGAAACAGTGAACAATCTAGGCATAGCCGGTATGCTTCATGATTTAGGCAAAGTGCAAATCCCTGAGGAGATTCTAAATAAACCTGCTCGTCTGACAGACCAGGAGCGGGGAATAATGAATAATCATCCGGTTATCGGATATCAATTATGTCAAGCATCCAAAAATTTGGACAAATCTATTCAATATGCAATACTGATGCATCACGAGCGTATGGATGGGTCAGGTTATCCGTCCTCGGCGAGTTACGGTAAAATTCCTGTTTTCGCCTCGATTCTGGCGATTGCTGATACCTATGATGCGATTACTACCAAAAGGGTATATTCGCCCAAACGCACACCATATATGGCCGCTGAAATGATTTTACAGGATGCACTAGCTGGTAAAATAGACATTCGTATCGGCAAAATATTCTATGATAAAGTGCTTGCTCTTGCCGTAGGCAACGAGGTATTGCTTTCCAACCAGCAAAAAGGGGTGGTGGTATTTATGAATCCTTTGAAACCGAACTTCCCCATAGTGAAGGTTGATACTAAGGTGTATAACCTGGAGAAAGAAAAAGAGAAAGAGAACGGGATATCAATTATAGATGTCCTATAAAATATGGACATAATAAAACGGTTTTAAACCAATAATATATCTAGTCTGTTATTTCTATCAGTAGTAAAAAATCTGTAGACGTTCGACATTTAGCAGGATTATGGCTGTATTGTGTCGAATAGTTAAAATTTGGTGAGTTCAGGCGGCTAATAGCCGCCTTTATAGTTGGAGTTCCTATACGGGTACATTCCCCTATACCTTATTCCTTATACCTCAGATTAAGAGAGGTAATACTGTAGTTTATTATTGGAGGTTACATCGTGTTAGAAAAAGATCTTTTGGCAATCGTTTTGGACAAAGCCTTAGAGAAAGGCGGCGATTTTGCCGAGGTTTATGTGGAAGAAAAGCGGACCAGCAACGTTTTATGCGAGGATGATAAGATAGAAAAGATAAATAGCGGCCGGGAAAAAGGAGCGGGCATTAGAGTGGTCAAAGACGGCAAAACTGCCTATGTATATACCAATGACTTGACTGCTGAGGGTTTGTTAAAAGCCGCCACGGTGGCTAATCATGCACCCTTCGGGTACCACCGGTGCTCCATGGCTGTCGCCAATAATGTTGCCACTGGTTCTAAGGACAGGACAGGAGGAATGGTAATAAATTTATCTCTCCAGAAGCCGGATTTTGAGATGCAATTCCGACGGCTGCCTGAACAGGTGGATTTTGCTGAAAAGATTGAACAGGTTCTGGCTGCCAATCACGTAGCCCGCAATATGGATGCGGAAATTCGTCAGGTTACGGTGGCTTTAGGTGATATGCACAAGCAGGTACAAATCGCCAATTCGGAAGGGGAACTGGTAGAGGACGAACTGGCCCGCGTAAGGTTGGTGGTCAATGCTATTGCTTCAAGGGATGGGCAGATTCAAACCGGGTACGAAGTGGCCGGAGCAGTCTCGGGTTGGGAATTGCTGGAGGAAGTATCTGTCGAAGAGATGGCTGGGAAGGCCGCTTCAAGAGCGATTGCTATGCTTTCAGCTCGCCCAGCGCCGACAGGTAGAATGCCTGTGGTCATGCATGCTGACGCAGGCGGCACTATGATTCACGAAGCCTGCGGGCACGGACTGGAAGCTGATCTGGTGCAAAAGGGTCTTTCGGTATATGCAAATAAGATGGGTGAGCAGGTAGCTATGGAAGAGGTTAACGTAATTGATGATGCTACCTTGCTTCGTAAATATGGCAGTTTTCGTTGGGATGACGAAGGATCTCCCGCTCGACGTACGGTTTTGATTGAAAAAGGTGTTTTGCGGGGTTACCTCTATGACCGAATGACAGCGCGTAAAGATGGCACAGAGTCAAGCGGTAATGGGCGCAGGGAGTCCTACCAGGATAAACCCATCCCTCGTATGAGTAACACCTTCATATCCCCTGGACCAGATGAGCCGGATGAAATAATTAAGAGTACTCCCCGGGGTTTACTGGTTAAGAAGATGGGTGGGGGACAGGTGAATACTACCAATGGGGATTTTGTTTTCGATGTCCAGGAAGGATATATTATTGAGGATGGGGAGATAATGTACCCTGTGCGAGGAGCTACTCTTACAGGTAACGGCCCTCGGGCATTAATTGATATTGACCGGGTGGGTAAGGATCTGGGTTTTGCAATCGGCGTTTGCGGCAAGGATGGTCAGGGGGTAGCGGTAGCAGATGCACAGCCTACCATTCGCATTAAAGAACTCACGGTAGGGGGAACCTTTAGCGGTGAGGGTCCGGGAATCAAGCGAATTAGAAGAAAGTAGGCGTCAAGTATGGAAGAAATCTTAAGAATTGCTGGTGAGCAAGCTTTAAATGCAGTCCGTAAAAAGGGTATGGAAGGTGAGGCATTCCTGCTCTATGACCGGGAATTAAGTATAGAACTGAGCGGGGGTCAGGTAGAGACTCTGAAAGAAGCAGAGCAAATGGGACTGGGTTTACGGGTTTTCAATCAGGGCAGGATGGGGTTTGCCTATAGCAGTGACCTTTCTCCCGAGGCAATAGAAGAAGTGGTTAGGGATGCAGTAAGCATATGTGCCTATACTGCTGCTGATGAATTTAACCGTTTTCCCGAAGGAGGCCAGGTTTATCCTGTTATCCAGACTTTTGATGCCGGGATTGACGCCGCAACGCTGGAAAGTAAAATTGAGATGGCACGGGAAGTCGAAAGGGCAGCTCGAGCTTTTGACAAAAGGATTGAGCTGGTGGAAAGGGCAGGTTATGAGGATACGGTTTTTTCATCCTTGGTGATGAATAGCCGGGGTCTATTTGCATTTGATAAGGGAAGTTACTGTGGACTGCATATATCCCTGGTAGCTCAGGAGGATGGAGATGCTCAAAATGGCTTTTCCGTTATGGTTAAAAAGAAAATAGAAAACCTGACTCCTCGGATGGTGGGAGAGGAGGCAGCTATGAAGGCGGTTCGCAGCCTACAGGGAAGAAGCATTTCTTCTGCCCAGATGCCCTGTATTTTGGAGCCTTATGTGGTAACCCGGTTTATGAGCCTCTTATCTTCATCCGTTCAAGGTGATGCAGTGCAAAAGGGTAAATCCATGTTAGCGGGTAAGGTGGGGCAAAAAGTGGCCTCCAGGGCTTTTACCTTGCTGGATGATGCTAGCTATGAAGCAGGGATCGCCAGTTTTCCCTTTGATGGTGAAGGGGTTCCTGCTCAGAAAAATATGATTATAGAAAACGGAGAGCTCAAAGGATTTCTCTATGATAACTATTCTGGTCTGAAGGCAGGGCAGAAGTCAACCGGTAATGGGATTAGGGGTTCATTTAGAAGCCTGCCCGGGGTTGGCACTACGAATTTCATGCTTAGTCCAGGTGAGCAAAATCCTGATAGCCTTATTGCAGGTATAGAAAACGGTTTCTATATTACCGATGTAATGGGAATGCATACTGCCAACCCCATCTCAGGTGACTTTTCTGTTGGAGCTGCCGGCATTATGATTGAGAAGGGACGCCTGACCTACCCAGTTCGCGGGGTTACTATTGCAGGTAATCTATTAAAGCTGTTGCTTGATATTGAAGCGATAGGCAGCGATTTGCGTTTTTATGGGGGCAAGGCGGCTGCTAGTGTTAGGCTGCAGAGTATTAGCGTGGGCGGACATTAGAATATGGAGGTTTTACATATGCCAAAGGTTCTTTTCATAAACGGACCAAATTTGAACATGCTAGGTATCAGAGAGAAAGAGTTTTATGGAGATCGGACGCTGGAGGATATTAATGCCGGGCTGCGCTCGATGGCTGAAAATGAAGGGGTCGAAGTGGAATTCTTTCAGTCCAATCATGAAGGCGAACTGGTGGATAGAATCCAGCAGGCTTACCAGAACACAGATTGCATTGTGATCAATCCGGGAGCATTCACCCATTACAGCATCGCTATCTATGATGCTCTGAAGACAGTTAAGATTCCGGTCATTGAGGTACATCTTTCCAATATCTATGCGCGGGAGATCTTTCGCAGTAAATCGCTTATTTCTCCCCTGGCTGCTGGAGGTATATTCGGTTTTGGCCCGATGGGCTACCAGATGGCTCTTCATGCGGCTTGTCAGTTGTTGGCGCAAGGGTAAGAACCGTTTATCGGTCACGCCCCGTATCCTTGTTACACTTAGATGAAAGGAGGGTGAATGGGAATGGTAGAAAGAATCAAAAAGATTCGCAATTTTATGGAAGAAAGCCGGCTGGATTTATTTCTGGTGACCAAACCGGAAAACATTCGCTACCTTTCCGCTTTTAGTGCAGGCAGCGATGCCAGGCTGGTGATAAGCTCAGATGGACAGTATATTTTTACCGATAGTCGGTATATTGAACAGGCAAAGCGGGAATGCCCGGATTGGGAACTCATGCAGGAGCACGTGGGTAGACTTGACAGCTTGGCTGGTATTTGCGATAAATATAATAGGCTGGCGGTGGAGAGTCACTGCCTAAGCTATGACCTGTTCCAGCAGTATGCAACCAGGTTGAAATCAGAACTGGTTCCCCTGGCCAACACTATAGAGAGGCAACGGGCAGTTAAGGATGAGTTGGAACTGGATTTGCTAACGACTTCCGCCCGTATTGGCGATTCTGTATTTAACCAGATCTGCCTGGAGATACAGGAGGGGCTAAGTGAAAGATATATTGCTAATCGCATAACTTATCTTTTAAAAGAAAAGGGTTCGACTCGCGAATCTTTTGATACTATTGCAGTTTCCGGAGAAAATGCAGCTCTACCCCATGGACAACCAGGTAATAGGCTGCTGAGGCGGGGAGATATGCTTACTCTGGATTTTGGGGGCTTTTACCAGGGTTATGCAGGTGATATGACCAGAACTGTAGTAATCGGGGAGGCAAGTCCTAAGCTAAGGGATATGTACCTTGAGGTTTTGGAAGCTCAAGAATTGGGAGTATCCTTAGTTAAAGCCGGTGTTAGTTGCCGAGAGATTGATATGCAAGTTAGAGAATGCCTTAGAAAATATGGATTGGATGTGTATTTTCAGCATGGCACGGGACACGGGGTGGGCCTGGAAATTCATGAAATCCCCAGGTTATCACCGTTGAGCGATGATGTTCTGGAAGAGGGTATGGTAGTCACAGTTGAACCGGGAGTCTATATTCCTGGCTGGGGCGGTATCCGGATAGAAGATACGGTAATTGTTAAGAAAGGGGGATGCGAGATCATCACCCGTTCTGATAAAGGACTATTAATTATATGATGGAGGGATAACATGATCTCAGTAAACGACTTTAAGACCGGGGTAACCGTGGAGCTGGAAGGGCAGGTTTATGCGGTAGTAGATTTCCAACATGTAAAACCAGGTAAAGGCGCTGCATTTGTAAGGGCAAAACTCAAAAACGTTAAATCAGGGGGAGTAGTTGAAAAAACCTTCCGGGGTGGAGAAAAATTACATAGAGCACACCTGGATAAGAGGGGAATGCAGTTTCTTTATATGGATGGCGATGGCTATGTTTTCATGGATAATGATAATTATGAACAAATTACAATTAGCCGCAATGATATGGGTGATGGTGTAAAGTGGTTAATGGAAAATATGACTATAATGGTGCTGATGCATAATGAGATGATTATGGGGATAGAATTGCCTAATTTCGTGGAACTATTGGTAGTTGATACCGAGCCTGGGGTGAAAGGTGATACGGCCACCGGAGCTTCCAAGGCTGCCAAGTTGGAAAGTGGCGCTAGTGTTCAGGTTCCATTGTTTATAAATACCGGAGACCGATTAAGAATTGATACCCGCACTGGGGATTACATGGAAAGAGCATAGTAAAAATATTTTTTAAACGAAATCTATAATTGAATAAGTTTATTTCCTCCTTTTTGGGCTAATACTAAGGGTGTTCAGAACATTTTTAGTAAAAGACAAGAAAAGGAGGGTTTTACTCTGAGAGATATTTCGGAGAAGGTTAGTTATCTACAAGGTTTGAGCGAGGGGTTGAATATTACCGGGGGGAGCCCCCAGGGAAAAATCATATCCGGGATACTGAATGTGTTAAACGAGATCGCGGATGAGATTAGTGGTATCCAGACCAAATTTGATGAGATGCAAGAATATATTGAAAGCGTCGATGATGATTTGCTGGACTTGGAAGAAAGCGTACTAGATGATGATTATATGGAACTTGAATGCCGTAATTGCGGAGAACAACTCTATATTGAATCGGATATTATGGATGACGAAGATGTCATCGAAGTTACCTGCCCTCGCTGCAATGAGGTGATTTTCATCAATGATGGTTCCTTTGATCACGAGCATATTTCAGTAGATGAAGAGTTTGAAGTTGGGGAATCTCGCCCTAGTTGATAATACGAATATAAAATTAGAAAGAGAGGGAAGTTCAAAACTTCCCTCTCTTTACGTGGCCGATAATTTACACGGAACTATATACATTTCATCTTAATTATTACCCGTTGCTACACTGATGGAATCACTTGCTGAAACCTACTTTGTTTTAAACATTTCTTTAATAAGCACAGGCATGAAATCATCTATTGCAGGGTATTTATTCCTGTCTTTCTCGTACTCTTCTAATTTAACGTATATTTGTCTTACCGTCTTGAAGCCCGCTTTGGTCTCGGGATCAATAATATCCATTACCGCCCTGTCTTCGCCAAACTCCTTTTTATAAAGCCTTGCTTCGACTGCCCGCACAAAGTTTTCATCGGTGACCCTATTCCAGGGAAATGATTTTGCGGCATACATCGAAGAAGTATATTGAGTTTTATCTTTCCCCTTCGTCAAGTCAGTAATCAGGGCATTATTATTTTGAACAGGGGTATTCATATAGTTGTGGAGGTATTCATGCACCGATGTTTTAATAATGTTGTTCATACTAAACTCAGAAGTTTTCCTCGAACCTTTATACGGAAACTGTATACTTGCTAAAGTAAGGTTGTCTTCATTATCAAGGGATGCAAAAGAACCATTGGTTCTATAGAAGGATAGTACTGTACAATACGAAACATTTTTTCCCGTAAAATACGTATTCTTGTTTCCAGCATAACTTTCAACCTCATTTATCAGCTTAAACATACTGCTTTGCTTAATGTTTTCAGTAATATAGGCATTTAAAGCTTGGTATGAAGATGAATTGTTATCAAAAAATGTTTCAGCTTTCGTGTCTGTATAAAAAGCCTTTAACGAATTGAGAAATTCCGCTGCTTCCTTTTCATCAGATAAATACTTTTGAGGGTTATCATAGATTTTATTTAATTGTGGCAAATCCGAATAATTCAATAAGAAAGCCAAATAGGACGAGTTAACATCAGTGCCATTCATGTACTTGGCAAAACCTTTTATAAAGGCGTGATTTTTATAAGGACTAAAATATTCCTTGGCATTTTTATAAATCGGTCTTTCTTCTACATATGGAAGTAAATATGGATTATTAAAATCGGTGTAGAGACCAGCTGCAATAAGGAAAATATCAATGTTACGACTGGTATATACCATATAGGAAGGGTCAGTATTTGAATAGATTAAATTGGCAGGTGTATATCCTTTTTGGTTTTCACTAGCACTCGTGTTTGTACTGACTGGGTTGGTTTTATCCGTTTCTAATAGCGGTTTAAGAGCAACTAGGCCTAATATCAGTAATAAGATTAAACCTAAATAAATTGGCCGATTACGCATTTTACTTGCCTCCTCAAAGATATTTTTTATTAACAATAGATCCCAATCCTGGCTAAGTTCTACTATTAGCCAGGATTATCCTGCATTTTGATTGCACTAAAATCACCATTACTTCGACATCTTTTAGGATTTATCTGCAATCATCCTGGATAAAAAGCACGGAGTCTCAATAAAGAACTGATGTCATAAATACAATCATAATTATAAAGAGGGAAATTCTCTAAAAGGGTTTCCCTCTTTTTTTATGGTCAGCTTTTCTATATATCTAACTCATCTTTCATAAATGAACAGGGTTTATACATTATAATCTGGCATATTTTAGTGCTGAGTCCAATATTTATTAAGGGATCATGAAACAATGGGAGCATTATTTTATGATCCCTAATTGCAAAGGTGGTGTGAATATGGAACTGAAAGATGAAGACATCATAAAAAATAATATCGTGCCTTACCTATCACTTTCGATAAAAGAAATTATCCTTAAGATGAAAACCCAGTATTTTAAGGGACTGGAAGAGATTCGTTTGCGCTCGGGGCAGCCTTTGCTGATAAAGGTTGGCGATAAAGACTATGCCCTGGATGAGCAGGGCAATATCGAGGAAAAACTGAAGCGGGGGTACGTAGTTAGTGCAGAGGATATTTATCGCAGCGTTGCTTCCATCAGCGACAATTCCTTATATGCCTTTGAAGAAGAGATTAGCAGGGGTTTTATTACCATACCTGGTGGGCACAGGGTGGGTCTGGCTGGGCAGGTTGTAATGAAGGGCCATGAGCTTAAGACCATAAAGGACTTTTCGGGGCTCGCCTTTAGAATAGCTCGGGAGGTGCAAGGCTGCTCCAGTGAAATTCTTTCCCACATTTACCCGCGCGATCTAGAGCCAGTTAGCACTCTTTTTATTTCAGCACCCCGTTGCGGTAAGACTACTATTCTAAGGGATGTGGCCCGCAATCTCTCCATGGGAACTGCTAGAGGAAGAGGTTGTAATATGGTCGTTATTGATGAGAGGTCAGAACTGGCTGGAGTTTACCGGGGCAGGGCGCAAATGAATCTGGGTCCGCGCACTGACGTTTTAGATGCCTGTCCGAAGGCTCAGGGTATGATTATGGCGATACGTTCTCTGTCACCGCACGCGCTAATTACAGATGAGATAGGGCGCAGGGAAGATATAGAAGCCATCCAGGAATGTACCAACGCCGGGGTGGCAGTGATTACCAGTATACATGCTCGAAATATAGAAGAGGCAGAGAAGCGTCCTCTTCTGAGGGAACTGCTGGCTACAGGAGCCTTTGAAATTCTGGTTGTTCTGTCTCGGCGCCGTGGCCCGGGTACAGTTGAGGAAATAGTCAGGTGGGATTCGCTATGTTGTGGTTGAAAACCCTAGGGGCAGCTTTTATTGTTTCTGGATTTGGTGCTTATGGCTTGATGGGTGCCAGAAGTATAAGCAACCGGGTGGAGCAAATTAGGGATATTAGGTTGGCTATGGGATTTTTGGAAAAAGAAATTAGTTACCTGCATACACCTTTGCCCTTAGCACTGGAACGGGCAGCCCAATGTACACCCGAGCCTGCTAGAACACTGTTTTTTGAATGCGGTCGCACATTACAGGACAGGCAGGGCCTGACAACACCGGAAGCCTGGGCCCAAAGCTTGGAGAAACTGCGCACTGTAGCTGACCTCAAGGATGAAGACCTGGAACTGTTAAGAACGTTGTCATCGCAAATGGGCATGTCCGGTGTGGATGAACAGAAGAAGCTGTTCGGGCTGGTGCAGGAACAGTTGAAAATCCAGGAAGAAAAAGCCCGCCGTGAGGTGGAATCAGGTCGTAAAATCCGGGCTTATGGGGGGTTTATTTTTGGGGCCACGGTAGTGCTTTTGCTGCTTTGAAACGGAAAAGAAGGAAATAACAAATGTGAGGGGGATCAGAATGAATATAGACATACTTTTTAGGATAGCAGGTATAGGCATATTAATATCTGTATTGTGTATCGTTTTAAAACAGGCCCAGAAGCAGGAACAGGCTGAGATGCTGACCCTAGCCGGAGTTGTAATCGTTCTTATTATGGTGGTTCAGTTGATGAATCAGCTCTTTACCACGGTGCGGTCAGTGTTTAATTTATAAAAATCGCTGGAACAAAGGGGGATAAATGTGGAGATTACTCAAATCGTGGGACTAGCCTTAATAACCACCATTTTTCTCCTGGTTCTCAGGCAGGAGAAACCGGTCATGGCGATCTTGTTGAGCTTGGTTTTTAGCATCGTCATCTTCACATTAATGATGGGTAAACTGGCTTCCATAATAGACGTTATGAAGGAACTGACTAGGCGCGCAGGTCTCAACTACTTTTTTCTGGCAACCATATTAAAAATTATGGGGGTAGCTTACCTGGGTGAGTTCGCGGCGGTCATATGCCAGGATGCAGGGGAGCAGGCAGTTGCTAAGAAGGTAGAGTTTGCCGCCAAAATTATCATAGCCGTCATGGCCTTGCCCATCATGGTAGCGATATTGGAGTCACTGATGGATCTTATGCCAGGCTAATAAATATAAGTGAGTTGTTGCTGATGAAGAAAATGAGCATTGCCATTATCCTTATAATAGGTTTCATGCTGTTTCCGGTATCTGCTGAGGCTGCCCCAGCGGATGATAGTGAAGCGGTATTTTCTGTCCAGGATACCCTGAAAAACTTGGATATACAATCTCTGGAGGATTTCAAGGGGCGAATCGATGAAGAGATGAATCCATTTATGCAAAGCAAGCCGTTAAAAGAATGGCTGGGAGATTTTATGACGGGCAAGTGGGAGTTTGATTTTAAAAAGGTCATGGAAAACACGGTCCGCTTCCTATTTAAAGAAGTAATAGCTAATTCCAGTCTTTTATCCAAGCTTATTATTCTCTCGGTACTGGCAGCATTGTTGGTGAATTTACAAACTTCCTTTGCTTCTGATGTAGGCAAAATATCATATATGGTCTGTTTTCTTGCTCTTTGCGCGTTGGCTCTGGGTTCTTTCAAGATTGTGCTGGATATTGGACACCAGACTATAGATAATATGGTCGCATTCATGGTTAGTATGCTCCCCCCGATGATGGTTTTGGTTGCAGGACTCGGAAACGTAAATGCCTCGGTTATGCTTTTTCCTATCCTTATGACTACGGCGACTGCCTTTGCCAACGCCATCAAGCTCATTGTTTTTCCGCTTATCATCATGTCGGCTTTGCTCAGCCTAGTTAATAATATTTCGGAAACCGTGAAGGTACAGAGAATGGCTAAATTCTGCAGCCAGGTGGCGCAAATATCACTAGGGTTTTTCCTGACTACTTTTGTAGGTGTCCTTACCTTGAGAGCCTTGTATGCCTCGGTGCTTGATAAGGTAGCCCTGCGCACTGCTCGATTTGTAACTGACAATGCTATCCCCATCGTAGGTAAAATGGTGGGTGATACGGTTGAGGTAGCGGCCGGGTACGTCGTGATGTTAAAAGATGCGCTGGGTATTTTCGGAGTTCTGCTCATCGCAGGTATAGTGTTTTTTCCTTTGCTGAAGATTGCAGCTTTGGCTTTAATCTATAAGTTGGTGGCTGCGGTAGTGGAACCAATGGGCGATTCTAAAACAGCCGCTGTATTGGAGAGCATGAGCGCACATCTAATGATGCTGCTGGCTGCGACTGCGTCGGTAGGGTTTATGTTTTTTATCATGATAGCCATCATGGCAGGGATGTCCAATAACTTGACTATGCTGCGCTGAGAGGAAGGATTGGCATGGACGTAATAGCGGAAATAGTAAAGAATCTGCTGGTTATTATCATAATGTCCAGCTTTCTGGAAATAATGCTGCCTGATGGAAACATCAAGCCTTTTGTGCGTTTTGCAATCGGTCTATTTGTTATAATTGCGGTTTTAAGCCCTACTCTCTCTTACATTTATGATGATAAGAACTTCCAGATTTCCGTCTGGGATGACAAGATAGATGAGCATATTCCTCAGGAGATCCAGGCCAGAGGCCAGAAGGTTCAGGAGCAAATTACCGGAAAAAGCAGCGAGTTAATGAAGGAAAAACTGGAAGGCCAAATATCTGCAGTTGCTGTCCTGGTACCGGGGGTTGATGATGTGCACACTCAGGTTTCAGTCGGGGAGGATGGTTCGCTGCAAAGGCTGCAGCTTATGGTGAGACCTGGAAAAAATAAAAGCACAGAGGAAGTTGAAAAAGTAAATGTATTCTCTGGTTCTCCCCAGAGTGATACGGAACAGAAGGAAATTCAGAGGAAAATACTGCAGGTAATGGGTAACCTATACGGACTTAAGGGTGAGAACATAGAAATCAATTTTGAGGGGGGTTAATGAAGTGTTAGATGAGTGGATGAGAAAAATGACGGGCGACGAAGAGAAAAAGGTATTTGCCAACTGGGGGAAAAAGGGAAAATATCTGGTGGTGGCAGCGGTATGCCTAGGGCTCCTGGCTCTTATCTGGCCGCAGAGCAAAAGCGCACCGCGGGAGACTGTCACCCCCGCTAGCCAGAACAGCAGCGGGGTGGCACTGGCTAAAGCAAACCTGGCTTCAGAATTGCAAAACATACTGTCTCAGGTGGAAGGCGCAGGGAAAGTCCAGGTTAGTTTGACTTTGAGTTCAGACGGCTTGAAAAGCTATGCCCGCAATACCAAAAATGAGCGCCGCGAAACCCAGGAAATGGATAAGAGCGGCGGGGACAGAAATATCAAGGAGGACAATCAGGCCAGCGATATAGCGGTATCTAGTGGTTCTGCGCTGCTAGTTGAGGATATTGCTCCAGAAGTGGTCGGGGTATTGGTTGTGGCTGATGGGGCCGGAAATGGGTTGGTTAAGGAAAAACTCACGGATGCTACCATAACTCTCTTAAATATTTCTCCCCACCAGGTTAGGGTTGTGGCCCGGAAAGGAGATAATCAATGATTATCAGTATCAGAAATATTAAGATTCTCGCTGTTATTAGTGCGGTAATTCTAATTCCCTTTATTGCACTCAATCTAATTAACCTGAGTATGAATGCGAAATCTAGGCCGGTAAGCAACACAGTGGTTGGACCGGACACGTCAGATATAACAATTCGGACGAATCTGAAATCTCAAGATGAGGAGAAGATAAACTTTTTCGCTGAATATCGCATTGACAGAGAAAGGACGCGGGGTAAAGAGACGGAATTACTAAGGGAGATTGCTAATAACTCATCCAGCGATAAGAAAGCTCGAGATGCAGCTTGCCTGAAATTGGTAGAGCTGGCTGAAAAAGCTGAAAAGGAAATGCAGGCAGAAGCCATGATTAAATCTCAGGGTTTTGAGGATTGTGCGGTAATCATTGCGCCTAAAAGCACCACGGTCATGATTGAAAGCAACAGCACGCAAATCCAACACCAGGAGGAGATAAGAAAAGCGGTAAGTATAGCCACGGGATGTATAGAAAAAAATGTTTCCATTGTCAAACGGCAAAGTATTGAACCATAGCTGATTTGTATACAATGGTTAAAAACATTGAAATAAAAAAGTATTATTCTTATAATATTGTTAGTAAGAGTAAAATGGCGTACTCAGGTTTCGGCCTGAGTATATTTGTATTTGAACAAAGGTAGGGTATAATTACTAGTGATATTGAACTGTTGGGGGTGTGATATGACTAAGATTAAGATTACCGATACTAGTCTTCGAGACGGGCATCAGAGCCTTTGGGCAACCCGGATGACGACTGATGATATGAGCCCGGTATTAGATAAATTGGATAATATCGGCTATCATTCACTGGAGGTATGGGGAGGAGCCACCTTCGATGTTTCTATTCGCTATTTGAATGAAGACCCTTGGGAGAGGTTGAGATTTATCCGCCAGCGGGTTAAAAAAACCAAACTACAAATGCTCTTGCGGGGGCAAAACCTGGTAGGCTATGCTCACTATGCAGATGACGTAGTTGAGAAGTTTGTTTATAAAGCCGCTGAAAATGGGATTGATATTTTCCGGGTTTTCGATGCCTTAAATGACATTCGTAACCTGGAAACCTGTATGCGCGCTGTTAAAAAGACTGGTCAACACGTACAGGCCTGTTTGGTATATACTACTAGTCCAGTTCATTCGATGAAGCACTTTGTTCAAATGGCACTGAATCTAAAGGACATGGGAGCAGACTCGATTTGCATAAAGGATATGGCGGGACTGTTGTCACCTTATGTTTCGTTTGAACTGGTAACGTTATTAAAAGAAAAAGTGGGATTGCCTATCCAACTGCATACGCATTACATAGGAGGTCTGGCAGTTGTGTCTTGCATTAAAGCTGCTGAGGCAGGGGTGGACATTATTGATACAGCCAGTGTGACCATGGCATTTGGATCTTCTCAGCCTCCGGTAGAGACCATCGTACGAGCCCTGCAGGGCTCGCCATGGGATACTGGTTTGAATTTGCACGATTTATTTCAAATTGCTGATTATTTCGAACAGATTCGCAAGCATAAGGGGTTTGAACGGGGTGTTACCAAGATTTCCGACATGAAGGTTTTCGAGCACCAAGTTCCCGGTGGAATGATATCCAATTTTGTTTCCCAGTTAGAAGAACAGAAGGCTTCTAATCGTTTGGATGAGGTGCTGGAAGAGATACCTAAGGTTCGCAAGGATCTAGGCTATCCTCCGCTAGTAACTCCAACTAGTCAAATCGTAGGAACCCAGGCTGTGCTGAACGTGTTAATGGGGGAACGCTATAAATTGTGCCCTGGTGAAGTAAAGGACTATGTACGTGGCCTATACGGAAAACCTCCTGCAGTTATTGATAAAAGCATAATAGAAAAAATAATTGGGAATGACGAGGTTATTACAGGGCGACCGGCGGATTTAATCCAACCGGCATGGGAAAAAGGCAAGCAAGAAATGGCGGATATATCCGATAATGAGGAAGATATTTTAACCTATCTCCTTTTTCCGCAGGTTGCCTTGAAATTTTTTGAATATAGAAGACTGCGGGCTAATGAAGACATTCCACAAATCCTGTCCGTGGATGAGGTGAGCCGGGATATAATAGAAAATAAGGAAGATATTGTCATAAAACCTATTTCAAAGGTGAGAAAGAAACCTAGCGTCAGGGGAGATGAAGAGATGAATTTGGACGAACTAAGAGAGTTGATACTTTTATTTGATCAGACATCGATTGCTGAGTTGGAAGTACAAAAAGACGATTATAGAATATGTCTGCGTAAGTCATCGGGTAATAATGATAACCCGGCATCGCATGTTAGCTCTCCGGTAAGTGCTCCTAAGCTGATTCCACCACAAGTGGCTGATGAAGCGATAAATGATCGGATTGTGGCTGTACATGCACCTATGGTAGGAACCTTTTATAATGCTTCTTCACCTGATGCGAAACCTTTCGTGCAGATTGGAGATCATGTAAGCAAAGGTCAAACACTTTGTATACTAGAAGCGATGAAACTGATGAATGAGATTAAAGCTGAATTTGATGGAACCATAGTGGATACAGCAGTGGAGAACGCTGAAGCCATTGAATATGATCAAGTATTGTTCTTAATAGAGAAAGACTAGAGGTGTTTACTTGTTTTCGAAAATCTTGATTGCTAACCGCGGAGAAATTGCCCTCAGAATTATTAGAGCCTGCCAGGAGTTGAATATAGCCACCGTAGCAGTTTACTCCCAGGCAGACCGGGATAACCTGCATGTTAAAATGGCTGATGAAACGGTGTGCATTGGCGGTGCACCTGCTAGTCAGAGTTACCTTAATATTCCTAATATTATTGCCGCTGCTATAAATAAGGGAGCCCAAGCTATACATCCTGGTTATGGCTTTCTGGCTGAGAATGCTTATTTCGCTGAGCTGTGTGAAGTGAACAATATAAAATTTATTGGCCCTAAATCCCAGGTGATAGATTTGATGGGGGATAAGGTCAAGGCTAAAGAACTGGTTAAAACAGTCGATGTACCTGTTGTTCCAGGCAGCGATGGGGCCGCAGGATCTTATGAGGAAGCTATTGAACTGGCGGAGGCTATTGGATACCCGGTTATAATTAAGGCATCAGCTGGCGGAGGAGGGCGCGGTATGCGTCTGGCGCACAGCAAGGCGGCCTTGAAGGATGCCCTGACTATGGCGAAGATGGAAGCGGGGGCAGCCTTTGGAAATGATGAAGTATATATTGAAAAATATATTGAAGAGCCCCGGCACATTGAGATTCAAATACTGGGAGATGAACACGGTAACATCATTCACCTGGGGGAGAGAGATTGTTCTCTCCAGAGGCGCCATCAGAAGCTCCTGGAAGAATCACCTTCTACCTTGGTGGATGAAGAACTGCGAGCCAAAATGGGAGCCGTAGCGGTTAAGGCTGCCCGGGCTGCTAATTACTCCAGCGCAGGGACGGTGGAGTTCTTGGTTGACAAGAATAAAAACTTTTATTTTATCGAAATGAACACTAGGGTGCAGGTCGAGCATCCGGTTACTGAGATGGTAACCGGGGTTGATATAATTAAGGAACAGCTGCGTATCGCAGCCGGTGAGAAATTAAGTTATAAACAGGAAGATATACATATGAACGGCTGGGCCATTGAATGTAGAATCAATGCGGAAGACCCGGACAACGATTTTCGTCCTTCACCGGGGGTTGTGGAGCAATACGTAGTTCCTGGAGGTCCTGGAGTACGAGTCGATTCCTCCGTTTATACCGGTTACTCTATACCTCCCTATTATGATTCTATGGTAGCCAAAGTAATTGTATGGGGGCGAGATCGGGAAGAAGCGATTGCTCGAATGAAGAGGGCTCTAAATGAATTTACAATAAAGAATATTGCCACCACCATTCCTTTTCACTTAAAGGTTTTGGATAATGCCTTTTTTCAAAAAGGGGAGGTTTATACCAATTTTATTCAGCGTCGTATGAACAATATGTGATTAATGATGCTAGTTTAAGCAGAAACATTGATAAAACCCGTCTTGGTCTGGTACAATAACAACAATAATATTATCGGAGGTGGAATTAATGGAGAATAAAAAACCTGAAATCCCAAATGATCTGGGTGTTATTCGTATTGCTGATGAGGTAGTTTCTACGGTTGCTGGCCTAGCTGCGATTGAAGTTGAAGGTGTAGCCAATATGAGTGGCGGATGGGGTATCGACCTAGTAGAGAAATTAGGCAAAAAGAACCTGGGTAAGGGTATAAAAGTAGATGCCAACGGGGAGCAGACCAGTATTGACATATTTATTGTGATTGAGTTTGGTTATGCTATTCCTAAGGTAGCAGAGAATGTACAAAAAGAAGTGAAATTAGCTGTTGAAACTATGACTGGATTGATTGTATCTGCTGTAAATGTCCATGTAGTTTCAGTTATGACCAAAAAGGCCGCCGAGGATAATGAGGGTGCAGTTGATTTTAAGGTGGATTAGTTATTGCGATATTTTTCAGATAACCCCCTGTAGCTTCAGGGGGTTATCTGTATTTACTAAGAATTGTGAGGTGAGATAATAATGCCACTATTAGGACGAGTGGTTCTCCAGGTCTATAATCTGCTGATGCTGGTGATTGCCGGGGCGGTTGTTGCCGTGTCCTTGGGGTGGTCTGTCCCCTTGGCCTATTATAATATGGCAGTTTCTATTCCCAATTATAAAATGATAATGGCTGCGTTTGGCATAGTATTAGGACTTATAGCTTTGATGATGCTGGTTTGGGGATTAAGATCTCCAGCTAGAACCAATTCCGTGCTAGTAGAAAAGGGCCTTGCGGGAGAGGTTTCGATCAGTATTGCTGCTATTAAGGTTATTATAATGAAGGCTGTGAAACAGGTGGAGGGAGTTAAAGACTTAAGGCCGATAGTGAGTTATGCTCAAGGTGGTCTGACGGTTAAGCTGCATATTATGATTAATCCCGATTACACTGTTCCCGAACTTGCGCAATGCCTCCAATCAGCGGTCAGGGATGATTTGGAGAAAATAGGTGGTCTTCAGGTTGCTGAAATTAAGGTTCTGGTAGACGATTTTAATGTTGTCAGCAAATAAGGAGGCATTATGTTAGAGAAAATTATACTCTATGTGATAACTGAACATCGTGGTAAGACTATTGGTATTTTGCTGGGTTTGGCAGCTAGTATACTATTTATCAGCTATGGATTCTGGCGTACGATTTTTATCGTGTTTTGTATCGTCGTAGGGTATTTAATTGGTAAAAAACTCGATGAAAATGCCGATCTTGAGGTATGGATGAAAAACCTCTTTAAATCCAAGGACTAGCAAGGATTCAGGAAGGGAGATAAATTTGAGCAGAAGAAAAGCCCGGGAACTTGCCTTTAAAGTTCTGTTTCAGGTGGACCAGGTAGATGCTGACCCCCGTGAAGCTTTCGATTACCTTCTTAAGGAAGCACCCCTACCAGAAAAAGATAGCGAATTTGCATGGGCTTTAATAGTGGGAGCCGTTGATAAATTAGAAGCTTTAGATGCGAACCTTGCTCAGTATTCCAAAGAATGGACTGTACAGAGAATGCCGTCTGTAGATCGAAATTTATTGCGCCTAGCCAGTTATGAGATACTCTATCTAGAGGGAGCTCAAGCAGTAGTGGCAATTGACGAGGCGATTGAAATTTCCAAGCGCTACAGTGAACCAGCCTCAGTAGGTTTTATTAATGCGATACTTGACAAGATCCGGGAAGGAAAACAATAGGAAACAGGGAAAACAGAGGGAGGGAAAACAGAGGGACGTTCTTTTTGTTTCCCCCATTACGATATTGAGCGGGGAAACAAAAAGAACGTCCCTCTGTTTTCTGTTAATTAAGGATATTGCGAGAGGTGTGGGTTAATGGAAATCATTAGCGGCAAAGCCATAGCGGAAGAGATAAAGGCTGGGTTAAAGGAATCCAATGCACAGGCGGGAATTTACCCATGCTTGGCGCTTATAGATGTAGGAGATAACAAAGAGAATTCACTTTACATAGGGCTGAAGAAAAACGCAATAGATGCCATAGGCGGAAGCGCAAGAATAATCAAACTTCCAGCGGATACTAAGCGAGAGGATCTGCTGGAACAAATCAAGAATCTGAACCAGGATAAAGATGTAGATGGGATATTGCTGCAATTGCCGATTCCCGAAACCCTGGAACCATTCCGGGAAGAATTTTTGGAGGCCATTGCACCGTATAAGGATGTGGACGGGTTTTGCCCTAATAACCGCGGCAGTTTAATGGGGGCTGAGCCAGTTTTTATAAGCTGCGCAGCATTGGCCTGCATGGATATATGCCATAGATTTATGAGTCCCTTGGCAAAGAAAAAGGTTCTGTTGGTAGGGGATTCTTTTGATGTGATTCAGCCTTTGGCCTTAATGTTCATAAAGGAGCTATGCGAAGTTACTATCATTCCCCAATATTACTCTGATGCAATGGTGGATATTGATATAGCGGTTATTGAAAAAGGTGATCCCCTTGTTGTTAAGAATCAGGGCATCAAAGCAGGAGCGCTGCTCATAGATGCTGGGTTTCACTGGTTTCAGGACCGCACATGTGGAAATGTAGACCGGGATGCGGTTATGGGGGTAGATGGTTATCTCCTGCCAGTTCCCGGCGGAATGGGTCCACTGCTGATTGCCCACTTGATGAAAAACTTATCCCAGGCGGCTCGTAAGGAATAGAAGAGGTTAGAATTGTGAAAGATTACATAACAGTAGGGATGCTCAACGCCTATATCAGTCGTTTGTTGGATCATGATGATATATTGCAGAATTTTTGGCTGAAGGGTGAAATATCTGGGTTCAGGTTGTATCAGCAATCCGGGCATATTTACTTTACCCTGAAAGATGAGGATGCAGCGGTTAGCTGTGTCATGTTCAAGGGCAAAGGTCAAAACCTAAAATTTAAACCTGAGGATGGCATGGAAGTGCTGCTCAGAGGCAGCGTTTCGGTTTTTGCCAGGCAGGGTAAATACCAGGTATATGTCGAAGAGATGCAGCCTTACGGGAAGGGTGGACTGTTCCTGCACCTGGAACAATTGAAGGCGAGGCTGGCTGCTGAAGGTTATTTTGGGCTGGAAAAGAAAAAGGTGATACCCCGAATGGTTAGTCGGGTGGGGATAGTTAGCTCCCAGGACGGAGCCGCTCTTCGGGATATATTAAAGGTTCTTAAGCAACGCCATGCCGGGGTAGAGGTAGTTATTGCTCATAGCTCCGTACAGGGACCAGAAGCCCCTCGGGAGCTTGCCCAGGGGATTCGGCTCCTCAATGAATACGGCGAACTGGATGTTATCATTGTTGGGCGTGGAGGAGGTTCCCTGGAAGACCTGATGGCCTTCAACAGCGAGGAACTGGTCTATGCAATTTATGAATCCCGAATACCAGTGATTTCGGGGGTTGGACATGAGGTGGATTTCAGTCTGTGTGACCTGGCAGCGGACGTAAGAGCTGCCACACCAACCCAGGCCGCTCAGTATGCGGTGCCAGACTATGGAACTATACAAAAGGATTTTGAAAACCTCACCGCCAGGTTAGCCCGTTTAATGAACCGTACCCTTTCCAACCGGGAGGAAAGGCTGGATAGGATCATGATGAAGAAGGTATGGAAAGAACCTCGCCTCCTGTTGCACAAAAAGGAGGAGCTTTTGCAGGAAAAACAGAAGAGACTAAAGAAAGCACTAGAAGAAAATTTAAAGGAAAATGGTCATAAATTAGCCCTAGCCGTAGCAGGCCTGGATAATCTTAGCCCGTTAAGGGTAATGACCAGGGGCTATGCAATCCTAAGCAAGGGTGAACGGGTGGTTAAAGATATACAGGATGTAGAAATTGGGGACGAATTGCAGGCTGCACTGGCCAATGGGCAGTTAAAAGTGGTGATAACAGGTAAGGGGAAGGTAAAGAGATGGAAAGTGTAAATTTCGACAGCGCTTTGGAAAAACTGGAGAGAATAGTGGAGCAGTTAGAGTCCGGTCAGTTAAGCTTGGAGGATGCTTTGGTAGTATTTGAAGAAGGGGTGAAACTATCCCTCTACTGCCAGAAGGAACTGAAAAAAACCGATGGCAAGGTCAGTCGCCTGCTCAAAAAGCTGAATGGAGAACTGGAAATGCTTGAATTTGAAGCGTAAAACACCTGGGAAAGGAATTAAGAGATGAGTTTTAATATTGACTTTTTTACGCAAGAACTGAGAACGCGAAAAGAATATATTGAGAACTGTTTGGAGAAGTTTTTAGGGGATGAATCTCGAAATCCGGTTCTCATTCATCAGGCGATGCATTATGCAGTGCTAAACGGGGGGAAAAGGTTAAGACCTATTATGGTATTGGAAGGAGCCAGAATTGCAGGAGGAAAAGTCGAAAGCGTTATACCTACTGCCTGTGCGATTGAAATGATCCATTCCTATTCATTGGTTCATGACGACCTTCCAGCAATGGATGATGACGATTTTCGTCGGGGCCAACCTACTTGCCACAAGGTATTTGGGGAAGCCAATGCGATCCTTACAGGAGATGCTCTTCTAACCGGGGCCTTTGAGGTGATGGCAGATAATGCCCTTATTGATGGAATAGAGTTAAAAGATGTAGTGAGGGTTATTCGAGAGGTGGCTCATGCTGCTGGCAGCCAGGGGATGATAGGTGGTCAGGTTTTGGACCTGGCAGGTGAAGACCAGACTGTGGCTTACTTTCTAAGTGTACTACATGGTTTAAAGACCGGGGAACTTTTCAAGGCTTCTTTGCGAGCTGGGGCTATTTTAAACAGAATGGATGAGGCGGGGCTGGAAGCCCTTACCCAGTTTGGTCATAATTTTGGACTAGCCTTTCAGATTACAGATGATATTCTTGATGTTACTGGGGATCAAAGCTTAATTGGCAAGCCGGTAGGAAGTGATGAAAAAAATGTTCGCACCACCTATATAAGTCTATTTGGGGTTGAGGGGGCTAAAGAAAAGGCCCAAGAAAGCGTTCAAGCCTGTTTGGAAAGCTTGGCTGTTTTCGGCTCCGAGGCAGATTTTCTGCGCGACTTGGCTTGGTTTACCTTGTACCGCACTTCATAGCAGGGAAATTAAAAATAAATATTGAGACTTGCCTTTTTATACTTATTCATCTTTGGCGACTAAAACCAGGCATTTGGCATGCTGGAGTACATAATTGGAAACGCTGCCCATAAAAAACCTGTTTACTGCGCTGCGGTTATGGGAACCTACGCTAATAAGGTCAATTTGATTATTTTCCGCAAATTGGACCACCATTTTGCCGGGACTGCCATCCAGGATTTCCGTAAATACCGGAATATTCTTTTGACTTACATTGTCTGCTGCTTCTTGAAGAATTTTTTTAAGGTAGCTGTGAGTATTATCATACAGATAGTTGATTATCGAAGTGTTGTCTGGATATATACCGTCAGACGCTATGGTTCCCTGGTAAACAACGGGAATAATATAGGCGGAAGTAATATATATTACTGCACCTGTGTTTTCAGCAATCTCGATAGCGGCCTCCAATGCTTTCTGAGCCTGACGCCCATCATCATACGCTACAAGTATTCTTTTTATCATGATCAAACCTCCATATCAATACTATCTTTATCACAACTGCCACAAAAATGATTATTCGCTTCTATATGCTCATTTATGAGTAAACATTTCATTTATAATATATTATTAGTTTAGACATCCTTGTTCATCCTGTAAAGTATGACCCTATTCTAGCGTCACAACAAAAATATGCTGATAAATATAGTGCTTGCCGTCTGTGCAGGTACTTTTTTGTGCGCCCAGCCTGGTTCATAGCCGGTGGGTTGAAGACAACCATAATAAAGATATATGAATTTAATCGTATTAGCAGAGATGCAAATATCCATACTATATCTGACTTGATATCTGGAAAAGGGGACTTTATATGCAGAACATAGATAGCAGCAAATTATATCCATCCATTGCAAGTATACCAGATGCTTTCAGGCTGAATAATTATAAGGATGAAGCGAAATATTTAATTGATGGGAAAATAATGACCTGTGAAAACAGTGCACAGGTTTATTCCCCTATTTGTTATGAAGATGGTGAATCTGAAAAACGCTTTAGAATAGGGCGTTTATCTTTATTAGATGAGAATGAAGCCAAAAGAGCTCTTCAGGCTGCTGAAAATGCCTATGCTTCAGGCATGGGAGAATGGCCGCAAATGTCGGTTGATGCACGCATAAAGCATATTGAGGACTTTGCCGAGCGAATACGGGAACAGGAGAAAGAGTTTACTCTTCTGGAGATGTGGGAAATAGCTAAGACTTACAATAGCTGCCGGGATGAGTTTAAAAGGACAGTTGACTATATTCAGGATACCATTGACCGTCTGCAGGAATTGGATGCCAGCTCAAATTCTATAAAAAACGTGGAAGGATTCATTGCGCAGATTAGACGCTGTCCCTTGGGAGTAAGCCTAATTATGGGTCCTTTTAACTACCCGCTCAACGAAACCTTTGCCATGCTTTTGCCCGCTTTAATTATGGGTAATACGGCAGTGGTTAAACTACCTAAATATGGATGCTTATGCCAGGAGCCATTATTGAATGCATTTGCGTCTTCCTTTCCACCTGGAGTTATAAATATTATCAATGGTGATGGACCAACCATAATACCACCCATTTTAAAACCAGGCAGTCTAGCTGTATTAGGTTTTATAGGTTCAACCGCGGTGGCCAAAAAGATTATCGCTCAGCATCCCTATAATAATCGCATGAGGACAATACTTGGCTTGGAAGCTAAGAATCCTGCCTTTGTTTTTCCTGATTGTGACATTAAGCTAAGCGTAAAGGAATGTGTTAATGGAGCCTTGGAGTTTAACGGCCAGCGCTGTACCGCCATAAAACATATTTGGGTGCATTCCGATATAACCGAAAAATTTTTAAGCGAGTTAAATTTAGAAATTGCCAGGATAAAGTGTGGCATGCCTTGGGAGGAAGGGGTAATGATAACTCCGCTGGCCGAAGATAATAAATGTGCCCAGCTATCCCAGTGGATTCAAGATGCCCAGAGTAAAGGTGCGCACATTGCAAATCCAGGAGGGGGAAAGTTTACTGCTAACCTTTTTTACCCCACGGTCTTATATCCGACTAGCAGTGCTATGGATATTTATAATATAGAACAGTTTGGTCCGGTAATCCCCGTAAGTTCCTTTTCTACTCTGGAAGAAATACTAGCTTATATGCAGGCGAGTCCGGTTGGCCAGCAAGCCAGTATTTTCACCAGTTCTTCAATTAATGCTGCGCCGCTAATAGATATTCTGGTAAACCAGGTTTCACGAATTAATCTTAATGCCCAGTGCCGAAGGGGGCCTGATGAGCTTCCTTTTACCGGACGCAAGGATTCGGCTGAAGGAACCTTGTCTGTGCACGATGCTTTGCGGGCTTTTTCCATTCGGTCCCTGGTGGTTGCCAATGAGCAGGGTCGGGAATTATTCTTGCGGACTATTGAAAGCAACAATTCGAAATTTCTTAGGATATGAAAAAAGTGTTTTTATGAATCTATAATCTCATTTTTTGCGGTAGTGAATAGTTAACTCATATATGGAAACAATATCAATAAATTTGCAAAGGGAGGTTAGCGTGGTGAATGAGACCTTTTACCAGGAAATGCGTCGTAAGGGTTATTCTCGGCGTGATTTTCTTAAAATGTGTGGTCTTTTGACCGCAGTTCTGGGATTGGAGGCGTCTTTTACCTCTAGGATAGCTAATGCGCTGGAAACCAAGCCCCGTTTACCGGTAATTTATTTGAGTCTGCAGGAATGCACCTGCTGTGCGGAGTCCTTTATTAGGACAGCCCATCCTTTGTTATCGGAATTACTTTTCAATATGATTTCCCTGGATTATATGGAAACTTTACAAGCTGCTTCTGGGCTCCAGGCTGAGGAAGCTAAAATGAAAACCATGCAGGACTACAAAGGACACTATCTGGTAGTAGTGGAAGGAAGCATACCCCTAAACGATGATGGTATCTATTGCACTATTGGAGGGAGGTCGGCCAAAGATATTTTGCTGGAAGCAGCTCAAAATTCTGTAGCCGTAATAGCCTACGGATCTTGCGCAACTAATACCTGCGTACAGGGAGCATACCCTAATCCTACCGGCGCCGTACCCGTAAAAAACATTGTTGCGCACGTACCGGTCATTGATGTGCCGGGTTGCCCGCCAATTGCGGAGGTCATTGCTGGAGTTATAGCTCATTATCTAACCTTTGACCGGCTCCCCGAACTAACCAACTTGGGTCGACCCAAGGCCTTTTACAATCATCGCATTCATGATAACTGCAATCGCCGGGCTTTCTTCGATGCCGGTATGTTTGTGGAAAACTTCGATGATGATGGAGCCAAACAGGGCTGGTGTTTGTACAAGGTGGGTTGTAAAGGACCGACCACTTATAATGCCTGTGCTATTACCCAATGGAACAACGGGGTTAGCTATCCCATTAAATCCGGCCATCCCTGTATAGGTTGTTCGGAACCAGGTTTCTATGATAATTTCCCCATGTATGAGCATCTGGCTCATGTTCCGATAACCGCCATGCCCTTTGAACCTGATAAGATTGGGAAGTGGATTACCGGGTTGACAGTTGCCGGGGTAGCAGCACATGGGGTGGCCACGGGTGTAATAAAAAGGCTGGACAAAGAACCGAGAAAAGATGAGGAGGCGGGGAAATAAGCCATGGCAGTACAAAGAATAGTAGTTGATCCGATTACCAGAATAGAAGGACACTTACGTATAGAAGCTGATTTTGATAATGGCAAAATTGTCAATGCTTTCAGCTCCGGAACCACTTTCCGAGGACTGGAAAAAATTATGGAAGGACGAGATCCCAGAGATGCTTGGGCTTTCGTCCAGCGGATTTGTGGTGTTTGTACCCATATCCATGCCATTGCTTCTGTTCAAGCTGTGGAGGATGCACTGGGTATAACCATACCCAAAAATGCTGACCTGATTCGTAAGATCATGACCGCTACCCAGTTTGTGCAGGATCATGTCATTCACTTCTATCATCTGCATGCCTTGGATTGGGTGGATGTGGTATCAGCCTTGAAGGCCGATCCAAAAGCCACTTCAACGTTAGCCCAATCTATTTCCAACTATCCGAAGTCATCGGTTGGCTATTTTACTGATATTCAGAATACTCTAAAAGGTTTTGTGGGCAGCGGACAGTTGGGTATTTTCGCCAACGGCTACTGGGGGCATCCAGCCTATAAATTACCGCCGGAAGCAAACCTTATGGCGGTAGCTCATTACCTGGAAGCATTGGAATGGCAAAAGGATATAGTCCGCATACATACCATTTTTGGCGGAAAGAATCCTCATCCCAATTACCTAGTAGGAGGCATGGCCTGTGCCATAAATATAGATAATGACAATACCATCAATATGGAAAGATTAGACTTGGTGGCTAGGGAGATAAACAAAGCCATAGATTTTGTTAACCAGGTTTATATCCCGGATCTATTTGCCATAGGCTCATTCTACAAAGATTGGGGTTTTGGCGGGGGTGTAACCAATTATATGTCCTATGGCAGCCTGGCTGACGACAAAACCAGAAATACCAAAGATGCGGTATTCCCCGGCGGGATAATATTAAACCGCGACCTCAGCAAGGTCATGGATGTGGATCCTCGTGATCCTGAACAAATAAAAGAGGTAATTGATCACTCCTGGTATGATTACACCGGCGACAAAGGAGGACGTCATCCCTGGAATGGCGAGACTACAGTCAAATACACCGGTCCCAAACCTCCTTACCAACAACTGGATACTGCCGGCAAATATAGCTGGATAAAAACCCCGCAATGGATGGGGAAAAGTATGGAGGTAGGCCCCCTGGCCAGAATGCTGGTGGGCTATGCCCGGGGCAACGATGTAATCAAAACCAGCGTTGATGGAGCCCTGCAGAAGCTGGGGGTTGGAAAAGAGAGCCTGTTTTCGGCTCTTGGCAGAACCCTGGCCAGAGGATTGGAAACCAAAATTATGGTTGATTATCTCAAGACAACCTATGATGCCTTGCTAGCCAACATTAAAGCTGGAGACAGCAAGGTTTTCGAACAAAGTAAATGGGACCCTTCCACTTGGCCCAAGACATGTCAGGGAGTAGGATTTACCGAGGCACCCCGGGGAGCTTTGGCTCACTATGTTAAGATCGATAACGGCAAAGTAAGTCTATACCAGGCGGTAGTACCGACAACCTGGAATGCTGCTCCTGAGGATCAGCAGCATCAAAAAGGTCCGTATGAAGCCGCTCTAATAGGAACCCCCATGGCTGATCCCCAGAAACCTCTGGAGATTATAAGGATAATTCATTCCTTTGATCCCTGTATAGCTTGTGCGGCCCATATAATTGATGTTAATACCGGGGAGCCATTGAACGACAACCACTTCTTCTATTAAAGGGGGGTATATAAATGCTCAAAAAGTCTGTTTATGTATGGGAGTCACCTATAAGGATATATCACTGGGTCAATGTAATTTTGATTACGGTACTGGTGGCAACCGGTCTTTTTATCGGCGATCCCATCTTTACCCGCCCGGGGGAGGCCTATGCCGTGTTTATAATGGGCAAAGTCCGTCTTTGGCACAGTATGGCTGCCTGGCTGTTTATAGCAAACTTTATCTATCGCTTATACTGGGCTTTTGTAGGGAACGAACATGCCCAGTTTAAACCCTGGAGAAAAGGCTTTGTGTCGGACGGGATCGAATCGGTGAAGTATTACCTCTTTCTCACAAAAGAGCATACCCTCCATTTGGGTCACAATGTAGTTGCTCAATTAGCCTACTTTACCGTAATGTGGATAGGCTCATTATTTATGATACTGAGTGGACTGGCTTTACAGGGCGAGATATTTCCAGGTGGTTTGCAAGCAAGAATCGCCGGTTGGATGATTCCTCTGTTTGGCGGTGGGTCCTATGCCTTGCGGAGCTATCACCATTTAACTACCTGGATATTTATAGCATTTGTGGTTGTCCATCTTTACCTGGTCATTCGTCAAGATATATTGGATGATGATGCTACTGTATCTTCCATAATTAACGGTCATAAGTTTGCTATGGTTGATGGCGAGGATAATCATGATAAACACTAAATCACCAAAACCGATCGTTTTAGGGCTAGGAAATCCCTTGTTTCAAGATGAAGGTCTGGGCATCCATGTCATTCACCGGCTTATGGAGGGAGAATTGGATGGTCGGACGGAGTTAATAGATGGAGGGACTGATGGGCTGATACTGTTGGGTACAGTTGAAGAAGCTCGCCATCTAATTGTTATTGATGCTATCGATGGCGGCTTTCCCCCAGGGACCATCAATGAATGGGAAGGCTGCCAAATACCGCTATTTGCGCATGGTAGACTGTCCCCCCACCAATTAGGTTTTCAGGAAGTACTGGCCTTGGCCCGGATGCGGGGCAAGTTTCCAGAGCATATGATACTCTTCGGCGTTCAATCAAAGTCTTTAGACTGGGGAACCGATCTAACTCCGGAAGTAGCTGGGTCGGTTCCCACAGTTATTAATCTGGTTCATAAGCAAATTGAGAACTGGTTAGCATAAACATCAACATCGTATGTTTATGCCGGTTTGGTTTCCCTTATATGCCACAAAAAACCTGAATTAGCAGAAAGTACAATCGCCAAATCGAAACGATTATGGAACGCGCAATCGCAGCAGTGACGGATAATGTCGAAACACAGGATAGATAGTTGGAGCAGTGGGCAGTAATTAGAAGGGTTAAGAGTATAAAGTGGGATAAGCCGCTGGTATGGGCAAAAATAGAATAGATCACCAAAAAATGAAGGTTTAATATTTTATGACACAGTACTAAAATGTAACGAGATAAAGTGAGCGTGTTCTGAAATTTACATAAGGAGGCGAACGGGTTTTTTTTAATTAACATTGTGAACATACTCACAATATAGAGAGATAAGGATTCCATGTGGGTAAATAGAGAGGCCCACTAGAGGGGAGGAAAATGAAAATGGCAAAAATAGAAAGAAACCAGACTATTGCCGATTGGACCGAAGCCTATCTGGAGGTTTTAGAGGTATTGTACGGACCCTTCAATATGCATCCCGAATTGACGATTGAAGAGGTGTGTGTCAAGCGGAATGACTGGTTCTCAGTAGATAGTCATGTGGACGTCACGGCACATGAGATCCGAGATATCGTTGGATGGACCGAACCTTATCTGCTTACATTTGAATCATTATATGGTCCATTAAATGTGCATCCTCAGTTGAGTGTTGAAGAAGTCAATGAAGAATGGCTCAATTATTTTATGAAAGACTATGGAACCAAAACGGTTTTGAAAAAAGTTGCCTGATGCTAATAAATAACCCTTACAAATAATCTGTACAGTTTGTCCCCGGTTCACGTTTAACCGGGGATCTTTTTTTATAAAACATTATTAATGAGCATTAGAGCGAGCTACGAGTTTGATAAGCGTGATAATAGGAAATCCTTTATCTAAAGGAGGCTATATACGTTGAATATAGGCGATAACGTGACTTGGGGATTTGGTGCTATTTCATTAAACGTGTTATAATGTTGCTTAGATTATTACTTGCAAAAGGTTGCAGTATTCTAGTCAACCCTATCAATTTTGAGGACGGGCCTAAAAATCCGTCAAGGGCACAGCGATGAAGCTTCTGGTAGCGGCTTCTGACGCCCAGTTGGGGGTCGTTGCTGGGAGTTAAGGGTGATGGGGCAATCCGCAATGGCATGCGGGCATGACCCCACATCCATGGAGGCTCAGGTTTATCCCAAGAGGGTAAACTTGAGAAAACCTGCATTCCGGTTAAAACTGGGTGTAGTGTAGCCTGCCTTGAGTGGCTACAGCGGATAAGCGTTCAGTGATGATAAATGCTTAGGCCAAAGCATTATCATCTGCTTTGAAATTGTATGCTGCAAAAGAGGCTAGAGATTGATGTGGGTTGTTGAGGAAAACTCCTAGACTGTGTGCGCTATGGCATGGTTTATCAAGGATTAAAGTGTGTACTTAGTGGTAATCCAGCCCCATGTTCGGCGACGACATGTAGCAGGCATAAAGGGAAACCGCCCATCTGGTAACAAATGGGAGACCTGCGGGGAAAACCTGCTGGACCTATGTCACAACGTTTACTCGATAAACTACCTTTTGTTTTATCATTATTAATAATGGAGGATGGCAGTAAAATTGTTTGGCTACTTTAAAAAAAGCAATATTGTATCTGGATTAATCGTGGCTTTTTTTACTTTTTTTATCGCTCTCTTGGTAAGTGTTGGATCAGAAGTACTAATGAAAACGGTAAAAGACTTATGGGTAGCCGTTCTTTTGCTATTAATTATAATTGCTTTAGGTATATTCTTTGATATAATTGGAACCGCTGCAGCCGCGGCAGATTTGCCACCTTTTAATGCTAAGGCGGCAAAAAAAGTATTTGGAGCTTATCAAGCAGTCAAGATTACTAAAAACGCCAGTGCAGTGGCAAACTACTGCAATGATGTTATCGGGGATATAGCGGGTACTCTGAGTGGGGCTGTGGGAGCCGGAATCGTATTTAATTTAGTACATAGTTTTTCCTTTTCAGATACGATTTTGACAGGTGCAGTAATGACCAGCTTTATCGCCGCCATTACGGTTGGCGGAAAATCCTTGGGCAAAGACGTGGCCATTGCCAGGGCAAACAGTATTATTTTCCAGGTGGCCATGGCCCTAGGATGGTGGGAGAATTTGACCGGCCTGGAATTTTTTAAGGACAGAAGGTGACTCCTTGGACAGGGTTTTGAACCGTATTAACTCACCAGAAGATCTAAAGACGCTATCTATCGCAGAAATGTGTGATTTGGCTGCAGATATAAGAGGTGTCTTGATTGACAGCGTAGCTGCTTGCGGAGGTCATCTGGCAGCTAATTTAGGAGTTGTGGAGCTTACCATCGCCCTACATTATGTTTTTAATACTCCCCAGGACAAGATAATATGGGATGTAGGTCATCAAAGTTATGTACATAAAATTCTGACTGGTCGTAAGGACAGAATGTCAGGCCTAAGACAATTCGGGGGTATTAGCGGTTTTCCCAAATGTGAAGAATCGCCATATGATTCCTTTAATACCGGACATAGCAGCACTTCCATATCAGCTGCATTAGGAATGGTGCTGGCTCGAGATATCCAAAAACAGAATTACTCAGTGGTATCAGTTACCGGAGATGGAGCCATGACTGGCGGAATGACTTATGAGGCCTTAAATCATGCCGGTAATGAAGGAAAAGATCTAATCGTTATTCTAAATGATAATGAAATGTCCATATCCAGGAACGTAGGGGCTATGTCCAGCTATTTAAACCGGCTTCGCACTGATCCTTCCTATACTCGTACCAAAGAGGAAATAGAAAACGTATTGACAAAAATACCGGGTATAGGCCCGAACATTGCACGGGCTGCGGGCAGGCTTAAGGATACCGTGAAATACCTTATGGTTCCAGGAATATGGTTTGAAGAACTAGGGTTTACTTATATCGGGCCGGTGAATGGCCACAATCTGGATGAGCTTATCCCAATGCTGAAGAATGCTCGCAAGATGAAGGGTCCGATATTAATACATACGATCACTGAAAAAGGCCGCGGTTATGAACCAGCCCGTAAGAATCCGGATGTATTTCATGGGATAGGTCCTTTTGATATTAAGACCGGAAAACAATTTAAAAAGACATTGAAGACCTATACTGAGATTTTCGGAGAATATATGGTGGATATAGCAGAGAAGGATGATCGGGTAGTAGCTATAACTGCTGCTATGACTAGTGGTACAGGGCTGAGCGATTTTTCGAAGCGCTATCCGGAACGTTTTTTTGATGTGGGAATATGTGAACAGCATGCGGTTACATTGGCGGCGGGCATGGCGAGAAACGGTCTCAAGCCGGTAGTAAGTATTTACTCCACCTTCCTGCAACGGGCTTATGATCAGATTATTCACGATGTGGCTCTGCAGAATTTGCCAGTGGTTTTTGCAATTGACCGGGCTGGCTTGGTAGGCGAGGATGGACCAACTCACCACGGAGTTTTTGATCTGTCCTACTTGCGTCATATACCTAACTTAACCATCATGGCTCCAACTAATGAAAATGAGTTTGTAAATATGCTGCATACGGCCTTGGCATTAAATTCACCAGTGGCGGTAAGGTATCCACGCGGAGCAGGGGAAGGGATTCAGATTGCAGCAGATCGCGAAAGCCTAATAACTGGCAAAGCAGAAGTTATAAGCAGAGGCTCTGATATAGCTATTTTAGCGGTTGGTCGGGCGGTTGGCATTGGCAGAGATGTAGTTCAATTAATGCAAGCAAGAGGTATTGGTGTAGAGTTGGTAAATGCCCGTTTTGTAAAGCCCTTGGATATTGGTTTAGTATGTGATCTAGGGCGCAATTTTAGCCGCTTGCTCACCTTGGAAGACAACTGTGTTACCAATGGTTTTGGTACTGCTGTTCTGGAGGTGCTGGCTGAAAATGGTATTAAGACTGACCTAATTCGGGTAGGTATTCCTGATGAATTCATTGAACAGGGTCGTATAGATATTCTTTTTGACCTCTTAAATATGGATCCAGAATCTATTGTAGAGACTATTATTAGTAGGTGGCCTGATATAGGCAATCACGCCACATTGGAGTTGCTCAAAATTGGCGAAAGTTAGATTGGATACCCTGATTCACAGCCAAGGTTTGGTTTCTAGCCGGGAAAAGGCCCAAGCCATGATTATTGCAGGTGAAGTTTGGGTTAATGGAAACCGGATAGATAAACCTGGTACCAAAGTGGATGAAAAAATAGAAATTCACATCCAGTCGCGTAGGATACAATATGTAAGTCGGGGCGGCTTTAAACTAGAAGGCGCCATACAGGATTTTAATATTGACTTCCAGGCCAAGGTGGTTCTGGATGTAGGGGCCTCCACCGGCGGATATACGGATTGCGCTTTGCAAAACGGTGCTGCCAAGATTTTTGCCGTGGATGTGGGCTATGGGCAGTTGGATTGGTCTCTTCGCAACGACCCCCGGGTAGTGGTTTTTGAAAGGACTAATATCCGTTATTTTACCCCGGAGAATCTGGGGGAATTAGTAGATATTATTACTATGGACGTTTCTTTCATATCTACCACCATAATATTTCCTGTACTAACTCATCTATTGAAAGAAGACGGGAAAGTAATTTCTTTGATAAAACCCCAGTTTGAAGCCGGCAGGGAAAAGGTTGGTAAAAAAGGGGTGGTTAAAGACCCGGCAGTTCACAGGGAAGTGCTGCTGCGTTGTATAGCTGCTGCAGGGCAGTCCGGCTTGAATTGTGTTGGGATAAGCTATTCACCAATTAAAGGGCCTGAGGGCAATATAGAGTATTTTATTTATTTAGTAAAAAAACCTGAACCTTTAGAGCAAATTAGTGAAAAGGTGGCAGAAGTAGTTCTGAGGGCACATGATGTCTTGGAGGGTAAAGCTAAGTGAAGATTTTACTGGTAAACAACAGTCGTAGAAGCAGCACTGTGGCTATGGCAGCCAAGGTATCCGCTCAACTTGAAGCATGGGGCATTGAGGTGCTTATTGATAGTGAACAACCGGTTGGTCCTGGCGGTGAAACAATTGATTCCATAATTGTTCTAGGGGGCGATGGAACCCTGATAAGGGCAGCCCGGAAATATGCGGAACAAGATGTGCCGGTGCTGGGAGTTAATATGGGTACGGTGGGTTTCCTTAGTAATATAAAGGCAGATGAGCTGGAATCCTGTTTGGATAGTTTTGTCCGCCATGATTATACCATCGATGAGAGAATGATGTTAGATGTGGGTATCTATCGGGATGAAATTCTGGTAGAACGAGTTTACAGTCTAAATGAATTGAGCATAAAATCTAAAACTTCCCGTATGATCAGTATGGATATACATATTGCGGGCAGAGAACATGGCGTCTATCGGGGGGATGGCATCATTATCGCCACGCCGACTGGTTCAACTGCTTACTCACTTTCTTCCGGCGGGCCGATTACGGATCCGGATCTGGAAGTATTTATTGTGACGCCTATCAGTTCTTATGTTTTGAGCAAAAGACCCATGGTAATCGCTGCGGAGAAGGAGATTAGCCTGTATCCCCTGCGTTGTGAAGAAGCAGTTATTTCCATCGATGGACAGGTGAAAATTGACTGGGAAGAGAATTGTATTATAAAAGTGAAAAAAGCCGAACAAAAATTAAAGTTGGTAAAGATAAAACCGCGTTTCTTCTTCCAAACCATTGCTAAACGTATACAGCGTAACGATGGTAGTTTGTAATATTAAGTGGATAAGTAGGGTGTTTGGCACACTCCTGGGAGGTAGCGATGAAATCAAGAAGACATTTTGCCATACGGGAAATATTATCTACTGAGCGCATTAGCACCCAGGAAGAGCTATGCGAAATTTTGAAAGACAGGGGATATGATGTTACCCAGGCTACGGTGTCGCGTGACATTAAAGAGCTCAGTCTGATTAAGATTCCTGATGGAACTGGGTATTCCTATGCCTGGCCTGAGACCCAAAATCCTAAAAGCTCAAATTTGCGGATGAAGCGTGTTTTTCAAGATTCGGTAGTGAGTTATAACTACAGTGAAAATATCATTGTGATAAAAACTCTTCCAGGGGCAGCGCAATCCATTGCTTCATTAATTGACTCCCTAGCTAATCCTCACATACTGGGGACGGTGGCCGGAGACGACACAATATTCCTGGTTGTCAAAACTAAAAAATCGTTGGCACAAGTTATGGAATATTTCCAAAAGCTTGTAGCTGATTAGCACATGATAAAAGCCTTAGTTACGAGTATATAATATTAAGGACCTAACATATATTTGATCCAATAGAATAATTTATTGAAGAATAAAAGCTGGAAACAAGAAGGGTCATTCTTGCTCCCAGCCTTTTGATTTAGGAAAAGAGGCATTGGCATAAATGCCAAAGCTTGGCATTTATGCCAATGATATAATATGATTCCTAAGTCGGTCTTACTTGTATCAGAATCTTTATCCCAAACATCATCCTCGTGCTGTTTTCTGCCGATTCCGAACTCACAATAAGGCATTGTAAAGATGATGCTGATAGCCTCTCTCCTTATTTACATTCAGGCTATTAGAATTTATCAGAGGTGGATATGTATTTCCTGTGTTTGAGTTTTAAATCTGTCTAAATAAATTTGGACTTTATGCCAAAGGAAATTTCGGATTTTATTCAATAAAATTTTGAAAGCCCAACTAAGCGGGTTATATTAGGGATACTTCTAATTGGCATCCAAATTGCATTCGATGAGGAATAAGTAGGCTAAAATATATTGATTTTTTTATGGGGGTGAAGCGAGGAAAATGCCAGAAAATATGGCATCTAAATCCGAACTGGCTATAAATAAAGCAAAAAAGGCATGAATTATAGAGGCAATGTTGACCAGCCTTCGGGCTTAAATTTCATTGAAAGATGGGTGTAAAGCATGTTCTTCCTTAATGGTAGATTGTAGACTATTCTTATCTGACAAATAAAAAGCACTTATACAGAAAATGAAATATAATCATTACAAGGAAGAAAATAGTTTTATAAATTAAAACAGGAGGAGTGTACTTAATATGTTTCAGAGCGAATACAAGAAAAAATTGCGTACACCAGAAGAGGCAGTGAAGGTTGTTAAGTCAGGAGACTGGGTTGATTACATGTACTTCAACGGTTATCCGAAAGCCCTCGACAAAGCGCTGGCGAAACGGAAAGAAGAACTCTATGGGGTGCATGTCAGGAGTGGTATATCTCTGCCCCCATTTCCTGAAGTTCCTATAAGTGACCCTACTATGGAACATTTCCAGTGGGATAGCTGGCATTTCGGGGCATGGGATGCCAAATTGGCCGATCAGGGTATCTGCAGTTTTTCACCCCTGCTGTATCATGAGGTGCCAGGTTATTACCGCAACCATGAAGTAGAAGTTGATGTAGCCATGATGAGGGTATGTCCCATGGATAAATTCGGCTATTTCAATTTCGGGATCAATGCTTCTCATTGTGAGGCTGTTATTGAAAATGCAAAGATAGCCATTGTCGAGGAAAATGAGAGTATGCCTTATGTTCATGGTGGCAGCGGTAACCAGATTCATATTTCGGAGATAGACTATATTGTTCGAGGTGAAAACGAAGCAATGGCCAACGCTCCAATTTTGGAGGCTTCCGAGGCGGAAAAAAAGATTGCTGATCACATTCTGAAGGATATTCATGATGGTTGTTGCATCCAGTTGGGGATAGGTGGTCTGCCTAATTATTTGGGTAAGCAGATTGCGGACTCTGGACTTAAGGATCTGGGGGTTCATACTGAGATGATGGCAGATGCTTATGTTGAGATGTGGGAGAAGGGTTGTATTACAGGAGCCAAAAAGGAACTGGATCGCAAGAAAATGGTGTGTGCTTTTGCACTGGGATCTCCAAAGTTGTATGATTTCATGGATCATAATCCTATGATTGCCTGTTATTCGGTAGACTACACCAATAATCCCTATATTATTGCCCAGCTTTCCAATATGATTTCTATTAATGCCTGTTTGGAAGTCGATTTCTATGGCCAGGTCGTCTCAGAGATGCAGGGATCACGGCAGATAACCGGTACAGGAGGGCAATGGGATTTTGTCTACGGCGCCTATCATTCACCGGGAGGTAAAAGCTTTCTTTGTATGCCTTCCATTTTCAGGGCTAAGGATGGTTCAACGCAGTCCAAAATAAGACCTGCCCTAACTCCAGGTGCAGCGTGTACCGTATCCCGTCAACTATCTCACTATATTGTTACCGAATACGGCGTGGCTTTAATGAAATGCCAGTCCATTTGGAAACGAACGGAAAACCTTATCGAGATTGCTCATCCAGACTTCCGGGACGAACTAATTCGGGAGGCTGAGAAATTAGGATTCTGGAAAAAAAGCAACAAAATCGAACCCTAGAACGCTTCTTCTTGAAAAACCATTTGCTACATTATTAGTGAGCGCTAGCGAACACCAGTAGTACCCGCAGGGTGATCGTTGAATACAGAGATACATCATATTTGAATCAGGAGTTGAAGAGATGGCCATAAATTATATGAAAGAATATACAGAAAAGTTGGTATCGGCGGATGAAGCAGTCAAAGTTATAAAATCCGGGGATTGGATCGATTACGGAGCGATATGCGGCAAGGTTATTGCTCTCGATGAAGCATTAGCCAAAAGGAAACAGGAATTACAGGACGTTAAAATATGGAGTTTGTTAAATCTCTACCCCTCTAAGGTAATTGAGGCTGATCCTAACGGAGAATCATTCATCTGGCATAGCTGGCATTTATCTGGTCAGGATCGCAAAATTGCCGGTAGCGGAAGGCCGGTGTACTATTCTTCCATTAGGTATTCAGAGTTGCCCCGTTATGTGCGGGAACATATTGAGCCTATCGATGTTGCCATGCTGCAAGTAGGACCTATGGACAAACACGGTAATTTCAATTTCGGTCCCCAAAATTCTCATACCAGAGCTGTCTGTGAACGAGCTAAAATCGTCATTGTGGAGGTTAATTCCAATCAGCCTCGCTGTTTAGGCGGATATGAGGAGGATGTACATCTTTCCGAAGTAGACTATATCGTGGAAGGAAATAACTCGCCGCTTCCGCAGTTACCTGTCTCGAATTCCACTGAAGCCGATAAAAGGGCAGCTCAGTTCATCATCGATGAAATGCAGGACAACTGCTGTGTTCAACTGGGTATTGGCGGCATGCCTAATGCCGTAGGTATAATGATTGCTCAGTCCGACTTAAAAAATCTAGGTTGTCATACAGAAATGTTGGTAGATGCTTATGTGGATATGTATGAGGCCGGCATACTCACTGGGGCTAAAAAAACCATTGATCCCGGTAAAATGGTGTATGCTTTCGCACTGGGAAGCCAGCGATTATATGATTTTATCGATGATAATCCTCGCTGCGCAATATTTCCTGTGAATTATACTAACAAACCTTCAATTGCAGCACTGAATGACAACCTAATAAGCATAAATAATGCCATAGAAGTTGACATTTATGGCCAGGTTTGTTCGGAATCAGCCGGAACCAAAATTATCAGTGGAACAGGGGGACAGTTGGATTTCGTCCTAGCCGGTTACGAATCCAGAGGCGGCAAGTCGTTTATCTGTCTGCCTTCAACGAATATCGGAAAGGATGGCAAGCTTCAGTCGAGGATTGTACCTACTCTTAGACCGGGCGCTATTGTGACCGATCCGCGCTCGGTAGCTCATTTTATCGTTACCGAGTATGGCAAATTTGAAATGAAAGGAATGTCTGTTTGGCAGAGGGCTGAAGGATTAATAAACATATCCCATCCCGATTTCAGAGATCAACTGATTAAAGAAGCGGAGAAACAGGGTATTTGGTGCAGAACTAATAAAACAATAAGTTAAAGACCTGTGATAATTGGATAGAAAAGAGAAAAAATTTCATAAAGATTACCAGCAAATGCATAGTATGAAAAAGAAGTGATTAAATGGAAGCTACCTATTAAAATACCATGATACGTGCTCTGACGAACAATGCTGTCTTACCAGAAGGAGGAAAAAATGAATGGTACTCATAAGCTAGCTGAATTGTTTGATCAAAATCCATATATGGCCGTACTGAGCGTAGATAAAGACGGAAGGGTTCTTTTTATCAACAAAACATATTTACAAGTGCTGGGATTAAAGAAGGAAGAAGTATTAGGGAGACCAATCATAGCTATAACTCCGCATACCAAGACTGCAAAAGTATTAAGTACAGGCAAAGCAATCACTGCTTATAATTGGAACATAAACGGGCACCAAATGATTGGCTGTGCGGTGCCGATGTTTAAACAAGATGAAATAGTGGGATGTTTTGCTTACAGCATTTCCTTGAATATTTGGGATTCAAAGACTTTGGTGGAAAGGCTTTTATCGGAAAACAATATGCTTAAGGATGAGGTGTTTAAATCTCATACTGCGAAATATAATTTTGATGATATTGTTGGAAATGATAAAAGAATTTTAAGTGCCAAATTATTAGCCCAACAGGTAGCACATCAGGCCGATACCAAGGTTTTAGTTACCGGGGAAAGTGGTACCGGCAAGGAGCTGTTTGCTCATGCCATACATAATTCTAGTGCGCGCTCCCAAAGTCCGTTCGTTAGGGTTAACTGTGCCGCTATTCCTGAGAATCTACTTGAAGCAGAGCTTTTTGGATACGAAGATGGAGCTTTCACAGGGGCCAAAAAAGGTGGAAGATTGGGAAAATTTGAACTAGCTAATAATGGCACTATTTTTTTAGATGAAATAGGTGAAATGCCACTCGCTATGCAGAGTAAGCTGCTTTTGGTTCTACAGGAGCGTGAGATAGAGAGACTGGGCGGAGAAAGCTCAATTAAGTTGAATGTGCGAGTAATTTCAGCCACCAATCGCAATTTGCAGAACATGGTGGACAAAGGGCTTTTTAGGCAAGATCTTTATTATAGGTTGAATGTGGTACAGATAGATGTGCCAGCCCTCCGGCATAGAAAAGGAGATATCAGTATATTGGCTGAGTATTTTTTGCGAAAATTGAACCGCCGCTTAATGACTCCCATTAGCAGCATTTCTGGAGAAGCAATTGATATATTGAATAGGTATACTTGGCCTGGAAACATACGGGAATTAGAAAACGTTATGGAGAGGGCTATGAGTCTAGCTTCTATGGAAAAAGCGGAGCTGCTTGGCAAGAGGTATTTTACATTTTTGTGTAATAAAATGAATTTTACTTGTCCAGTGGGCACAAAAAGTTTAAAAGTAATAACTCAAGAATTTGAAGAGAGCATACTTACACGAATAATGGAAGAAACAGATTTCAATAAAGTTCAAGCTGCTGAGTACCTAGGTATTGACCTGTCTTCGCTTTACCGCAAACTGAAAAAATATGGAATTGCTGTAAACTAATTCTTGCATCATGTTAACCTACCAAAAAACTTTGCCAAAAACCACTACAACTCACACTTCCATGTATTTAAGCTCTTACTATGGGGTTTAATTTTCAACCCATCTGGCATTCCTGCCAAAACATTGCATTTATGCCACGATCAAATCTACCTTTCCTTCCCCATCTGGTTTTTCTATGGAAATTTTGCCAAAACATCATCCTTCCAGCAGTATCCTACTGATAAATTTCCCCCATTCATCGGCATTTGTATCTTAATAATATACTGGCACGGAAGTTGCATTATTAACATGTACAGATAGAAAGGGGGGATGCAAATGGGTTTTGGTTTTACTTATAACAAAGACTTAGTCACCTGGTACCAAAAACAAAATAAGCCCAAAAGCAGAAAAGACAATATTATTCGAACCATAGCTGAACGAACATGTTTTAAAAAATTAGATAGCTTGACGAATTCTATTCATGCAGCCATGTAAAAAGACTGGCAATTGGAGGTATAACAAAATGGATAATATGCATATCCTTGATCGATTGATAAGCATTAAGAATAATGCCCAAGCTAGAGCATTGGTAGAATTGAAGGAAAATCCAGAATACAATCAGTACATTGTAAAAGCCGATAATCTGGAGAGCGGAATCAATCAGTTAATAATCGAAATCCAAAATATTATATTGGCAGAACAAAAGATGAGTTGCCGAAATAATAATTCTACACTATGGATCATTTAGCCAGCCACCTGCTTTTAGATATACTCACATGGCAGAGAGAGTCAAATAAATTCAATTCAAAGGAGTGAGCATAATTTGCAGGACTTGCGGTGCAAAAAATGCAATAAACTATTAGGTAAATACTTGGATTGTAAGCAGTTAGAAATTAAATGTCCCCGGTGCGGGCTAAGCAACTATGTGCGTGAAAACCTATCCTGTACGAGCCGAGAGAAGAGTTGCCCAGTATAAGGCTAAAGCAGGAATTAAGTGATTGACAGGATGTCTGAAGTTGTCTGCTACCAGCATGGGAGTATGATGGTATGCACCTTGAGACACCTATAATATTCCCTGGCACTCATATGAATGCCAGGGAATTATTTTTGAACTGAAAATTATAAATAACCCCAAAAACGCCGCATTGCAAATTAATGGGCCTGACCATGCCCATTAATTCATAAAGTCTTTTGCATCTCTGCAAAGGATTAGCATTTTTGTCATCTATTATATACGCATTTACTTCCCAAGTCTGGCTTATTTCTGGATAGTTTGCCAAAATCACATCCTTGCTTCAGTTTCTTGCCTACGCTAAACCTCCAATTACCGGCATTTTCAATTCTATTTAACCCTGGCATGAAATATGCAATATGAACTAATGGAGATAGAAAGGGGGGACAAGAAAGATTAGGTTAGTATTTTGAATTTTACGATAGGAGGGGATTTTAATTGGGTTTTGGTTTTAATTATAACGAAGACCAACTAGCTTTGCAGCGTACAGTAAAGAAATTTGCGGAAAACGAAATAGTTCCGGTCCGGCATGATTATGATGAGTCAGAGGAATTTCCATGGCCAGAAGTTAAAAAGATGCATGAACTGGGCATTGCTTGTATGAATGCCCCGGAAAAATATAATGGCATGGCTTTTGGTAATGTCAGCCTATGTATGGTAGTGGAGGAAATCTGCAAAGCTTGCCTGGGAATTGCGATTACCCCTCTGGCTAATATGCTGGCATCTGAGCCGGTTCTTTATGGAGGAAACGAGGAACAGCAAGAGTGGTGGTATCCAGGTATATGCGACGATGGGCAGATTGCTTCTTATGCGGTAACCGAACCGGGTGCCGGATCGGACGTAGCAGGTCTGTCTACAAATGCTAAAAAAGATGGGGATTACTATATCCTTAACGGTACTAAATGCTTCATAACGAATGCCCGCCATGCCGACAAATACACGGTCCTGGCTACCCATGATAAGAGTAAGGGCAGCAGGTCACAGTCATTCTTCATGGTGGATCGTAATACTGAGGGATTATCTATAGGCAAAAGCGAACACAAAATGGGTATGCGCTGTTCGGACACTTCGGAGCTAATTTTGGATAATGTCAAAGTGCATAAAAAGTTCAGGTTGGGGGAAGAAGGAGATGGCTTTAAATTGGCGATGAAGGCCTTTAATTCATCCCGTCCTTTCATTGCAGCGGCTGCGGTAGGAGTAGCAAATGGAGCTTTTGAATTTGCTCGGGATTATGCCAAAGAGAGAAAAGCCTTCGGTAAGCCTATTGCCAGTTTTCAGGCTATTCAGTTCATGCTTGCTGATATGAAAATGAATATTGAAGCCTCGCGCCTGCTGTATCAAAAAGCTGCCTGGTTATTAGATGAACATCTAATGGCAGCAGAACTGTCAGCTATCTGTAAATGCTTTGCTGCAGACATGTGTATGCAGGTCACCACTGACGCGGTCCAAATTTTGGGTGGATATGGATTCTGTCGGGATTATCCAGTAGAAAAAATGATGAGAGATTCTAAAATACTACAGATTTTTGAAGGTACATCACAAATTCAGCGAGTGATTATAGCTAAAGATATTTTAGGTTAGGGGTTTATTAGGGGAGTTTTCATAAGCAAAATTGAGGGAGGGATTATTGATGCGTTTTCAACCAATACCTATTCAGGAGGGGATAGCTAAACCGCCTGCTTATAAAATAATGACTGCAAAAGAAGCCATCACCAAATTCGTTCAGGAAGACTGCTACCTAGGAATGACCGTTAGTGCCGCACCTGCGTCATTGATTTGGGAGATGGTACGGCAGAGGGATCGGATCAAAACCCTTGATTTGGTTATAACCAGTCAGATCGGTATGTCTTCTGTACTGATCGGTTCAGGGCTGGTCAGAAAACTTGAAATGGGCTACAACTGGGGAGGAATTGAGGGAGAAGACAAGGTTTTCCGTCGGGCGGTCGAAAAAGGAATCCCTCGGCCTCTGGAAGTTGAGGAGTATAGTAATTATGGGGCCGCCATGAGGTGGTTGGCTGCTTCTATGAACCTTGACTCTATAGGCACCAAATCGCAGTTGGGTTCAGATATTGTGAAATATAATCCCAAGATCAAAGTCATAGATGATCCCTATACTGGAAGTCCGGTTTCCATGGTTCCGGCCTCCCGTCCTGACGTGGCGATTATTCATGCGGCTCGGGCAGATGAAATCGGTAATGTCCAATGTTTGGGGCTATATGGTAACACCGATACTTTGGCGCGGGCAGCCAAACACGTAATAGTCAGCGTCGAAGAGATTATCACCTCGGCAGAGATACGGCGTATGCCTAACCTCACCACCATTCCTTATTATTATGTGGATGCCATTGTACATTCACCTTTTGGGGCTCACTGGCGGGAATCAACCTACTATTATCATCATGACCTGCCCTATGGTCTCGATGTTTATCGGCAATTTGCTACCCAGGAAGGCTATGAAGCCTGGGCAGATAAGTACGTTCATGGCACCAAAGACTGGAATGAATATTGCCAACTGGTGGGATACGACCGACTAAACCGTCTAAGACTGAGTGAGAATAAATACCAAAAATTTGGAGAGGTGAGGTGATACGCATGTCAAACTATACAAAAGATTACAGCATGCCGGAATTGATGGCAGTTACCGTAGCCCGGGAAATAAGAGACGGAGAGCTGGCATTTATTGGTGTGGGAATGCCGTTGATGGCCGCGACGGTAGCCAAATTTACCCATGCTCCCAACTTCAATATGATGGTGGAATATGGAGCGGTGGGACCTGCCCCCCTGCGGCTGCAGATGTGCGTTAATTGCGCAGTCAACAATGAACGTGCTTATTTTGCCGGCAGTCAGCGGGAAGTAATGGGTGCTCAACAGTCGGGCTTTGTAGATGTTGCCTGCATCAGCGGCGCGCAGATAGACAAATACGGCAATCTTAATTCTACATGTATCGGTGATTACCATCATCCCAAGGTGCGCCTAGCCGGGAGTGGCGGCGCTAATGATCTGGCTTCATCCGCTAGCCGTACGGTTATTATGATGCGCCAAGATGGTCGTAATTTTGTGAATCAAGTTGATTACCTCACCTCTCCTGGACACCTGGGTGGCCCGGGAGAACGAGCCAAGGCAGGCTTGGTTGGCGGAGGCCCGGCAGCGGTGGTCACTACCATGGGCGTCTATAGATTCGATGACGAGACTCGGGAAATGTATTTGGAGAAAATCCATCCTGGCGTAGACTTGGAAAAACTCAAAGCTGCTGTGCAATGGGATTTAGCAATATCCCCTGATTTAGTTCTGACGGAATTGCCCACTGAGGAACAGGTCATGGTGATGCGCACCCTAGATCCTCTGGCAGTTTACCTGGGAACCGGCCGCCAAACTCTATCTGGCGATTTCGAGGCCTTTATGAAGATGTTTGAAGATAGTTATCAGCCGATGGTCCAGTTAATGAGGAGCAAAGGTATGATGTGATACAATACCACATAATAGGAGAATTATCATTGTAATGGGAAAGGTGGAAAAAATGTGCGTGAAGTAGTTATCGTAAGTGGAATGAGAACCCCAATCGGTGATTTTATGGGCAGCCTCAAGGATTTTAGCGCAGTTCAGCTAGGGACAATTGCGCTTAAGGCTGCCATTAGCAAGGCTGGAATTGAACCCTCTCAAATTGAAGAGGTAATAGCAGGTCATGTATATCAGGCAGGCTGTAAAGGGAATCCTGGCCGACAGGTGACTATACATGCCGGTTGCCCGGTAGAAACGGTATCTTCAACAGTTAACCAGCAGTGTCCTTCTTCAATGCGGGCAGCTGAGATTATAAGCCAACAGATTATGTTGGGAAAGATTGACATCGGAGCCGCGGTAGGTCATGAGAGTATGACCAATATTCCCCATCTGTTACTTAAGGCACGCTTTGGCTACAGGATGGGTTCTTCCGAACTGCATGACAGTATGATGTATGATGCTTTTATTGATGCCTTTTATAATTATCACGCCGGAGTAACTGCTGAGAATCTCGTTGAGATGTATAATGTCACTCGCCAAGAGCAGGACGAGTTAGGCTTGTTAAGTAACCAGCGGGCTTGCCTGGCAATCAAGGAAGGTAAATTCAAAGAAGAGATTGTGCCAGTAGAAATTAAGACCAAAAAGGGAATGGTCCTGTTTGACACTGACGAGCATCCTAACCCGAACGCGACCATGGAATCAATGGCCAAGTTGAAGCCTGCTTTCAAAAAGGATGGGACTGTAACGGCAGGCAATGCGTCTGCTATAAATGACGGCGCATCGGCCCTTATTTTAATGGCGGCAGAGAAAGCTAAAGAACTTGGATTAAAGCCGCTGGCCCGCATCGTGGCTACAGCCTCAGCCTCTGTTGATCCTAGTATTATGGGATTCGGAGTAGTTCCAGCCGTACGCCGCGTTTTGAAGTTTGCCAAGATGAGTATAGATGACATTGAGCTCTGGGAACTGAATGAAGCTTTCGCAGCGCAAGTTCTGGCCTGCAATCGTGACCTGAAGCTGGATTGGAATAAGTGTAATGTCAATGGCTCAGGAGTTGGCTTGGGTCACCCGGTGGGCATGACCGGAGCCAGGCTTATTATTACCTTGATGCATGAAATGAGACGCAGGAAAAACCAATTCGGTTGTGCTTCTCTTTGCGCAGGCGGAGGTCCTGCAATGGCTGTTATAATAGAAGCTCTTTAGAATGAAATCTTTAAGGATAAGCAACGACCGCCAATTTTTATTTTGATGGGAAAGAGGGGGATACTTATGAGCATTAAGAAACTGGGTGTATTAGGCGCTGGAACTATGGGTAATGGCATTGCCCAGGTGGCTGCACAATCTGGTTTACAGGTAGTGCTGGTTGATATTGAGCAAGCTTTTATCGATAAAGCCCTTAAAAATATCATTAAAAACTGGGAAAAAGATTTTAATAAAGGGAAAATTACTGAACAAGACAAAGGAAACTTTGTTAACAATATATCAGTAAGCACCAACAACAATGATTTTAAGGATTGCGATCTTGTGATTGAAGTCATAGTTGAAAACATCGACATTAAAAAACGGGTTTTTAAGGAATTAAACGAAATATGTGCATCCCATACTATTTTGGCTTCGAATACTTCAGGGTTTAGTATAACTGAAATCGCAGCAGCCAGCGGACGACCAGATAAAGTGGTAGGAATGCACTTTTTCAATCCGGTACCGGTGATGAAACTAGTGGAAGTGATCCCAGGAGCTGAAACCAGTAAATCTACGGTGGACATTGCTATAGAAACCTGTAAAATTATTAAGAAGAAAGCCATAGAAGCTAAAGAGGCCCCTGGATTTATCGTGAATCGCCTGCTAGTCCCCTATTTAAACGATGCTGCCCATGCTTACCAGGAAGGGGTAGCTTCAGTTGAGGACATTGATGAAGCTATGAAACTGGGTGCTAATATGCCAATAGGACCTTTGGCGTTGTGTGACATGGTAGGTATAGATGTGCTTCTGATGGTAGCCGAGTATTTCTACAAGGAATTTGGAGATCCAAAATTCCGTCCCTCTCTAGCCCTTAAACAAAAGGTTCGGGCAGGACATCTGGGAGTTAAGACCGGTAAGGGATTTTACGATTACTCCAAACGCTAAGAAGTTATACAGGGAGCTCTAAGGTAGAGAGGGGGTGGATGAGTTTGGATTATAAGACGATTAGCATAACCAAGGAGGGTGCCGTTGGCATATTAACTTTGAATCGCCCTGAGATATTGAATGCCATTAATGATGAATTAATCAGTGAGTTGAGTATAGCCATTGATAGGATTGCTCAAGATGAGCAAATCCGCGTAATGATCCTCACAGGGGGCAATAAGGTATTTGCAGCTGGGGGTGATATCAAGGCTATGTTGGAATTTGGGCCCTTACAGGCCAAGAAATTTGTAACTCCAATTCATAAGGTATTTAACCAGATTACTGAAATGCCCAAACCGACTATTGCTGCTATCTGCGGGTTTGCCTTGGGTGGAGGGGTAGAAATGGCTCTAACCTGTGATTTTCGTATCGCTGCTGACAATGCTAAATTTGGCTTTCCAGAAATCAATCTGGGGATATTTCCAGCAGCGGGAGGAAGCCAGAGGTTACCACGCTTGATAGGCATGGCTAAAGCCAAGGAGTTAATGTTCACAGGCGATACAATAGATGCAGGAGCAGCGCTGGCAATAGGTTTAGTTAATCAGGTAGTTCCTCGGGAAGAGCTTATGGAACGGGCGATGAAGCTGGCTGAAAAACTGAGCAGCAAACCTCCAATTACTATTAAGAACCTTAAAGAGTCCATGCATAACGTATTTAATACGGATATTAATATGGGACTAAATATGGAAATAGAAAAATTCTGCAGCTTATTTGCATCCGAAGATCAGAAGGAAGGTATGGGCGCTTTCATAGAAAAGAGAAAGCCTGATTTTAAGGGGCGATAGGAAAGTCACTTTTTCCATATATTATTTGGTATTAATGAATAGTGATTAATATAAATCTAATCTTGAAGCAGGTTCGCAATGAACCTGCTTCTTGTCTAAATACCCACTAAAAGTATAATATGATACATGGAGGCATTTATCGAAGTTACAGACCTACAATTTACTGCTTCGATAAGGATATTATATGTTACAGGAGATTTATATCAGCAATTTTGTTTTGATTGATGAACTGCGCATGGAATTTTCAACCGGGCTGAATGTGGTGAGCGGCGAAACCGGGGCTGGCAAGTCTATTATTATTGATGCGCTGGGTTTGCTTTTGGGAGAAAGAATAAAAAATGATTATATACGTGACCAGAGCCGCAAGGCAGTAGCCGAGGCGGTTTTTGAGGTGCGCAACAATACTGATGCTCGCGTTTTCTTGTTGGAACAGGGACTGGTGGATGATGATGAAGAAATAGAAAATATCGTTTTAAGCCGTGAAATACATCCTAGCGGCAAAACGGCAGCGCGAATCAATGGACGCAATGTTAGCGTGTCTACCTTAAAAATGTTGAGTACATATCTGGTTGACATGCACTTGCAAAATGATCGACAGAATATACTGAGACCAGTAAACTATCTGGGATATGTAGACGGTTTTGCTGAGGATATAGATGATTTATTGCAGAACATAGCTCGCCTTTATTCCCTTATAAGCACCAGGAGGAAGCAGTTGGAAGAATTGGGATTAAACCAACAGAACCGGGTGCAAAGGCTGGACTTTTTAACTTACCAGATTAAGGAGATAGAGGAGAGCGAGCTGCGCGAATGCGAAGAAGAGGAACTCAAGGAACTCCGAGACAGGATTAAGAATGCGGGGAAGTTGATGGAAGGCAGCAGCAGGATTTTTGAATTGCTGTACAGCTCGGAAAAGGTAAGCAGTGCTTATGATCAGGTTTCTTTTGCCTTAGATGTGACCCAGGATCTCAAGAGTGACAGCTTTTTTGCGGATATGGTAGAGCCATTGGAGAATATATACTATTCTCTGCAGGATTTATCTGGCCGTATCTCAGCATTTAAGGACAGACTGGAATTTGAACCGGGGCACTTGGAGGGCATTGAGGATCGGCTCTATAGAATAAGTAAGTTGAAAAACAAGTATGGAGAAAATATAAAAGACATCCTGGCTTATCTGGAAAATGCCCGCGCGGATAGGGAAGCTCTTGATCAGAGTGATGAATTGCAGGCTGAAATAGAACAGGAAATAATGAATTTGGATGCTCAGTATATGCAGTTAGCCGCTGAAATAAGTCGCAAGCGTAAAAAGGCTGCCTTGCTCCTGGAAGAGAAAGTACATAATGAGCTGCAAGGCTTAAATATGCCTGATATAAAGTTCCAGGTGGCTGTAATCGAGAAAAGTAACCAGGGTTCAAATGGCATGGATGACATAGATTTTCTCTTTTCTCCCAATCCCGGTGAAGAAATGAGACCGGTAACCCGTATTGCCTCGGGGGGAGAAATTTCTCGCTTCATACTCGCTTTAAAAAAGGCTTTGGCAGATGTCTATAATATTCCGACCCTAGTCTTTGACGAGATAGATGTAGGTCTGGGAGGTTCAGCCTTGAATGCAGTAGCTAGAAAACTTGCCGAACTGTCCCGCGCCCATCAGCTCATTCTGGTGACTCATTCTCCCCAGGTGGCCAGTTATGCGGAACAAAATTTTATCATTGACAAATATGTGGAGGATGATAGAACCTTTACCCGAGTCAAAAGCTTGGATGCCCAGGAGAAGGTCAGAGAAATAGCCCGGATGCTTGATGGGGAAAAATACTCGGATCTGACGTTGGAGCATGCCCGTGAGATGATAGCTATGGCAAACCCATACTCCTCAAAAAATTAAAAATTTAGGTGGTAAAGGCCTCCGGTTTTATTTCCAGGTAAATCTCCATAGTAGCGAATGGCCTGTGAAGGACACTGATTTTCGCAGCCATGACAGCCATGAATACAGTTTTCAGGCTGGATTACCGCAGGACCTTCATCCTCATTCCATTCATATACGCCATGGGAACAGAAATCATAACACACTCCACAGCTATTACAAAGTTCGGAATTAACGATCGGGTACCATCCCAGACTCATACTTCGCTCCTCCTTACTGGCCTATTATTTTTCTATATCCTTCAAATAGCTATGTAGCTCATCTTTGCGAGGCAGTCTGCCTGCAATTTTAACTTGCCCGTCAACAACTAGAGCAGGGGTTGCCATGATTTTGTAACTCATAATTTTCTTAATGTCTTCAACTTTGGATACATCTGCAGCGAGATTCAGTTCTGCCAGTGCGTTATACACATCCTTTTCTAACTGCTTGCATTTGGCACATCCTGTCCCTAGTACTTCAATCTTCATGGATAATACCTCCCAATAAATATTTAATCGTAAGCATGTTATATGCCGTCCCCAAAACACGTACCACGGATAACAACACCAAGAGTGTTTACAGCGCCGTTTTACAAAGCTTTTTCATACAGGCTTCCCCATCAATAGTAGGCATGCGGGAATACTCCTCTGCTAGTTCAGGTGTATCTTCGAGCGGTTTAACAATGTATGCCATGAACTCGCTCATTGTATTATCTAACAACACTGTATTTAAGCTGCAAATACTACGTTGTCCGTCCTTACGTTCCTTAACCAGGCCCGCATATTTTAAAACCTTCAGGTGCTGAGATATGCGAGGTTGGCTAATCTGCATAATTTCTTCGAGATCACAGACACATAAGTCCCTGGCTGCCAACAGCTTAATAATCTTCAAGCGAGTTGGTTCTCCTAATGCCTTAAACAGGGTTTCAAACATGTTTATTAGCTCCTTCTCAATTAATTTAATCCATTATAATATGATTATTTGCAAATTGACTAATATTCATTTTATAGAATTTACCCTGGGAGTAAGGCGTTAAACAGATAACCCACTATAATAATGGAGGTGGCAACGATACCAATAAAAACCGCAATCAACCTGGGCTTCAGTACGTTGCGAAGAATAATCATTTCTGGCAGAGACAGGGCGGTTACAGACATCATAAAAGCCAGTACGGTACCCATGGCCATACCTTTTTCCTGCAGGGCTGCCACCAGGGGAATAACTCCGGCAGCATTAGAGTACAGGGGAACTCCCATCAGTACTGCAATTGGAACCGCAAAGAAATTATCTTTTCCAGCGTAGGCGGCCAGGAAATCTGTCGGGACGTAGCCATGAATACCTGCTCCCAGGCCGATTCCAACCAGGACATAGGGCCACACTTTTTTAAGAATATCCATAACATAATCACGGGCATACAGGAGGCGATCCTTCCAGGTCTGTTCCGCAACCACCATTTCAATGCCGTCACCGACTTTGGCTATTTCATAAACATAGCCTTCCACATACTTTTCCATATTGAGCTTGCCTATTACCAGTCCGGAGATAATCGCCACGGTCAAGCCTGTGGCAATGTAGATCAGTGCGATGCTGGGACCAAACATCCCCCAGAGCAAAATCAAAGCAACCTCATTCACCATGGGCGATGAAATTAAGAAGGAAAACGTAACTCCCAAAGGAATGCCCGCTTCCACAAAGCCGATAAAAACCGGAACCGCTGAACAGGAACAAAACGGAGTTACGATTCCCAATAGAGCCGCTACAATGTTTCCTGCGTACTGCCTTTTGTAACTTAAAACTTTGCGGGTCTTCTCTGGAGGGAAGAAGCTGCGAATAATCGCTACCACAAAAATAATAACTGACAACATGATGAAAATCTTCAAGGTATCATAGACGAAAAAGTTAACCGCATCCGCCAAATGGCTACCTTTTATTAAACTAAACCATTGATAAGTAACCATATCTGCAAACCATTGCAACATAAATATCATCTTCTTTCCTAGAGTGTCTCTATTAATATAGCTTGAAATAAGTATATGCTTATATTATTATAGCAAAAACATATTGTCAATATGAAAAGGAATGCAACTACTATACGGTATGCTTTTCCACTTAAGACTTGATGTTTAATTGGATTGAAACGTCAATAACCGTTCTCCAGGTTCTATGTTGGACATAGCCAATACTGTATTATAGCTAAGAAATGTTGAAAGGCAATTGATAGTTTAATGCCATTAAGGTTAAATTAAGCTATGGGAGTATGGACATCATGGGAAATTATATTCTTTATGCGCTTATGGCGCTGCTATTAGCTTGGTCATACCGTAAAGACCGGCAGAAAACTAATCAAGCTTTAATGAAGGCATGGAAGGCTTTTGAAAACATCCTGCCCGAGTTTTTGGGTATCATTATATTGGTTGGATTAATGCTAGCGGTCTTGGACCCTCAGGTAATTTCTAGATTAATCGGGCAAAATTCGGGATGGACAGGGACGATATTTGCTGCGGTGGTGGGCTCGATTGCTTTAATGCCTGGTATAGTTGCATTCCCAACAGCGGCTATACTATTAAACAATGGAGCTGGGTACATGCAGATTGCTGCCTTAATATCAACCCTCATGATGGTCGGGGTTGTAACGATGCCGGTGGAGATTAAATATTTTGGTCGGAAGGTGGCTATTGCCCGCAACCTGCTGGCCTTTTTCTTTTCCTTTTTGGTCGCAGTTATTATTGCAAAGGGATTATGAAATAATAAGACCAGATTTTGTAGCGCGGAATTTTTTGATAGTGCAAGGCGGAGGAAAGAGCAATACTGGTAGTATTGTGACTGACGATAACGCAGCAATATCGGAAAATAACCGCTTCAAAAATGGGAACTTATTGTTTCATGATCCCTAGAAAGATGGGAATATGAAAATTTTAAGGAGATATTGGTTTTTTGAAGTGATGATAGCAGTAATGCTGGTTATCGTATTTGTAAACCACGGTTTGGCAATAAAAGCTGCCGGGATAACTACCTACACCCTAAAAGAAATGGCATTGGTCATTCCTCCTATATTCATTCTCTTGGGTCTTCTGGATTTATGGGTTCCTCGGGAAACCATGATTAAGTATATGGGTGAGGGATCGGGGACTAAGGGAGTTATCCTCGCTTTTATCTTGGGGTCTGCCGCAGCTGGCCCGCTATATGGGGCTTTTCCGGTAGCCGGTATGCTTATGTCCAAAGGGGCCAAATTCAGCAACATCTTAATTTTCATAGGTGCTTGGTCTACTACTAAAATCCCCATGTTTCTATTTGAAATGGCAGCCTTGGGAAGCAAATTTGCCATCACCAGGTTACTGATTGATATACCCGGAGTAATTATTTTGGCATATATCCTGTCAGCGATGCTTGGAAAAGAAGAAATAAAAAGGATATACAGCCGGTTGCTGTAAATTTATTTCTTAAGCCGACCTCTTCTGGATTGGCGGTATATTGTTACTCTATGACGGAGACAATATACTGAACCAATTATCGGGAGGGAAAAGATTTGCAGAAAATTCGCCCAGCCATCGGAATTTTACTATCCTTTCTATTTATTGCCCTATGTCTTACCCCGCAAGTTAAAGCCGTCCTTGTTCTGCCATCTAACCAGAGAATGGTAGTGGGGGAAACCAGCCTTATTAATATCGATCTTCCCAGCAAACTACAAGAAAAGATAGAAATGAAGGTAATGGGTCCTTCACGCAGCGTATTTGCTGCCCAGGAAGACCCCACTGTCACGGTTACCCGGCGCACATCTGGTTATGAAATCGTTGCGTTAAAGCCTGGCAAAGCTGATGTAAAGCTTAATTTATGGGGTTACATACCAATAAAATCTATTGAGATAGAAGCAGTTCCTACCCGAAGGGTCGTGCTGGGGGGGCATTCCATAGGTGTTTTTCTGCAATCACGGGGTATTATGGTGGTAGGTTTTGCTCCGGTAATGGCGGGGAACGGCGATAAACTTTATCCGGGACGTGACCAGGGTATCGAGATGGGGGACTTAATCCTAAAGGTAGATGAGCAGGAAGTATCGACCGAAACTGAGCTGGCTAAACTTATTGATAGCAAAGCGGAAAGCGGAGTACAGTTAAGTATAGAAAGAAGTGGTAAGGATATGACAATTCCAGTGAAACCAGTTCACTGCCCAGAAACGGATCGTTTCAGGATTGGTCTCTATGTGCGTGATGGAGTGGTGGGGGTAGGGACTTTGACATTCTGGGATCCGGAGACGCGAGGGTACGCAGCCCTAGGGCATATTATTGTTGATGCTGACACTAAACAGGGAATTAGTGTCCTCAAGGGAAGGGTTGTAAGTGCTTCTATCCAGACAATCAAACCGGGAAGACCTGGCCGGCCCGGTGAGAAGATAGGGGTTTTCAATGATAAAGGCATGGTAGCTGGCAATATAATTAAAAATTCAGCCTGCGGTATATTTGGTCAGACTGATAAAGAATTGAATAACCCACTAAGTAATTATACGACTGAGGTTGCTTATGCTCATCAAGTAAAAACGGGACCCGCCGAAATACTGACGGTAGTAAATGGCGACGATATCGAAAAATTCGCCATAGAAATAGAGAAGGTTTATTCACCGCGACAGAACGGCAAAGACATGATTATCAAGGTCACCGACCCACGCCTCCTGACTCTAACGGGAGGCATTGTGCAGGGGATGAGCGGCAGCCCTATCGTACAAGATAATCGGATCATAGGTGCGGTTACACACGTTTTTTTAAATGACCCTCAGTCAGGTTATGGAATCTTTATGGATAATATTTTGTCGGAGATGCCTAAGCAAAGTCCTGTTACGAAAAAAGTTTCGACAAATTTCAGGGAACTAAAGATCCCTAAGATTGCATGCGGAATAAACTTTGGGCTGTAAAATCCTTCCTGACTACTAGTGTATTTATGTATTAAGGTGGATCTTTATAGGAGGGAATGGAATATAATCGCTCAATTTGGTGAAAGTAAAAAAGAGGAAAAATTTACCCTACCGTCGAAAAGCGTTAATATATTAAATATATAAGCAATATAAAGGGATGAGGAGGGATTAGTCTTAATGATTGATGAAAGGGATCAAATCAAAGTCCTGGTGGCGGATGACAATCGAGAATTTTGCAGTATCCTAAAAGATTACTTTACTAACGAACCCGAATTTGAGATCGTAGATATCTGTTCTAATGGTATGGAAGTTCTGGATGTTTTAGCTAAAAAGGAAGTAGAGGTATTAATTCTGGATTTGATAATGCCCTATATGGATGGGATAGGCGTTCTGGAAAAAATCGATGCATTAAACCTGAATCCCCGTCCTAAAATTATTATCCTAACCGCTTTTGGACAAGAGAATATTACCCAGAAGGCAGAACAGCTAGGAGCTGATTATTATATCTTGAAACCTTTCAATCTGCAAGTTCTGGGTGACCGGGTGAGACAGGTAGCTAGAGATATTAGACCATCTATAGAAAAGCGCAGTTCGGCAGCGGCTGCAATGCCTAACCGAATTCCTAAAAATCTGGAAGTTGAAGTTACCCGTATAATTCACGAAATCGGTGTGCCGGCTCACGTTAAGGGGTATCAATATCTTCGTGCTGCTATTATGCTAGTAACAGAAGAGATTAACTATCTCGGAGCGGTTACCAAGGAATTGTATCCGACCATTGCGAAAAAGTATGATACTACTCCCAGCAGGGTAGAACGGGCTATACGCCATGCTATAGAACTCGCCTGGGATAGAGGAGATATGGACAGGATTAATAAATTCTTTGGCTATACAATCAACGGGGAAAAGGGCAAGCCTACCAATTCAGAGTTTATCGCTATCATAGCTGATAAATTAAGGCTGGAGGCCAAAGCAGGTTAAACAGGAAATTTACGGGGTTTATTTATGACCCTGAGGCGATAGATGTTGTGAATGGGACTTATTTATACCAACTAATGTTTTAATAATATGCCAACTAATACCCCTTATTTATTAGTCATCAAAAACTAATATGTGGGGGGTATTTTTTTATGATTGATGACCTGGATTATCATCCGAAAACTTCATTCTTTATTGTACCAGTAAAAACTTAGCAAAACCCATGATAAATTATGAGTCAATTGTAACCACCGATTTATTGGTAAGTAAATAGGTGGTTTTTTATATGTGCGTCTGTGAACGGGGCTAGAAGGGAAATTAAATCTGGCACTTATTCGTGAAAGTCATATTACTGTTTGTCCACTCATAGAATAGCTTTAAAACAGATCCCTAATATGCAAGACGGTTGGGGATTTTTAATTAGGGTTATTTGGGGGAGGGACAGCAAATGAAAAAGATAACAATGGTTATAATTCTGAGCTTCATGATGCTAGTAGGGTTTGCCAGCGTGGCTTCGGCTGAGGTCAGGGTGGTAATCGAAGGTAAAGGTGACGAGTATCCGCATTACCTTGAACTGAATGTATCACCGATAATTGAAAATGGAAGCTCTCTGGTTCCTATGCGTGCCATTGCGGAAGACCTCGGATTCCAAGTGGACTGGGACCCTGCCACAGCGGGAATTACCTTAAAGGGTAATGAAAAGCTAATACAAATGAACATAGGCAGCCAACAAGCTCTAGTTAATTCAATTCCTATTAATATGTCTTTAGCACCCCGGATTATTGAAAGCAGAACCATGGTTCCCCTGCGTTTTATATCCGAGTCCCTTGGCTATTTTGTAGAATACAGTACTGCCTGGAATAATATGGCCCAGATATTCATTACTCCCTATACCTTAATTAGTGATTCCGAATTAGCTGGGGTGAACTATACGAATTTCAGCCAACTACCCGATGATTCATCAGGTATGAATGGGATTGTCAAGCTGCATCTAAAGAAAGATGGGTTGATATCAGGGAGTATTCAGCTGAGCAGTTCAATCAAGGACGTCTTACAGGTATACGGGGTTCCCAGGAGCCCGTATCGAAATCTCAATTACCCTGCTGATTGGTCAGGAAAATTAATCTATTGGGGCACTTTTGTACCGCAAAGCGGTATGGGTACATTTCTGGAGTTTAGTTTTGACCGGGGAGTGCTAAGCGATCTTACTGTTAGTTATTAAATAAACATGTCATTTAATGCCTCTTATTTTTTGATTTAGAGAAAAACAAAAAATAAGAGGCATTCTTTTGTGTGATTTATTAAAACGAACTAAGGCATTCATAGGGCGGGATTATTATGGTTAATGTGATATGATAATATTGATTTTATAATTATAATGTGGGAATAATTCATATATATCGCATTTTAAGTATTCCAGGTTCGATACTTTACAGTTGAGATGAAATATACATTTAATAGAGAGCAAAATTTGACCGGCAGGCGATGGTAAAAGGGGGATATTCATGATCAATAGGGAGAGACTGGTAGAGAGTTTCATCAAAATGGTAGAGGTGGCATCAGTTTCCGGAAAGGAAGGATTGTTCAGGGACTTGCTCAAGGCGGAGTTTTTGCTCCGGGGACTGGAAATTGAAGAAGATGGAGCTGGAACAATCTTAAATGGAGAATCAGGTAACCTGTTGGTGAAAATTCCTGGGACGGTTACAGTTCCTGCACTTCTATTGGCTACGCATATCGATACAGTAGTACCTGGTATAGGCATAAAAGCCATCCGAGGTCAGGACGATGTGATAAGGAGTGACGGTAATACCATACTGGGTTCTGATGATAAGGCAGGCATCGCAGCGATTCTAGAAGCCTATGACGTAATTGTGGAAAAACGCCTAGATCATCCCCCACTCGAATTGCTTTTTACGGTTAGTGAAGAACAGGGACTCCTGGGTGCCAAGAACTTTGATTACTCTCGCTTGGAAGCCCGGAAGGGTTATGTGCTGGACAGTGGAGGGGCACCGGGTACCATTGTTATTAAGTCTCCCTGCCAGAATGAGATAGAATACCGGGTATATGGTCAGGCAGCACATGCGGGCATCAATCCCGAGGATGGAATAAATTCCATTGGCCTAATGGCAAAAGCCTTAGCTGTAATGCCATGTGGTAGAATCGACGATGAGACCACCTGTAACTTTGGAATTATTGAAGGGGGCATAGCTCGCAATATCGTGGCCCCAAGTTGTCGGCTAAAAGGTGAGGCACGTAGCTTGAGCCGCAGTAAGCTGGATCAGCTTACTGCAGAACTGTGTGGCATTTTCGAAGCGGAAGTCGCGAAAAATGGTGGAAGATGCGAGGTTGATGTAGTGCTTCTCTACCCTGAGATTACTCTGCAACCTGATGAAGAAGTTATCAGGTTGGCTGTCAGAGCGGCAGACAAGATAGGTTTGACAACCGAACTGATGAGTACGGGTGGGGGGAGCGATGCCAGCATCATTAATGGGAATAATATACGTTGCGCAAACCTTGGTATTGGTATGAGCGCAGTTCATACTACGGAAGAATTTATCCGAGTGGAGGATTTGGTCAATGATGCCCGCTTGGTTTTAAGCATTATTCAAGAAGCAAGCAGACTTTAATATACCTGTCAGGGGTCAGTTTAAGTGTAGTTTGATAAATTCTTTCAGGGTTGTGTCAGACGGATAGTCTGAAAAGATATTAAGGATGTCTTTGACTTGACCAAAAAAATATACGCTCTGTTCTTGGAACAATATTTCCATGTTTTATCACCTCAAACCAAGCTTATGCAGTTGATGGAAAATATATGCAGGAGGAATGGAAAAAGATGGATTTAACCGAAAAGACTTTAGAGACCCGGGAAATATTTTCGGGTAGAATTATTAAAGTGCGAGTGGATACAGTTTGCCTGCCAGATGGGCAAGAGAGCACCCGGGAAGTGGTTGAACATGCTGGGGCTGTAGCAGTTGTTGCCCTGGATGGTGACAATAATATAATAATGGTTCGGCAGTATCGTAAGCCGGTGGAAATGGTACTAACAGAGATACCGGCGGGAACAATGGAGAAGGATGAAGACCCGCTGCTGTGTGCGAAACGTGAACTAAGGGAGGAGACCGGCTTCTCAGCCGATCATTGGTACAAGATTTTATCCTACTACAGTGCACCAGGATTCACTGATGAGTGTCTTCACCTATATCTGGCTACAGGTCTGACTGATGGAGAAATTGACCTTGACGAGGATGAGTTTGTTGAAACCGTTCACTTGCCTCTAAAAGAAGCTTGGCGTATGATCTTTGCGGGGAAAATTGTGGATGGTAAGAGTATTATTGGCATACAATATGCTATGGGTCGGGAATCAAATAACACATTTAGTGCATAACGAATTCTTAAGCTCCTCATTCAGGGGATAAACATCTATCTTTCATACGTCCTAGTATGTTTTATTAGGAGTATCTATAATTATTTCTTTCCTTTAAAAACCTTGATCCTTTTTTCATCAGGGTCAAAGTACATACTTAGCTGGCTTATATTTTCGCCTATATTTATACATTCATCCTTAATGGTTAAGCGCATGCCATGTTCCAGGCCCGAATCAATTTCAATCATGCCTTCGCCGCGTGTGGTTTTTAGTATGTTAGTAAGCAAATTGCGTTCTTGGGTACAGGCTACAAGGTCGTCGTTACATTTCATGTATTCCGGAAAGAGTTTTTGTAGTTTTACCAGGGAGTCGGGATCTGAAGTTTTCTTTTCGAGCTGCTTAATATTACGCGTAATTCGCGAAAGCTCTTTTTCAATACTAGATATTTGTTTATTTAATTCTTTGACCCAAACGTAATAATGACTACGCTGGATGCCTTCTACTTTCAGGTGTAAGCCGTTGGAATTTTGTATCTTAGATGCTTTGATTTTTGTTTTTGCTGTTATGTTATTATTACCCATTATTCTTCCTTTTCGTCCTTGGATTAAGACCGAGTTTCCAGCATTTATATCACAACGCATAACATATTCATTAACGACAATGTTATGACCGGCCTCCACTACTGCCTCCTGAATAAATTTGGCCTCGACATTTTTGTGGGCTTTAATTACGGCTTTTCCCCTTCCAATTATACCTCTCTTAACAAAAATCGAACCATTACGAGAAGTGATCTCTGCATTTTCCACTCCTCCTCTTATATCAATATCGTCATCAGCCTGAACCTTAAAACCCTCTGTTACATTACCCGTTATAAGCACTTTGCCCGGAAAATAGATGTTGCCTACAGAAAAATCCACATCCCCGTTAACGGTAAACATTTTAATAAGCGAGATTTTATTCTTATCCCAAGAAAGGGCTCCATCGTACTCTGCAATAGCTTTATCATCAATAACCAGGATACCTTTTCCCACCGGGAAGGAAGTGTCTTTACCAGGGCGAGCGGGCAATGTTTCTCCTCTTACATTATAACCCTCAACCCCTGGAGTAGCTGGAATACGTAAGCCGATAATATCACCGGCATTAACAGATACTATTTGCCCGAGTTCATAATAGTCAACTCTGCCATCTTCCAATAAGATCGGGCTTTTTTTCGATTCATGATAATACATGACTACCACGGAATCCTGTCCATCTACTGCAGAAAAACCGGCGGCTGCATTAAACGATTTACCTGGGTTTTTGCAGGCCTTAGAGAGCGCATCTGAGTTTATCCCATAGACTACTCCGGCTTGTTTAAGCTCTAATTCTAAATCTTTCACGGTTAAGGGAAGTTCAGAATCAGTATTTACAGTTATGGTGGCTAACATAGCATTCGAAGAGATATGAATGGTCGGTTTTTTTGGTTCAGTTTCTGGGCAAGAATTATTTTTAGAGCCAATGAATATTTCCCCATTAGGAGTTAAATGGATTTGTTGTGATAAATAGAATGGATCGATCTGAATTTGCATACGCAAAAGTTCATCAATTAAAATACTTATATCAGGAGCTGATCCGGTTAGTATCATATAAAGACCATTGTTTCTATCTATAATTTTAAAATATCTAGACGGATGCAATTGTATTTCGCTCCTTCATTCTCGAATAATTATATAACCCAGTTCTAATTGGGGAAATATGCAAGTTATAGAGTCTGCAACACTTTTATGGGCTCTCTGATCCCAGTAAACTTAGCAAAATTTAGTAAACGCAGGTGCAGAACATCGCTGATCTCAGATCCTGCTTGGATTAAATCGACTCCTTTTGTATCCTTAATATTTTCCGCTATTACCATTCCTGGAGCAATTTCTTGTAAGCTAATTGATTTCACCACAAAACCTTCCTGGACATTCATCAACTCGGCCTCAAGAGCTGCGAAAACATTAGGGTCATACCGTTCGTAGTGGGAGCGCATTACTTCCAGTGCATCTAGGTGCTTCTTTCCAGTCAGTAAAAGACCGTCTAGGTCAAGAACCACTTTAAGAATACGACCTAGCATAGAGATACCTTTTCCCGTATTAGTCATAAGAGCAATATTTTCATTGAAATTTATTGCCTGGTCGCCGATAGCTTCAGCAATATGTTCGAGTCGTGGTATTTTGGACAACAAGGCCTTTCCTTGTTGAGGATGAGCCATAAACATCTCGAGCTCAGATTCAGTGAGGAGTATGTCTTGTTCTCTTTTTTTAAGAATCTCGACGGGTATGGTAACACAACCAATCTGTGAAAGCATGGCTGCCAGCTCGATTTCCCATAATCGTTCGACCTTCAACCGGGCTGCAACTTTCCTGGCCGTTTGCGTTAAACGGGAAGCTTGCTTGAAGGCCAGGGGGCTGATAATTGACAGAATATCTATTAGAACTCGGATACTGCCTTTTAAAGTATTATCTAATAATTCTTTTTCTGCCATTAGTAATTCATATTGTTCCACGGCAGCATTTATACTGCTTAAAAACACATCAACCGGGCAGGGTTTACTCAGAAAACGGAAAATGTTACCTTGATTAATCGCCTCGACGGCCACTTCCATGTCAGCCTGTCCGCTGAGCATTATCCGCACAGTATCAGGAGTTAAGCTTCTGACTATTGCGAGAAACTTAACTCCGTCCATCTCCGGCATCCGAAAATCAGAAATAACTACGGCAAAGGGACCTTGTTCCTTAATAGCGGTTATACCTTCCCGAGCACTCTCCGTTGCTACTATTAAGTAATTTTTGCGAAGTATCCTCTGATAAGAACTCAGGATATTAGGGTCATCATCTACCAGCAATATTTTTCTTTTCATTATAATCCCTCACTATCATTTGATAAAAAAGTTCCTGCCAATCTAATAATTTACTTAACATGTTTATATTAGACAGATAAGCTATATCAATACCAGTCATATCTGGAGTGTAGGTCGGACTATGTTCTATTGGCAGTAGTGCATTGGCAACATGTACTGCAGTCAAAACCGAGAAGGTTTTTTCTTTTAGTCCGGAGGGGCGATGATGAAACAGAACCGGTTCCAGCATGGAATCAGGTAGTCCCCACAGACCCAGAAGGTAAGCCCCTACTTCGGCATGGGAGGTGCCCAGAAGCTGGTACTCTGCTTCGATAGAACTACATTTTTGATGGTGACTTAAATCTTTCAAACGATCATAATGGCCTGGCAGTTCCAACAATGGAAGTTTGCCAATATCATGCAGGATTCCGGCAATCATAGCTTTTTCCTCCAATTTAGGATCAGGGGATTCCAGGTGTATGATTAAACGAGCACCATTACCAACCATCAGGCTATGTTTCCATAAATGATCTGCTGAGAAATTAGCCGATGGATGAGAATGAAAGGCCGAGAAAAAATGCATGTTTAGCACTAGAGCCTTCAAAGTATTAATGCCCAACAAAGCTACGGCTTGTTTGGGATGAGTGACCTTGGAAGCAAGCCCGAAAAAAGAGGAATTAACTAACTGTAAGACTCGGGCGGTCATCGTGAGATCTTGGCCGATGATTTCAGCGATCTTCTTTAGTGAGGGATCTGGAGATTCCATTTCAGTTACTAAGCTCTGATATAAAGAAGGTAGACTGGGCAAATCTTTAATGCTGGTTACGACATCAAGGAGGTTCCCATCGCTTAACTTTTCACGCAGCAAACAGGTACGGTTTATTGTTTGTTTCAATATGTTCACATCACAGGGTTTGGGTATAAATTGATGGGCGGTCTTGACAGACCGGAGTATCATTTGTTCATCTGAATATCCGGATAAAACAATTCGAACTGTGCTGGGATATAGTTTCATGACCTTTTCCAGCAACTCGGCTCCGTCCATTTCGGGCATGCGCATATCAGATACTACTACGTCAATAGGGTTGTCGGCTAAAATAGCCAAGGCTTCAACTCCACTGTTGACAAAAAACATTTCCCATTCATTCCGCATACTATGCAGCATTCGTTGTAATCCCATAATTACGGAAAATTCATCATCTACAAAAAGAAGTCTCTTTTTCATAGCATATCCTCCAGATCAGTTTCCGAACAATTAACGGGTAAACGAATAATAAAGGTAGTTCCCTGACCTTCCTCTGAGTATACATCAATACTGCCCTGGTGTTTAGTTACAATAATATCATGAGCTATGGCAAGTCCTTGTCCGGTTCCCTTACCCACAGGTTTGGTAGTGAAAAATGGATCATAAATCATAGATATCAGTGCGTTGGGGATACCTCCACCGTTATCAGCAATTATAATTTCTGCATATTCATCTTTTAGCCTGGAAGAAACATTTATGGTTCCACGTTTAATAACCCCTTTTTCAATTACCTCACTAATTGCTTGGGCTGCATTAACAAATATATTTAAAAATACCTGATTAATTTCGTCCATGACGCAATTAATCAGTGGTAGATTATGGTCTAGATCAGCATTAAGCTCTGCGACATATTTCCACTCATTTCTGGAGATAGTTATTGTAGCTTCGATACCCTTATTCAAGTCGGAGAGCTTTTTTTGCTTTGTTCCCGGATGGGAAAATTCCTTCATAGCTAAGACTAGATTTCTCACTCGCTGAATCCCATCCATTGTTTGTTCTATGGCTACAGGAATTTCTTCTAACAGGTATTCAATTTCAAGCTCCGATTCCATAGCTTTAATTTGGAAGGCAAAATCAGCAAGACAATTCATTTCGATTGCATTACCTGCGAATTTTTGATAGCTTTGAATTAGTTTTAAAAGAGTGCTAACTGATTCTCGAAAAAAGACGGTATTATCACTAATATATTGCAGCGGCGAATTAATTTCGTGAGCGATACCAGCGGCTAGAGCTCCTATTGATTCCAACTTTTGCGATAAGGCTATCTTTATTTCTGATTTTCGGATGTCGGTGACATCCCTAATCACTAAGACATGTCCGATTGCTATCCGCTCACTTGTTAGGATAGGCGCACTATTGACAGAAACAGTCTTAACATTTCCATCTCTGGCAACAAGGATTGCGTCTTGAACAAGACATTCAGTTTGATTGCTGCTGCTAAGAATGAGCTCAATATCATTGTTAACCTGACCGGCAGCTTGGCAGGCCTTACTGTCAGAAAACTCTAGAAAGTCTACTAAAGCCCTGCCTAATATCTCGTGCTGTTTCCAGCCAATAATATTCTCTGCAACAGGGTTGATCGTGAGTAATCTGCCTTCTATATCCGTAGCAATTACTCCGTCACCTATGCTATGAAGTGTGACTGACAGGCGTTCTTTTTCGTTAGCCAGAGCAAGCTCGGCCAGCTTCTGCTCAGTAATATCTGTGTAAATACCAAACATCCCGATTATATTTCCTGAATCATTTCTTATAGTATCACCGTGTAATCGAACTTGTAGGCTTAGATTATTACGGGAGCGCATCTTCAACACCCCTTGCCAGTAATTGCCATTTATCAAGGATTCATAAACCTCTTGTGCAGCACTTTGCTCACAGAAAAGAGTAGCCAATCCGCCACACTGTTTCAGTTCTTCGGCGGTGTATCCAAATAGGTTATAAAAGGCTTTGTTATGATAAATCACCGATGTTCCCTTTGAGTCTATGAGGGCTATGCCATTGCTGGCGCTATCTGTCGCTTTATTAATACGAATTAGTGATTCTTCCGTCTTCTTACGTTGGGAGATATCTCGTACAATGCTTATTAAATAACGAACATCTTCGATGTTTATACCCTGAGAACTTACTTCGACTGGAAATGTACTTCCATCTTTACGACGGTGCACTGTTTCAAACAAGATTCCCTTAAGATTAGCTTCATTTAGCTGTGGAAAGGCATTTAAATGGGTTTCGGGTGCACGTATATCCATAATATTAAGAGATAACAATTCATCGTAAGTGTAACCATATACCTGGCAGGCAATCGAATTGGCATCAATGATTTCACCGTTCTGATTTATACACAAGATGATATCCCGAGCATTTTCAAATATGAGCTTATAACGCTGCGATAGTTTTTCCAATTCCTTATTTTTCGTTATATCAATAAATGATGCAACAGTTTGGCAGGATTCTGGGATAATCGCTACTGTCAGCCAAACAGCTCTTATTTTTCCATATCGGTCTAGTATGCTAATTTCATAATTGCGGGGTGCGGAATCAGGGTCTATAATGCGTGAGTGGTGATACTTCTCAATAAGATTTCGATCAGCTTTATTGACTAACGAAAGCCAATCTTTTTTGCCTTCTAAATCTTCTTTAGTATAGCCGAACAGTTTTACACATTCACCATTGATAAGAAATACTGTAAGGTCTTCCTCGAGTATCATCATTGCGGTGCCTGTATTTTCAAAAATAGTACGGTAATAGTAGTTAATCATACTAATAATTACCTCAATTCTCAACATTAGTGTTATGGTATATTTCGCTATAGTTTTATGTTTTCCTTTAATCACACGACTAATATTGATTGATTGCAAATGTAAAACAATAAGGGTTCTTTAGGGCGATTTGTCGGTCTTCGATATGAGTAGTGAACTGCCCAAGGAAACTGTCTCTATAAGTATCATAGTGAGCCAGGTGTTACAATTTGCATGCCCGTGTTGACGCTTCCTAGGTTTTAAGTTTAAGATTATCTATATTCGGTTAAACATGCTTGCTTATGTGCCCGGAAAAATGAGCATTATATATATTTTCCTAATAGGTCAACATCGGCTGTGTAAGAAGGGAAGAAAAGCGTATGGAAAAGACCGATCATAATGTATAAAGTACTTATCGTTGATGATGATAAAAATATTCTTGCTACCTTTCGTAGGCTTTTACATAATCATTTTATCGTGGCTACTGCTGAAAATGGGTTGGAGGGGATTACTGCTTTAAAAAATGAAGGGCCATTTGCCGTGGTCGTTTCCGACTTTAGGATGCCAGGAATGAATGGAATTGAATTTCTTTCGAAAGCCCGGCAGATTGCACCGGAAACTATTCAGATAATGTTAAGCGGACAAGCTGACATGCAGACAACTATTGACCTGATAAACGAAGGACATATTTATCGCTTCCTAACTAAACCATATAAAGCTGAGCATTTTCTAAATGCATTAAAGGGAGGAAGCGAACAATACCGTTTATCTGCGATTGCACGGGAACTTGAGCAAAAGAAGATACAGCTGGAGAGCCTACAAAAAACTGTTGCTGGAGTTATTAATATGTTAGTTTCCATCACAGAAAAAAGAGACCCCTATACAGCAGGTCATCAGGCTCGGGTTGCAGAAATTACCGGTGCTATTGCCGTGGAATTGAGTCTATCTGAGGGGCAGGTTCAAGGTATTAAAATGGCGGCAACTATCCATGATGTAGGGAAAATATGTATACCTGCTGAAATATTAAGCAAGCCCGGATTAATTACTGAGGCCGAAAATAATCTTGTTAAAACCCATGTGCAAATTGGTTATGACATTTTGAAGACAGTGGAATTTCCTTGGCCAATTGCGGACATAGTATATCAGCATCATGAAAGAATGGATGGGTCTGGCTACCCATTAGGTCTTGCTGGAGATAAAATCCTATTAGAAGCTAGAATTCTTGCGGTAGCTGATGTTGTAGAGGCCATGGCAGGGTACCGTCCTTATCGGCCTGCTTTCACAATGGAGGATGCCCTTAATGAAATTAGCCAAAACAGAGGTATTCTATATGATGCAGAAGTGGTTGATGCCTGCTTGAAAACTTTTCAAGGAAAAGGGTTCAAACCAATGATAAGAAATTAATTATAGGGAGTTATAAGGAGTTATTTAATTTGATAATAACTGCTTTCATTTGGTATACGGGGTTATAAGGAATAAAGAAATATTTTTATTGTAACTTGGGCTGCAATTATTATAAACCTGATGAATGGAAGATAAGCGAAGCTGCACTTTCCGAAATTTTGGCTTGTTGCTAACTGCCATTATATAGGACAAGGTGACTTCGCTTCTGTAATTATGGGTTGTTTCTTAATGATTATTGCTATTATTTAGCAACTGCGAAAGTCTGGTGTCAAAATAATAATACCGGCTGGAAATGGGGAGTAGTAATGAACACTATTGAGAGATTAAACAATGAATTAGAGTACGACACTAAATCACTGACCAGTCTCTTCGCCGATCTTCATATCCACATTGGAAGCGCTAAGGGTAAAGCTGTGAAGATAACTGCTTCACGTCAACTGCAACTAAGGACTATTATCTATCACGACGCGCCTCGTAAAGGTTTGGATATGGTGGGTATTGTTGATTCAGGCAGTACGCTGGTTTCTGCCGAAATTGAAGAAATGTTGGCTGATGGGGATTTGGTGGAGCTTGAAAAAGGTGGCTTTATAGCCCGCAATGGGGTATTGCTGATTTCTGCCTGTGAGGTGGAGAGCAGGGAGGGAGTACATATTATAAGCTACCTTCCTACTATGCAGCGCATAAGAGATTGGCAGGCATACATTAAGAGCAGGGTGCATAATACGAGGCTCTCAACCCAGAAGGTAGATGCCAGTATATTGGATCTGATAATGCTTAGCAGCCAATTGGATGGCATTTTTTGCTTTGCCCATGCCTTTACACCCCATAAAGGGGTATATGGGATGTGGACGGATAAACTTGCCAGTAAACTTGGTGAGGATATTAGGCATATAAAGGTATTAGAACTAGGCTTAAGCGCAGATACTGATATGGCAGATATGCTGGAGGAAACCAGGGGCTGTACCTTCCTGTCTAATTCAGATGCCCATTCATCACCTAATGTAGGCAGGGAATATAATTTGTTGAGAATGGGGGAGAAGAATTTTCAAGAACTGCGGCTTTGTTTAGCAAATAAGAATGGTCGGAGGGTTTTGGCCAATTATGGAATGCATCCTAGTTTGGGTAAATATCACCGTAGTTTTTGCCCAGGCTGTGATAAAATTATTACTGATGAACCACCGATTAGCCTTTGTCCGCTGTGCGGAAATTCTAAGATAGTTATGGGTGTTTTTGATAGAATTGTTGTGATAAGAGATTATGATAGTCCTCGACATCCAAACGAAAGACCCCCTTATTATTACCGAATACCATTAAAGGACTTACCGGGAATTGGCCCAAAGACATATAATAAACTGCTGGGTGTTTTTCCCAATGAGATAGAATTAATAGAAAAAATACTGCTTGAGGATATAAGCATGGTAGCGGGTGGGACTATCGCTGCAACCATACGCGATATGCGATTGGGCCGCTTAGGTATAAGCGCCGGAGGTGGAGGCAAATATGGAAAGGTTAAAAAAGATTCTAGTAACCAGTGATGCCAGGGGAGCGCGAGATGCGGCCCGGGAGGGCATGCTGGTAATGATCGTAGATTTAATTGATATGTCAACCACACTGGAAAGCGCCCTCGATGCCGGAGCTTATGCGGTCCTAGGGGCTAGCCCGGATTATACCCGAGTGCCGGTGAAGGTGATGCCGGAATATATGGGAAGGTATGCTGCTCGTCTGTCTAAAGAAGGCGGGAGAGGTATTATTGTGGTAGCAGAGCCCCGGGTAGGTTCGGATGAGGAAAGAATTGCTCGTTGCCAGAAAATAATTCGGGGTATTGAAAGTGAAAAAGGAGTAGTTGAAGCTGTGTTGCCGAACATCGGAGCGGAAACCCCACGGCTAGCGAATTTGAACGGGCGGGTTGTGGTGGTTGCGTCTGATACCGGAGGGGTAGCCTACGATGCAGCTTTTGTGGAAAGCAATAGGGTTATTACCGGCACTGTGGCTCGAACCTACAGGCAAAAGGGTATAGAGCCTGCACTTACGGCGGTTCGAAGAGTATATGAAAACATTGGCGAAGATGATACTGGTGTTGCTATTGTAGCCGCTAGCCGTAACTCAATGGAAGACGTACTAGCAGCTCAATTCATTGCAAATCTATTACTAGGTAAAGCTCCAATAATAACTGGGAGGAAAGAGTTTGAAACCAATTTATGTGATAGGGCATAAGCACCCTGATATTGATTGTATTGCGTCTGCGATTGCTTACAAGGTCTACAAACAAAGCACAGAAAAAGGGCTATACCTTGCTGCTGCAGCTGGTGAACTGAATCCGGAGCTAAAATGGCTGCTGGATTTTTTGAGTTTCGAGCATCCCCAGGTAGTGGATGACGTGGGAACCAAAGTTGGGGATTTATTGGATGACGAACTGCCATTATACATCAGCACCGATACTACACTGGTGGAACTAGGAAATATTATGCGTAAAAATGAACTTAAGACCGTTCCGGTCTTGGATGAAAAGCAAAGATTTCTTGGCCTGATTACCATTGGTGATGTCGCTATGATTTATATGGATGCACTGGGCAGTGGTCGGGATATCGATCGGAGTCCAGAAATATTAAAGAACTTACTGGATCAAAAGGCTAGTAATATTATGAAAACCAGGGATCTGATTCTGTTTGAACCGGATGAAAGAGTGGACGAAGCCAGAAAAAACATGCTGGCCAGCCGCTTTCGCAACTATCCCGTGGTGGATGACGAGAACCGTTATTTGGGTATGATTTCCCGGTATAACCTTCTGCAGATGAAGCGCAAGCAGATCATTCTGGTAGACCACAATGAGAAGAAACAGGCAGTGGATGGAATCGAGGAAGCGGAGATTCTGGAAATAATTGATCATCACCGGGTAGGCGACCTGCAGACTTTGTACCCCATTTATTTTCATAATGAACCGGTCGGATCCACATCTACCTTGGTAGCGGAGATATTTTTATTGAACCAGGTTTATATGTCTGCCAACCTGGCTTCTTTGCTCTTATCCGGTATTATGTCTGATACCATGATTTTCAAGTCACCAACGACTACCAGTAAGGATAAACGAATAGCCCAGGAACTAGAGCACATTTCTGGCTTGGACTCTCTCACTTGGGGTAAGAAATTGTATTCTGAATCCAACCGGGTGGATAAACAGTCTGATGAAGAGGTAGTCAGTGGAGACCTGAAAGAATATGTCAGCGGGGATACCACCTTTGCTATAAGCCAGGTAGAAACAGTAGATCTGGCCGCATTTGCCGAACGTAGATCTTCCTTGCTGCAAACTATGGAAGCAATGTGTGAACGTAAGAGCTATGTCTTAATGTGCCTTATGGTAACCAATATTTTTGAGGATGGAACTGAAATGATCGTGGCGGGAAAGAAAAGCGCACTGGTTGAGCTGGCTTTTAAACATGAACATCTTAATGGGGGAATATTTCTACAGGGGGTTCTTTCCCGTAAAAAACAGGTGGTTCCGGTTATTTATCAGATGCTTCGTCAAGAAAATATGATTTAGAAAATTCAGCGCTTCATTAAGGAATGTTAAGTAACAAATAGTTTGTTTATACTCATATTAAGTCTAATTTGCCAATAGAGTGACCTGAGATTGTGTTTCAGGTCACTTTCTTTTTTGCATAAAGTTAACAGTAACTAAATATGATTGGAAAGAGAAGTCTGTATAGCCATACAAATTGCAGCGAAAGGGTAAGCAGATGAAATTAAGACGCAAACTGAAACAGCACGTCATAGAAAACCGATGGCAGTACCTTCTAATAACGCTCATTTTTATTTTTGGAGTGTTTATAGGGGACTACAAGGTGATGGGACTAGCGGGAGGTGTGAAAAGCCATCTGCTAAGCCTAATTGATGATTTTTTGAAAGGAGGTATAAATGCAGACCTGGATAAGCAGGTCATTTTTTTCAATTCATTTTTAAACCAGGCCAAGAGTATTATCGCAGTTTGGTTTTTAGGCTTAACCGTTATTGGAATGCCAATAATATTGGGAGTTGTTTTTTATAAGGGCTTCTCATTAGGTTTTACAATCGCATTTTTAGTGCAGGAAAGGGCGGTATCAGGTGTTCTGATTAGCATTCTGTCAATTTTGCCGCAGAACCTGGTGTACATACCTCTGGTAATTATTTGGTCAGTAGTAGGCATCAATTTCTCCGTTTACATTGCTCGAGGCAGAGCGGGGAGTGCAGTATCTTTGGGGAGAGCTTTGGTAAGCTATACGCTGTTGATGACCGTTTTTCTGCTCATAGTGTTGGTGGGAGCGTTTATAGAGGCGTATCTTTCGCCGTGGTTCTTGAGCTTGTTTGTTTAATTATTTTATGGGGGGGTTAATAAGATGATCATCGTGGTAGGGAAATGGAAGAAAAAACTTATTCGTCTGGGGGCTGTGGTTCTTATATTAGCTCTATTCGCAGCTGTGGTACCGATGGTATCAGGTATCTTTTATGAAAAAGTACCGGTGTTTAGTGGTTGGATGAAGGACGAACAACCGAGTGGTAACCCAATGCGAGTAGAGAAAACACAGGAGGACACCAATTTTAATCAAACGGTGGATCGCTTTGTGGTAAAGATGCAAAATTTTTATCATGAAGAAAAAGAATAAGCTTATAAGCAGGAATAGAGGATCAGAGTGTCAAATTGAGAAAAGAAAAACAGGAGGCAGGCTGTGGATAAAAATATTGTAGCCTTCATGGATTTCATCCATTATGAGAAGGGTTTATCGACTAATACCCAGGCTGCCTACCGGCGCGACCTGCAAAAGTTTGTGAACTACCTCGTCAGTGAACGTTGTCGGGTGTATAGGTGGGAGGATGTAAACAAGAAAGATATAATCAATTTTCTATCCAAGGAGATGGATGAAGGAGTTGCAAATTCCACCGTAGCCCGGAGTTTTTCCAGTATAAAAGGCTTATATAAATTTCTGGTCGGGGAAGGTTACATAGAGCTAAATCCCACCACTGACCTAGAAACCCCAAAAATCAGGCGCAAGTTACCTGTGGTTTTATCTGTTGAAGAAGTGGACAAACTAATGGAACAGCCTGATGTCTTGCTCCCCCTGGGTTTGCGGGACAGAGCTATGCTAGAGCTAATGTATGGTACAGGTGTGAGGGTCTCGGAACTACTGTCGCTGCAATTAGATGACATAAATATGATGGCTGGATTCCTGCGTTGCTTGGGCAAAGGAAGAAAAGAACGCATCATTCCAGTTAATTCGACTTCTATCGTTTGGGTTGAGAGGTACCTGGCCAGATCCAGGAATTTTTTATTGCGGAGAAACCAGGAACGTAACCTTTTTCTAAACGCCCATGGCAGGAAATTAAGCCGTCAGGGGTATTTTAAAATATTAGCTCAGTATGGTGAAAAATCGGGCATTAAGAAGGAAATAACGCCTCATACTCTGCGTCATTCATTTGCTACCCACCTTTTGGAAAATGGCGCAGACTTACGAGCGGTTCAGGAGATGCTTGGACATGCTGACATTTCCACAACCCAGATTTATACGCATCTTAGCAAAAGCCGATTACGCGAAGTATATCATCAGTGTCACCCCCGAGCATAAGACCTCTATAATTAGAATGATATGGGGATGGTTTCTGTTAACAAACCAAAAAAATGCGAGGTATTATTAATATTGAGAAGCAAAACAGTCAATCATAATTTTACCTTTCTATTATTAGTAATGCAGCAAGATTAAGAGTATTTTACGTGAGATAAGAAGAGGTGTTACGCATGGGAAAGCGAGCGATATTAATTATTTTAGACAGCGTGGGTATAGGAGCCGTTGATGACAGCTTTCTTTATGGAGATGAAGGGTGCAACACCCTTAAACACATTGCCAGTGCAGTAGGAGGGCTTAATTTGCCTAATATGCAAGCCCTGGGCCTAGGTAATCTGGAGGAACTTGAAGGAGTAGCTGCTGCCAATATGCCGAAAGGTTCTTACGGCAAAATGCAGGAGAAATCCAAAGGCAAGGATACCACCACCGGTCACTGGGAGATGATGGGCCTGGTCTTGGATCAGGCTTTTCCGACCTATCCAGAGGGTTTTCCAGCAAATTTAATTCATGAATTGGAGCAACGTATAGGTCGGAAGACCTTGGGTAATATCGTGGCTTCTGGTACGGAAATTATAAAAATACTCGGGCAGGAACATGTGGAAACAGGCTATCCGATTGTCTATACTTCTGCAGATAGTGTATTGCAGATTGCGGCCCATGAAGAGGTCATCCCCCTGGAAGAACTATATAATATCTGTCGGATTGCCCGGGAGCTATTAACGGGTGAACATGGTGTGGGCAGGGTAATAGCTCGACCATTCGTGGGACAGGTTGGTAATTATACCCGTACACCTCACCGGCATGATTTTTCCCTGGTACCAGACAGGAACATACTTGACTGCATAGCTGCTGCCGGTAAAAAGGTGGTAGGGGTGGGCAAGATAAAGGACATATTCGCAGGACGGGGTATCACTGAATCATATACCACAGAAAATAACCGGGAGGGTATTGAAAAAATTCGGGATATAATGAAGTGCAACTTTGAAGGTCTTATTTTTATTAATCTCGTAGATTTTGATCAGTTATACGGGCATAGGAATGACGTAGATGGATATGCGCATTCCCTGGAGGAATTTGACCTAGGGCTACCAGGGATTGTGGAATCCATGTTGCCGGAAGATATCCTATTTATTTCTGCGGACCACGGCTGTGATCCGACCACCCCTGGTACTGATCATACTCGCGAGCAGGTTCCGATTCTGGTTTATGGCGAAAATATTAAATCCGGGCTTGACCTGGGGGTGCGTCAGTCTTTTGCTGATTTAGGCCAGACCATTGCCGAGTTCCTGGAAGTAGAAAGTCTTAATATTGCAGGGCAAAGCTTCTATTCTCTCATAAAGAGATAGCCCCTAATTTAAAAGGGAGTTGATTGCCAGATGAGAATGGTTGACCTCATACAGAAAAAGAAAAATGGTGGAGTTTTGGTTCAGGAAGAAATTGATTTTATTGTTAAAGGTTATACAAAAGGAGATATTCCTGATTATCAAATGTCAGCGTTATTAATGGCCATTTATTTTAATGGAATGAATAAAAGAGAAATTGCAGATTTAACTATGGCTTATGTTGAATCTGGAGATACTGTTGATTTATCAGAAGTTACAGGCATAAAGGTGGATAAACATTCAACCGGTGGAGTAGGAGATAAAGTGAGTTTGATAGTATTGCCGCTGGTGGCTTGTATGGGCATTCCTGTTGCCAAAATGAGTGGCAGGGGTTTAGGGCATACTGGTGGTACTATTGATAAATTGGAATCCATAAAAGGCTTCAACACAGAATTAAGCCAGGAACAATTTATATTCAATGTAAACAAATATAAAATGGCTATAGTAGGTCAATCTGCCAATTTAACTCCTGCCGATAAAAAAATTTATGCTCTAAGGGATGTAACGGCTACCGTAGATAGTATACCCCTTATAGCAAGTTCGGTAATGAGCAAAAAAATTGCTTCTGGTGCAGACTGTATTGTTTTGGATGTTAAGGTAGGGTCAGGAGCATTTGTTAAATCTATTGATGATGCCCGAGAGTTAGCCACTACTATGGTTGAAATAGGAAAGTCCTTAAATAGAGAGACCATAGCTGTTATTACTGACATGAGTCAACCTTTAGGACATGAAATTGGGAATGCTAATGAAATCAAAGAAGCAATAGAAGTCCTAAAGGGTCAGGGTGCTTTAGATATTACTATAGTCTCTTTGACTATTGCTTCTTATATGGCAGTTCTAGGTGGTGCTTTTTATGACTTTGAGACTGCTTACCAAGAACTAAAGGCAATTGTTAAATCAGGTAAAGCTATTGATAAACTAAAGCAACTTGTACAAATACAAGGAGGTAATCCTCAAATAATCGATGATACCGACCAACTTCCATATGCAAAAACCCATATTGAGATTAAGGCTCTAAAGCATGGCTATGTAAATTCCATTGAAGCTGAAAGTATTGGAATATCAGCTATGTTGCTTGGTGCTGGGAGAAAAATCAAAGAAGATATAATTGATTATTCAGCTGGTATCACTCTAGTTAAAAAAGTGGGAGATAAGGTTGATTTTGGCGAGACGCTATGTATTCTACATACGAATACAGATGATTGCATTGAAGCTGAAACTATAGCAAATAGCGCATATACTGTCAACGATGTTAAGCCAAAACAGATTAAATATATTTACGATGTAATTCGATAAAACTGTGAACAGAATTCAATTTATACTTAGAGCTTAAACCAAGGGGATTGTACCCTTGGTTTTCTTGATTTTTAAGTCGTCTGAAAGTCAATACAAGAGGTGAGAATTGATCTGCCATCCACGATTTTCCTTGTGAAAATAATATCGTTAACAATTGTTCGAAAAAGAGGGTATTTTAGGACATTTATTGAAATAATACGTATCTTTGAGGGCGAAGGAGAAAGGTGACAAGGAAGGAATAGTGATTCGGTGGACAATTTTATAGAAGTAGTTGGCATAAATGAAGAGAATTGTGTAAATTGCCACCAGTGTATTGCAGTCTGTCCGGTTAAAGTTTGCAGTAATGGCAGTGGCGATGTTGTGAAATTCAATAATCATTTATGTATTGGTTGCGGAAGGTGTATCGAGGCTTGTATAAAAAGTCACGGAGGAGTCGTGGAGAAGAGTGCGCGCTTCCCGGTTGATGATTCAACAGACTTTATTAAAGATATAGAGAAAAAAGATATTATCGCTCTAATTGCACCCTCAGCCCAGAGCAATTTTGATTTGAAAAAATTAATAAGCGCATTGAGAATTATAGGAGCTAAAGCGGTCTATGATGTATCACTCGGCGCTGAGATCACCGTTGCTTGCTATCATGAAGCAATCGAATCAGGCCAGGTGAAATTACCGCTTATCGCTCAGCCATGTCCGGCTATCGTCAAATATATAGAAATACATCATCCTAAATTGATAGAATATCTGGCTCCCAGCGGCAGCCCGGTATATGATGCAGCGGTTTATGTAAAATCTCTGCATCCTGACAGCCAATTGGCATTTATTTCACCATGTTTGGCCAAAAGAAGAGAATTCCAGGATAGTAAACTGATTAGCTACAACGTTACTTTTCAATCTTTGTTAAAGATTTTTAATGCAAGAGAAATTAATCTGCTTCAAATAGAGAACAGCGATTTTGATAATTATATTTCCGCCGGGATTGCTACTAATTTTTCAATTCCGGGAGGACTTAAGGAATGTTATTTATATAAATATCCGGAAACTCCAGCCAGTTCTATAAGTAAAATAGAAGGGCCGATTGTGTATGAAAAGTATTTGCGGGATTTAGAGAAGGCGATCAGAAAAGGTCGTTCCAACTTACCTTTGATAGTAGACATTCTTAGTTGCGAAAAGGGATGTAATATGGGAGCGGGTTGCATTAACCACCATAAATCAATTGACGAAATAGAAAATATTGTTGCCAGGCGTGCAGAAGAAGGCATAAAAAATGAAAAGCTTAACCAGGAATTACAAACATTTCTGGCTGAAGTGATTAAAAATAACGATTTTTCTTATCATTACTATAAAGACTTATCTGCCTATAACGATATTAAAATACCCAACGAAAGTGAATTACACCGGATTTATACTAAGATGCACAAGGTGGATGAAAGGGATTTCAGGAATTGCGCGGCCTGTGGATATAATTCTTGCTGGCACATGGCCATTGCCATTTGCAATGATTTGAACAAGGTGGAGAATTGTCATCTCTATCAGGAAAAAGAACTGATACGGGAACAAGAAGTATTAAACAAAATGATAGAGGAATCCGTAAAGCTGAATGAGCAACTGCGAGTGGAGATAGCGGAGAGACAACAACAAGAACAAATATTGGTGCAGAATTCTAAATTATCTGCTATGGGAGAGATGATAGGTATGATTGCCCACCAGTGGCGTCAGCCGCTATCTTCTATTAGTACAATTGCAGGTAATTTGAAGGTTTTTATTGATCTGGAGATGTATGATCAGAAACAGTTCACCAATTTGCTGGATGAAATTAATAATCATGCTCAATACCTTTCAAAAACCATTAATGATTTCAGACACTTCTTCAAACCAGATAATCCGAAAAATATGGCGTTTATTAACGATATTATTGATGCTACCCTAGGTATCATAGGTAAATCGATGGAATACAGAAACATAACTTTAGAAAGGGATTATTTATTTATTACCCCTATTTTTACTTATCCCAATGAGCTGATGCAGGTATTTCTTAATATTTTAAAAAATGCTATAGATGTCTTAAGCGACAACAATATAGTGGAACCTGTAATTTCCATTAAGGGCTATGAAAGAGAAGGGTATCAAAGCGTTGAGATAATGGATAATGGTGGAGGAATACCTGAAGAAATCCTAGGTGAAATATTCAACCCTTATTTTTCAACTAAAGGGCCGGCTATAGGAACTGGATTAGGTTTATATATGTCTCGAACCATTATAGAGGAACATTGCGGAGGAGAACTCAGAGTCCATAATGGCGATAAGGGAGCATGCTTTACCATAACGCTTCCCATTCAGTGTTAACAAGGGGGAATATGAATTGGTTAATGCCAAGGAACTAAGAGAGGCTGGCCAAGGGCTTAAGGTTTTATATGTTGAAGACGATCTAGATCTTCGGGAAAATACTACCAGGTTACTGAACAGCTTTTTTTCCGAAGTTACACCTGCTGAAAATGGTCAGGTAGGGCTGGATATATATAGGGAAGGTAGTTATGATATTGTAATTACCGATATTAACATGCCGGTTATGAGTGGCGTAAGGTTGTCTAAGGTAATTAAAGAAAGTAATAAAAAACAGGTTATTATTGTTATTTCTGCCCATGATGAGGCTAAGTATCTGTTGGATTTAATAAATATGGGTGTGGATAATTTTATCTTAAAACCTTTGGATATTGGACAATTTTTCGAGGTGCTGCATAAAGCCATAAGTCTAGTCAGGTTTGCTAAGATGGAGGAAGAATACAAGCAGAAGCTGGAAGAAACCGTGGAAATACGTACCCAGGAACTCCAGGAGGCCCTATCGTTAGTTCAAGAACTAAGCGGCGAAGTCGTTCAGAGATTGACTGCAGCTACCGAATTAAGGGATTCGGAAACCGGTTTGCATAATCGTCGTTTGGGACTTTTTGCGCCCACTCTGGCCCGGGCGATGGGGTTGTCGGATGAGTTTGTGGAGTCATTAGCCTTTGCTGCTCCACTGCATGATATTGGGAAAATTGGCATTTTGGACAAGATACTACTGAAGCCTGGCCCTTTAACAAGAGAAGAATATGAAATTATGAAAACCCATACCATTACTGGGGCCAGTATACTTTCAGACTCAATCCATGAAAAGATTAATGTGACTGCTTCCATTGCTCTCAGCCATCACGAGAGATGGGATGGGAGCGGTTATCCCTATGGTTTAAAGGGCGAAGATATTCCGCTTGAGGGTAGAATCGTCTCAATTTGCGATCATTACGATGCATTGAGAAGTAAAAGGCCCTATAAACCAGCCCTAAGTCATCAAGAGGCGATGAAAATAATTGTGAATGGAGATATGAAGAGCAGTCCGGGTTGTTTTGATCCCCAGATATTAGAAGTATTTATCAGGATTGCCGATGAATTTGATCAAATATATGTTTCGCAACATGATTAGGCTACTTACAATCTTCTCTACATAATAATGGTAATGAGTTAACTGAATGGCATAATAGCAAGCGTACCTCAATATAATTTACAGACGACGAAATAGCACGTTATACGTTAGGGGGGGTACGCTGGTTATGAGAGTTAGACACGAAGCAGTTTGGGTGGTATTAATGTTATTTATCTTCTCCTGGGCTGGCACGGGAGTAGCCCAGGCTAAAATGGAGAACGTGAAAGCCGAGTCTTACGTGTTGATGGATGCTGATTCAGGGGGGGTTCTAGTCGGCCAAAATGAAAATAAGCGCTTGCCTCCGGCCAGCATGACTAAACTAATGACCCTTATACTGGGTGTGGAAGCCTTGGAAGCGGGGAAAGTTGAACTTAAGGATAAGGTTGTCACTAGCGAAAATGCTTGGAAGATGGGAGGATCCCAGATTTATCTGGCTCCAGGCGAATCAATGACTTATGAAGAGATGCTTATTGCTATTGCGGCAGGATCAGCCAATGACGCTTGTGTGGCTGTAGCCGAACACCTGGAAGGTACCCACCAGGGTTTTGTGGAAAAAATGAATGATAAGGTTCGCGATTTGGGGTTGAAGGATACCCATTTCATTAACGCTTATGGTTTACCCGCTGAGGGTCATTATAGCTCGGCCTATGATATGGCTGTTATAGCTAAGTATGCCTTGTCCCATCCGCGTTTATTGGAATATACCTCCATCAAAGAGTATAATCTTCGGCAAGGAAAATTTAAGCTCTATAATACTAATAAACTGCTTTGGTGGTACCAGGGCGCAGACGGCTTTAAGACCGGGTGGACCAATGAAGCTAAATACTGCTTAACATCGACGGTTAAACGGGATGGTCTCCGTCTAATTTCAGTGGTTATGGCATCCCCTGAGGCGAGGGGTCATTTCTCAGATTCGATGGAACTGTACAACTATGGTTTTGCAAAGTATGCCTATAAATCCTTTTATACCCGTGATAGCGTATGCGGTGTAGTTCAAGTAGGTAAAGGAATGGAAGATGGAGTAGAGGCAGTAGCTATTGAGGATGCCGGGACGATTTACTTAAAGGGTGACAAGGCAAATCTTACGAGTAAGAAGGAACTGCTTCCCTATATCAGCGCTCCCATTAAAAAAGGACAAAAGCTGGGGGAGATACAGATTTTTAAAGATGCAGATTTACAAAAGACAATCGACATCGTTTCGTCAAAAGACGTAGCCAGATCAGGTCCATTAAAGGAAATAATGAAAATGTTTGCCGAAACCTTTATATTATAATTGGAATTTTGTGGAAGGATTTGTCCCCTGCTTGTAGAAGTCTTAACTTAAGGATCACGAAATAATAACATTTTATTGTTTCATGAGCCCTAAGGCGCTAAGACATACGAGGAGGGGACTTTTGCATGGAACTAGAGTTGAAGCAAATTAGAAACACGCTGCTGGTTAGGGTCAAAGGTGAAATGGACATGTTAGTGGCCGAAAAGTTGCGAAAGGAGATAGATAGGAGATTGGAAACCAAGCAAATTACTAACCTGGTCATTAACCTTGATAAAGTAACCTTCATCGATAGCTCAGGTCTGGGAGTAATCATTGGCAGGTACAAAAAAATTTCAAGTCTAAATGGGAAAATGTTTATTGTAGGCGCTAGTCCTTCAGTTCGCAAGATTTTAATGTTTTCCGGCATTAATAAACTAATTTCCATGTATAATAACGAGCAGGATATAATCAGTATTTAAGGGGAGGTGAATACCAGCTCTAAGGGGCTTAGTCCCTAGGCTGGACAGGCCATGAATATGAAGAATTATGTTCGATTTGAATTTCCAAGTGTACCGGAGAATGTATCCTTTGCAAGGTCATGTGTGGGAGCCTTTGCTGCACAACTGGATTGCACGTTGGAGGAGATAGAAGAGATCAAACTAGTAGTATCGGAAGCGGTGTCTAACAGCATCATCCATGGATACAAAAACCAGCCTCACGGGAAGGTGCTTGTTATGGCTACCATATTGGATGATCGGATAATGGAAATTATGATTGAGGATAATGGAATAGGCATTGCCGATATTAAACAGGCAATGGAACCCAGCTTTTCAAGCGACCCGAGTCGTATGGGACTTGGTTTTACCTTTATGAAATCCTTTATGGATGAATTGGAGGTTGTGAGCCAACCGGGTGAAGGAACTAACATAAAGCTCAAGCGCTGTTTCCTTGTTAAAGATAAAGAAGCACTTGCTTAAGGGGGGAGAGATTATGCCCCCAGAAAAACTATACCAGGAAAATGATAGACTTCTGCAAAAAGCCCAGGCCGGTGATGAGGATGCGAGGTCGGAGGTTTATGAGGCCAATATAGGGCTGGTATATATGGTTTTGGAACGATTTAAAAATACTTCTTATGACTACGAAGATCTATTTCAGGTAGGTTCTATAGGTTTGGTTAAGGCAATAGATAAATTTGATTTCTCCTTCAAGGTGCGCTTTTCTACGTATGCTGTGCCCATGATTATTGGTGAGGTAAAAAAGTTCTTGCGGGACGATGGTATCATTAAGGTGCAGAGGGGGCTCAAGGAAAATTATGGAAAGATACGCTGGGCTCAGGAAAAATTGCGAGGAAACCTAGGTAAGGAACCTACCATCACAGAGATAGCCTGTTTGTTAGAAATGGATAAGGAAGAAATTGTAATGGCAATGGAGGCTTGTCAGGCTACTACTTCTATACACGATGCGTTTGCCGGGGAAGACAAAGAGCAGCTCTCCCTTATTGATAGGCTGGCCAGTGAGGAAAGCAATATAATGATGCTGGAAAAAATAGCACTGCGTGAGGCTTTGAGCAAATTGGACAACCGTGAGCAGGAAATCATTGTAAGAAGGTTTTTTTGCGATGAAACCCAATCCTCTATTGCTGATGACTTGGGAGTTTCGCAGGTACAGGTATCCCGAATTGAAAAAGGAGCTCTGTTTAAACTTAAAAGGGTGCTGGAATAAAAAATCCTTTCAATAACAATAATAAATCTAAATTGAATTGAAAGGAGAATGTAAATTGCAGATTAGAGTAGCAGAATTTGTAGGAGAATCTCATAAAGACTGGCAGGATGCTGTTAACAGTGCGGTCGCTGATGCATCGAAAACCTTTACTAATATATCAGGAGTAGAGGTATCCAATTGGACTGCAAGTGTAAAGGGGAACAAGATTGTTGATTACAAGGCAAATATCAAGATAGCGTATACTGAATAGCTGGTCAATAGATAAGGGGTATAGACAAGGGGACGGTTCTCCTGATCGAACAAGTTCGATCAGGAGAACCGTCCCCTTGTCTATACCCCTTCAAGAACAATCTTTTACTGTTGTACCCTCATGTATAAAGCTACTAGTCAAAGCCAATAATACGATACTGAGGGGGATTACATTATGAGTTCAGAAAGTGAAGAAAAACTAAAAACAGCACAGCAAGAGGAATATCATAATCTGGTTAATCGTATCAAACCCAAACCACCTGTTTTAAAAAACTGCCTCTGGGCCTTCGTGGTAGGGGGATTGATATGTGTGATTGGTCAACTCATTCTTAATTACCTTATTTCTATGGGTATAAACAAGGTTGATGCCGGTTCTTTAACGGCCATAATTATGATATTTATGGGAGCTTTGTTTACAGGTATAGGGGTTTATGATGACTTGGGGCAAAAGGCCGGGGCTGGTTCAATTGTGCCTATAACCGGCTTTGCGAATGCTATCGTGGCCTCAGCTATGGAGTTTAAAAGGGAAGGCTATATTTTCGGCGTTGGCGCTAGAATATTCAGTATCGCCGGGCCCACTCTAGTTTTTGGTTTTGTGGCCTCCGTATTGATTGGTTTGATCAAATTAGCGTTTCGCTAAGTGACAGGTAAGGTAGGGGTAAAATGGTTGCATTAAAAAAAATGGGGTTGCAAACATTAGTGTTTGCAGAGCCTCCGTATATCGCTTCATGGGCCTCCATGGTCGGTCCTAAAGAGGGTGAAGGTCCTTGGGCCAAGGATTTCGATTGGATTATGGAAGATTACTTATTCGCCGAAGCAAGCTGGGAAAAGGCTGAAAGCAAAATGCTTCGGGAGACAGTAAAGCTGGCTCTTAGCAAAATGAAACTAGAACCGAAGGATGCTGAGTTGCTATTGGCCGGTGATTTATTAAACCAGATTATATCTTCCAGTTTTGCGGCCCGGGAAGTAAGCATACCATTTCTGGGTCTTTATGGAGCTTGTTCCACAATGGCTGAGTCTTTGTTGATTGGGTCTATGCTAGTCGATGGGGGATTCTTTGAACGGGTTGTTACGGCTGCTTCAAGTCATCACTATACCGCAGAGCGTCAATTTCGCTTTCCCACCGAACAGGGAGTGCAGAAAGTGCCCAGTTCGCAGTGGACGGCTACTGCCGCAGGTGCCTTGGTTCTACAAAAAGCCGGCGTGGGGCCGCGGGTAACGTATGCAACGGTAGGAAAAGTAATAGATATGGGGCAAACCGATGCGGCTAATATGGGTGCGGCAATGGCTCCAGCTGCTGCGGATACGATAAAAACACATTTTCAGGATACCGGTAGGGTGCCAGATTACTACGACTTGATTGTTACCGGTGATTTAGGTGCGGTAGGGATGGCACTGGCGGGGGAATTATTTGTCAAAGAAGGTCTGGTTCCCAGTCCTAATTATAGCGATTGTGGGGTCCTACTCTACGATGGACTGCAGGGAGTTGATTCGGGAGGCAGTGGTTGTGGCTGTTCGGGTTGCATGCTGGCTGGTCCGTTACTTCGCAAAATAAAGAGCGGGGAAATAAATCGACTTTTATTTGTGGCTACTGGGGCATTGATGAGTCCCACCAGTTCCTTTCAAGGGGAAAGTATTCCTGGTATTGCTCATGCAGTAGCCATTGAAAATATTTGATCCTAAGGGAGGAGAAATAATTTATGTCGATAATAATGGCTTTTTTAATCGGCGGCTGCATTTGTGTAATCGGTCAATTGGCCATGGATTTAACCAAACCCGGTATTACCCCAGGGCATATACTGGTAGGCTATATCACTATTGGGGCGTTCCTAAGTGCTTTAGGTTTATACCAACCTCTGATAGATCTGGGCGGGGCAGGGGCCACCATACCTTTGAGCGGTTTTGGGCATAGCCTGGCTCAGGGAGCTATAGCAGGTGTGCAGGAAAAAGGAATACTGGGTGCTTTTACCGGAGGAGTTTCAGCCACTGCGGGAGGGATCACCGCAGCTATCGTATTTGGATATTTAGCCGCGGTGCTGTTCAATCCTAAAGATTAGAGAATGGGGTAATTAAGAATTGAAAAATTCTAAGGGTGGGGTCGGCAAAATGCGGGTGGGAATACCTAGGGGGCTTTTCTATCATTACTATTATCCACTGTGGAAGACTTTTTTTCAGGATCTGGGCGCGGAAGTAGTCACGTCCGCTTCTACTAACCGGCGAACGGTAGAAAGAGGCATTGAATCTGCTGTTGATGAAGTTTGTTTTCCCATAAAGGTTTATTACGGACACGTCAGGGAACTTTGCCATCAGGAGCTTAATTACATATTTATTCCCCGCTTGGTGAGTGTTGAACCTAAGTCTTATATTTGTCCCAATTTTATGGGTTTGCCGGACATGATAAATTCGGCTTTGCCTGAGCTGCCTCCGGTTATTGATATTACTGTTGATGTAAGTAAAAACGATCGCCTTTTAAAGAGGGACATTATTCGGGTGGGCCAAATATTTACTGATAACAAAAATCATATTAAGCAGGCATATCAGCACGGTCAAGATGAGTTGCACAAATGCAGGAATATTTGCCGGGATGGCTATAACATATCAGAGGCCATAAGGATATGGGACGGTGAACAGATTGTTCTGCCATCCACCTACAATATAAATATTGGTGTATTAGGACATGGCTATTCACTATATGACCAGACCATCAGTATGAATTTGATTGATCGCCTACGTAAAATGGGTTGCCGAGTGCAGGTGGTGGAGACCTTAGATCGTGATGCTATAGAGGTAAAAGCGGCAGAGATACCAAAGAGAGTCTTTTGGACATTGGGGAGAAAGTCGGTAGGCAGCGCTCTTTACATGGAGGGTCAGAGTGAAATTGATGGAATTATATATCTAGCTTGTTTCGGTTGCGGGCCCGATTCTATGATTGGAGAAATCATAGAGCGTAAAATAAAGAACAAAGCTTTTATGATGATAAATATTGACGAACATACAGGAGAAGCAGGGATGGTTACAAGGCTGGAAGCATTTTGCGATATGTTGCGAAGAAGGGCGGGTAAAGTTGAAGATTACATTTCCGCACATGGGTAATATGCATATTGCCATTAAGGCATTAATGGCAGGGCTTAAACTGGAAGTCATACCACCGCCTCCAGTTAGTAAACGCACTTTCGAACTGGGAATTCGACATTCTCCTGAATTTGCCTGCATGCCGCTAAAGATAAATCTGGGTAATTTTATAGAAGCACTGGAAAATGGAGCTGATACCATTGTAATGGCAGGGGGCTGGGGGCCTTGCCGCTTTGGCTATTATGCACAGGTGGAAAGAGACATATTGGAAGGTTTAGGCTACCAATTCAAAATGATAGTTCTTGAAGCCCCGGATTCCAAGGCATATGACCTTATAAAACAAATAAAAGCTCTGGGGGAAAATGTATCCTTCTGGGAAGCTGTTAAAGCCATCAAATATGGTTGGAGCAAACTGAACGCACTGGAATTATTAGAAAGACAGTTTGATTATTATTTACCCCGGGCCAGAGATAAACACATGGTAGAAAAAATCTATGATGATGCTGTGGTGACCATTGATAGGGCTGGAAGTAAAACTGAGGCTGATGAAGCAACTGGGCAAGCTATAAAAAAGATGAGTAGGGTAGATTTGAAAGCGGGCCTACCTCTCAAGATAGGAATTGTGGGGGAAATCTATACGATGTTTGAACCAGCTGCTAATTATAATATCTATCGCTTATTGGGAAGAATGGATGTACAGGTCAGCCGATCTGCATATGTAACGGAATGGATTAATGACCACATCATGGGGGGATATGTTAAGAAATCTTCCCGAAAAAACCTGATTGCCTGCGCCAAGCCCTACTTGAATTGTGAGGTAGGTGGACATGGTCTGGAAACTGTGGGCAATACCGTTCATTTCGCCCGCATGAAGCATGATGGAATTATTCAGATAGGCCCTCTAACGTGCATGCCGGAAATAGTGGCTCAGTCCATTATTCCAAGTATTAGTGAAAAAGAAGGAGTCCCCTGTATGACGCTGTGGTTTGATGAACTTTCCGGAACCGCCGGGCTTAGTACCCGACTGGAGGCTTTTGTGGATATGGTGCACAGAAAAAAACTGTCGACTAACAACCAGATAAAGGAGGCATAAGTGGTGGACGGTTACCTTGGAGTAGATATTGGCTCGGTAAGTACCAATCTGGTATTGATAGACAATGGATGTCATTTGATTGAGAAGATTTATCTGCGCACCCAGGGGAATCCCATTAAAGCAGTGATAGAAGGATTTGCAGCCTTAGTGGAGACTGGGTCAAAAGAGGGTGTCACGATTAAAGGCGTAGGAACGACTGGCAGCGGTCGTTATTTATCAGCAGTGTTACTTGGGGCAGATGTGATCAAGAATGAAATTACCGCTCATGCAGTGGCGGCTGCCCATTTATATCCAGATGTTAAGACCATTATTGAAATCGGCGGTCAGGATTCAAAGATTATCATTCTTAAGAATGGAATAGTAAATGATTTTGCAATGAATACAGTTTGTGCTGCAGGGACTGGATCCTTTTTAGATCAGCAAGCTTCGCGACTGAATATAGACATTAAGGATTTTGGGAGGAGGGCGGCTCTTTCACAACAAGCGGTGAGGATTGCTGGACGTTGTGGAGTTTTTGCTGAATCGGACATGATTCACAAACAGCAAATGGGTTACCCAATGGAAGATATTATCATGGGTTTGTGTGAATCCTTGGTCAGGAACTATTTAAATAATGTCGGCAAAGGAAAGAAGATAGAGGGGCCGGTCGTTTTCCAGGGAGGGGTGGCGGCAAATGCAGGATTGCGAAGGGCTTTTGAAAAGATATTGGGTATGTCTGTAAAGGTGCCCCAGCACTATGATGTAATGGGAGCCATTGGCGTTGCCATGCTGGCTATGGAAAAAATGCAGTGGAGTAGAGCAATCACGCAATTCAGGGGTGATGCATTTATTTTAAAGGGAAGTTTTAAAACCAGCAGCCATGAGTGCCAAGGATGTCCTAATATATGCGAAGTGGTGTGTATAAAACGTGACCGGGAGGTATTAGCTTACTGGGGCGATAGGTGCAAGAAGTGGGAAAACAGCTTGAGTGAAAAAACACATGCTGTGTAATATCAATCTATTTGGAAAGGATACGCTTGATAGCGATGTTTTCCTGTGATAAAATCAAGGCTGTATATTATCTTTATTAGATGAGAGGAGCGAGGAATTGAGATGAGTAGAGAAGATTTAACCAAATTTATTTTGCCGGAGGAAAAGATACCCAAGTTCTGGTATAACGTGCAGGCGGACATGCCTACTCCTTTGGCACCGGGGCTTCATCCTGGAACGAAACAACCTCTGGGGCCAGCTGATCTGGCACCTTTGTTTGCTATGGGACTCATTGAGCAGGAAGTTTCCACTGAGAGGTATATTGAGATTCCCAAGGAAGTAAGGGAATTGTACAAGAAGTGGAGGCCATCTCCATTGTTCAGAGCCCGCGGGTTGGAGAAGGCTTTGGATACACCCTGTCGCATCTATTATAAATATGAAGGCGTTAGCCCGGTTGGAAGCCACAAACTGAATTCGGCACTACCGCAGGCTTTTTATAATAAGATTGAGGGTATCAAACGCCTCACCACTGAAACTGGAGCAGGACAGTGGGGAACCGCCTTATCATTAGCGTGTAAACTTTTTGATTTGGAATGCATGATATATATGGTGCGGGTGAGTTATAACCAGAAGCCCTATCGGAGGGTGGCTATGGAAGTATACGGTGGTAAATGCGTACCCAGCCCCAGCAACCTCACCGAGTGCGGACGGGCCGAGCTAGCAAAGAATCCTGATACGCCTGGAACCTTGGCTATGGCGATTAGCGAAGCGGTGGAAGATGCTGTGAAAAGGGAAGATACCCACTATTCATTGGGCAGCGTGTTAAATCATGTTTGTTTGCACCAGACCGTTATTGGTCAGGAAGTAAAACTGCAAATGGAGATGGCCAATGATTACCCGGATGTTGTTATCGGTTGTTGCGGCGGCGGCAGTAATTTTGCCGGAATTGCCTTACCTTTTATTCCTGACAAAATGGCCGGGAAAAAGGTGCGTCTGTTGGCGGTTGAACCGGCTGCCTGTCCAACGCTTACCAAAGGCGTATTTGCCTACGATTTTGGCGATGTGGCAGGATTTACTCCGCTCTTGAAGATGTATACCCTTGGCCATGATTTTACCCCTGCTGGAATCCATGCGGGTGGCTTGAGATATCACGGTGATTCACCTCTGGTAAGCCAGCTCTACCATGATGGTCTCTTTGAAGCAACGGCAGTTATGCAAAATGGCGTCTTTGAAGCTGCTATGCTTTTTGCCCAGAGCGAGGGTATTGTCCCTGCTCCCGAATCTTCCCACGCCATTCGGGCAGCCATCGACGAAGCTTTAAAGGGTAAGGAAGAGGGAGTTTCCAGGGCAATAGTATTCAACCTGAGCGGGCATGGTCATCTGGATTTAAATGCTTATGACAACTATCTAACTGGTCATACCGAGGATGTGGAACTTAGCGATGCGCAGATCAAGGCCAGCTTGAAAAACTTACCTATTGTATAATGATAGTATTTTGATGGATCTGAACTTTGTCCCGGATATCTGCTGCAGATATCCGGGTTTTCCTTATATTTTTATATTAGGAGTACATAAATGATGAATGATACGTTTAAGCGTTTAGCAATGATTGCCGATATGGTTATTAAGGGGGAAAAAGTGGCTGATATAGGGGCAGATCATGCATTGCTTCCTATTTACCTGATAGAGAATCAAATTGCCCCCCAGGTTATTATTGGCGAGCTAGGAGATGGCCCTTATCGGAGAGCCTGTAAAGCGGTGCAAGCTAGTTCTGTCACCAATAGTATTGATCTGCGCCAGGGAAACGGTCTGCAGGTTTTAGACTATGGAGAGGTTAAAAGCGTGGTCCTGGCTGGTATGGGTGGAGACACGATGGTCGAAATTATGGCCCATGATTGGGATAAAGCAGCCAGTTTTAGGCGTTTTGTTTTTCAACCTATGACCAAAGCCCAGGTTTTAAGGCAGCGATTGGCCAGTCGGGGATGGATTATTGAAGAAGAGCGTTTAGGCTTGGAAAATGGACATTTCTTTCAGGTTATTGCCAGTCGGCCCGCGAACTGTCCTTACCCCCTAACGGATTTAGAAACGGAGATAGGTTCGGAAATCTTAAGGGCTGACGATGAAATGAAAAGGGGATTTATTCAAAGGTATTTACATAATTACACGAAGATATACAAAGAGCTTATTAATTCTCCCCTGCACCTGAATCAATTATTAGCTCATAATTACAGGGATAAAATCGCACGATTGGAGGAGATACTGGGTGCAAGGAAAGGTTAGAGACATTGTGAAAATTATGGAATCTTTTTTCCCTGTACATCTAGCGGAAAGCTGGGATAATGTCGGCCTGCAAGTCGGATCTTATAACGCCCCAGCTAACAGGGTGCTCGTGGCTCTTGATCTGGATAAGGAAGTACTCCAGTATGCCTTGGACCAAAAGGCAGATATGATTATTACCCATCATCCCTTGTTTTTTACCGGGATAAAATCTATTAATTATGAACAGTCCCAGGGTAGCTTACTTAAGGGAATTATTAAGGCTGGAATTACCGTTTATGCGGCCCACACCAATCTGGATGCGGGGGAGCGAGGGCTTAATCAAATACTGGCAGAGCGCATTGGTTTGCATGATATCAAGCCTCTGGACAAGGGTCACAGCGAGGCTCTTTATAAGCTGGTGGTATATGTTCCTATTGGGCATGAAGAAGCTGTGCGGCAGGCTATTAATGGTGCGGGCGCCGGACATTTAGGGCGGTACACGGATTGCAGCTTTAGAACCAAAGGAACCGGCTTATTTAGACCTTTGGCAGGGAGCAAGCCATTTATAGGGCATGAGGCAATTCTGGAAGAAGTAGAGGAGTACCGATTGGAAACAGTGGTACCGCAGCCGAGGCTAGGAAAGGTCTTACAGGAAATGCTAAAGGCCCATCCCTACGAGGAAGCAGCTTATGATATTTATCTGCTGGAAAACCGAGGCAAGGTATTTAGCCTGGGCAGAACGGGAAAACTTGCTGAGATGATGAGTCTACAAGAATTTTGTGCCGAGGTAAAGATGAGTTTGGGTTTAGAATTCTTGCGAGTAGTCGGAGATATGAACAGGTCAGTAAAGAATATAGCGGTGGTTAGCGGTGCTGGAGCAAGCCTTATGAGTAAAGCTCAGAAGCAGAGATGTGATGTTCTATTAACCGGGGATTTAAAATATCATGAAGCAAAGGATGCTGAGGCTCTGGGGATAGCCGTGATTGATGCCGGGCATCAGGGAACTGAGCGCATAATGGCGAATTACCTGCGGGATCTTCTTAACGAAGAAAAGAAAAGGCGAGGATTGGATTTGGAGGTAATTTCAATAAATGGGAGGGAATGCATCGTGACCGTCTAGTTTTGCTTAAGGGACTATCAAAAAATAAACTAGTCATTTACTCCGGTCTTTTTCGCACTATTCTTCGTTCTCAAAGCTTGGAATACGTCCACCCTGCGGGTACCACTGGTGCTCCCTTGCGGTCGCCAATAATGTTGCAGTATGACTGCGCTTTGGAGCCTTGTCTAGCGCGATCCTCGGACGATTCTGCCTTGTTTATTCCTTGATAGCCCCTAAATAAAGCTATTAAGGGCTGATTGTAAAAATATTTTTGGGAAACTGGGAGGAATTTCTTTAATACTGTTGAATGTTAAAGTATGATTAGGACGAGATGGGAAATGAGGAATTATGAATGCTGAAGATTAGTATTAGCAGTCTAAATCCAGGGGTTAAGCTGGGAAAAGACATCTATAGCTATGATGGCAAACTATTATTACCTAAAGAAACTATCATTAGTCAAGAACATTTGGATCAGTTTGCGCGCCGCAACATAACCGAAGTATTTATCGTTGAGTCAAGCGAAAGGCAACAGTCGGATAAGAGATTTGAAGACGTCTATATCGATTGTTTGGAATATGTTAAGGCTTTGATGATGCAGGCTAGGATGGGTCAAACGCTAGCGTATAAGGAAATAAGCGATATCGTAGATATGCTGATGGTACAGGTTTTTGATCAAAATGATCTTTTTCGCCAGATGCGCATCATGAAAGAACGAGATGAGTATATATATACTCATTCGGTCAATGTGGCGTTGCTGTGTATTCTCATTGGCCGCTGGATGAAATGTGAGGATGTCACAGTAAAGGAATTGGGTATTGCAGGGATACTGCATGATATTGGCAATATGCAGATACCTGACGAGATATTAAACAAACCAGGCAGATTATCGGCGGAGGAATTTGAGCAAATCAAAAGACACCCCCTATTGGGTTATAACATGGTTAACGAGTACGAGTGGGTGAAGGAATCCATTGCTAACGCAATATTAATGCATCATGAAAGGGCGGATGGATCAGGTTATCCGCTGGGAATGAAAGGCTATAAAATAGATTTCTTTGCATCTGTGGTTGCGGTAGCTGATCTTTATGATGCGATTACATCCAGTCGCTCCTATTCATCCAAGGCTTCTCCTTATACCGCGGTGGAGATATTATGGCAGGAATCGTTTGGTAAGCTGGACCCTCGGATTGCTAAAGTATTTTATGATAAAATTACTAATTTTTATGTAGGCAACGAGGTTGTTTTATCAAATAATGAAAGGGGCGTGGTAGTGTTTGTAGATCCATCCCAACCTACCCGGCCTATCGTGATGTGTGGTGACAAATTTTATAATTTGGCATTGGAAAGATCACTGAGTATTTTAGATATGGTTGACTAAATGAGTTTTTCATTCCTCACTAAAAATGAATCCCGAAAAACAGGCGTTAATTAGTCTGTGCATGTATAAAATTCATTTTTAATTGGCAGAATTAATGTAAAGGGAAACTGAAATAAGTAGTAGATTTAAAAAATATAAAAAAAATTAGAAAAATTTTCAGTTTTTTAGCAGGATTTGCCGATTTAATGGGGAATGTAAAATAAGGTTAAAAAATTTTAAGGGAGGATTATGTCGTGAACAAATCGGAACTTGTAAAATCTCTAGCGGAGAAAGCGGGAATCACGCAAAAGGATGCTGCTAAAGCATTGGAAGCAATCACGGGAACTATCCAACAGGCACTAGCAAAGGGAGACAAGGTGCAGATTATCGGTTTTGGTAGCTTTGAAGTCCGTGACCGTAAGGAAAGAAAAGTTATAAGTCCAGCTACTGGACAAGAAATTACTGTTCCGGCTACCAAAGTTCCTGCATTTAAACCCGGCAAATCTCTGAAGGAAGCTGTAGCACTTCCCAAGGCTCCTGTAAAAGCAGCCGCTCCTGTAAAAGGCGCGAAAAAGGCTGCCCCCAAGAAAAAGAAATAGGTTAACAAAAGCTAAGTATAATAATTAAAGGAGGTATACATGGTTGTACCTTCTTTTTTTGTTTTATTTAATTGTGCAGAGTTAATGACATAATCCTGAGGATGGAAAAAGAGGAAGCCTCAGAAGGCAAATCATTCTCGAATAACTAAAATGACAAAAGTCCTAATTGGAGCAGGAAAAAGATGAAATATGTCGAATTATGAAACAAGATCTTATAGATGGCCAGCCAAAACAAAAAATGCTTCCTTTTCTATCTAATCATGATAATAGCTTGAATATTGAGGTGATAACAATTGATTCCAGTATCTTTGCCCACTGAATTGCAACTAAGAAAATTTGTAGCTCCAGAAATTATCTTTGGGGATGGCGCAAGGTATCTGGCTGGACGCTACGCGCTAAATATTGGTGCTAAGAAGGTTTTGCTAGTAACTGATCCTGGCTTATTAGCTACAGGTTGGCCTCAACAAGTTTTAAAATGTCTGGATGAGGTAGATATACCTTATGTTGTATTTGCGGGAGTGAGTCCCAACCCTAGAGATGAAGAGGTTATGGCCGGAGCTGAGATTTATGGGAATGAGCGTTGTAATGCTATTATAGCAGTAGGGGGTGGCAGTGCCATAGATTGCGCCAAGGGCATAGGCATTGTAGGAACTAATACTCGACACATAAGGCATTTTGAAGGCGTTGATCAGGTCAAAAGACCTATTCCTCCACTTGTTTGTATTCCAACTACAGGAGGCAGCTCGGCTGATGTTTCTCAATTTGCTATTATTAGGGATATGAGTACGAAAGTAAAGATGGCTATTGTAAGCAAGGCAGTTGTTCCTGACGTAGCCCTGATAGACCCGAGTACCCTAACTACTATGCCATCCTATTTGTCTGCCTGTACTGGGCTTGATGCTCTGACACATGCCATTGAGGCTTATGTGTCTAACGCCAGTTCGCCTTTGACTGATATTCATGCGATTGCGGCAATTAAATTAATATCCCAGTATTTAGAGGAATCGATAAAAAAACCTGAAGATATTGTGCTTAGGAGCAAGGTGATGCTTGGTAGTATGGAGGCAGGATTGGCTTTTTCCAATGCTATACTTGGTGCAGTTCATGCAATGGCTCACAGCTTAGGGGGGCTTTTGGATATGGCCCACGGCGAATGCAATGCCATTCTACTTGAGCCAGTGATAGATTTTAATTATTCATCAGCCTCTGAACGTTATGTCGGTGTAGCAGAAGCTATGGGTATAGAACAGCAGGGTATGACATCAAACGAAGTTAAGAGAGCTCTGCTATGCGAAATTATCCGATTGCGTAAGGCGGTTAGAGTTGATAACCGGTTAAGCAATATTGGAATTGGGCGGAGCGATATCCCGCAACTAGCTAGGGATGCAATAAAAGATGTATGCATGGCCACCAATCCTCGTACTCCAACCCAAAACGAGATAGAGGGAATATATGAAAGAGCACTATAATGCATCTAAGATCCAGGAAAAACTGAGAGAACAACTTATAGGATTAGGAGAAAGTTCACTTCGAAAGAGCTATTACCCCGAGTTGCAGAAGCGGACTGAGGATTTGCAGAGGTTCAGAGCTTTATTGGATCAAAGTCCTGATTTAATATTCCTATTAGAGGTTCCTTCTGGCAAAGTTATTGACTTTAATGAGTCGTCTTGCAAGCAGCTTGGATATGCGAGAGAAAAACTTTTTTCAGCCTCCTTTGATATATTGGTAGCTGAACCGGCACCGGTTTGGTCAGGCATACTTAATTCGTGCACTACTAATGAAGATTCATCAAGGGAGACAAGCACCGTCATGTTCTGCAAATGTGATGGGAGTTACATTCCCGTTGAGCTAAGCTTTAGTCTCGTTTCTTTCGAGAAAAATCAATATGCGGTAGTTGTTGCTCGTGATATTACAGAGCGACTTCGGGTTGAAGAAGAATTACGCAAAGCGCATATAATGCTTGAACAAAGGGTTAAGGAAAGGACTGCAGCATTATTGCAGCTCTCCGAATCCTTGCAAGTGGAAATCGCTGAACGTAAGAGGATAGAAGAACAATTGAGGCAGTTTAGCCTTCATGATTTTGCTACCGGCCTATATAACCGGGCATATTTCTCGGAAGAGATGCATCGCCTGGATACTGGTAGGTGTCATCCGGTTGGCTTGATTATGTGTGATGTAGACGGTTTGAAAATGATTAATGATGCTTTAGGTCATATTTCCGGCGATCAACTTCTGATGGAAGTAGCGAAGATATTACGCATGGGTGTTCGTGAAGGGGACGTGGTATCTCGGGTGGGAGGCGATGAATTTGCAATTATTCTCCCTAACAGTAGATTGCAAGATGTTGAACGAGTTGTGAACAGAATAAGACTATTAATTGAGAATTATAATGTTAGCAATCTGGAATTACCATTAAGCATTTCAATAGGCTTCGCTATTAAAAACGACCGAGGTTCAAATATGGATGAGATTTTTAAGGAAGCCGATGACAATATGTATAAGGATAAGTTGGATCGGAGCAAAAGTGCACGTAATTTAATAGTTGGTGCTCTTAATCGCCTTCTTGAATCTAAAGATTTTATGGAACAAGACTACGCGATACGTCTGCGTAACATGTGTCAGAAGCCCTGGCTCAAGCAGTAGACACATTCCATGTGAAGACCTTTAATCCTACTAATTTTTAAGATTCTCCCAGTGCTCGGCCAGTTCACGTAGTTCGGCCAGAGATAATCCTAAATCTTTTGCATCGATGGAACCACTCAATCGGGCCAGATTCTCTTTAATACCGTCAATAGCATCCATTTCGGCATGAAACTGAACTTTGGGTATAGCTTTCTTCCAGGCCAAATCTAAATTGTTTAAATCTTCCTTAGCATTATCCCAACGGTCAGCTTTTACATCATTTTCAACTATAGAAATATACTGGGGGATGGTATTTTTGTCTGACATTGAGGTTATATAATAATACCCTCCTTGCATAATTAAGATAAAGATCACCAGAGTAACTATAGGGACAACATAGGAAATCCATTTTCTCACTAGTAATACCTCCCGTTAAAGCTTGATATACAGGGATAAAACGTGCGTTTATTTTGCGGTGTCCTTATATGTGTCCAGGAATAGATTGCCCGAGCTATCTATGGTAGCCAAGAAGACTTCAGATACTTGGTGAATACCCTTTTTTTCTAATTCCTGTTCCAACCACAGCCTATCCACATTAGCCTGCTTAAGGTTTTCATTTATTATAATACCGTCATATATCAATTCCGTACTGAGCCCCGAAGTCTGGGCAGTAAGGTTCAAATCCTGGGGAGTGGCTGGAAGAAATTCGGGCTTTAATAATACCGATACCTTGCCATCCGTCTCAACCACCGCGAAACCCACCTGCTTTAAGTCGAATATTCCTTTGTCTCTTAATTGATGCAGAACATCAGCTAGGGTGTAACGAATTTTGCGCATCGCGTCTTCCATGATCTGGCCATTCATAATTACTATAGTAGGTTCCCCTATAATATATTTGGCGGCAGGCCGATATTTTAAGGTAACCCATTGTAAAATCAGAACGATGATCGCCCAGACCAGTAATCCCACCCAATGAGGCCAGGCCCGACTGCTTAAATCCACCGAGAGGGTGGCGGCAATGGAACCAATGGTAATGCCCAGCACATAATCGAAGAAAGTTAGCTGAGCAATTTGCTGCTTGCCAAGTACGCGTGTAAATATTAGCAGGGTAAAGAATCCAATTATACTCCTGACTACTACTACGATGCCTTCATTCACCCTAAACACCTCTTTAATGCAAACGCTTTTATAATATTATGATCCTTTAAGCTGGATAAAATTCCATGAAAAATTAATGAATTGCTATATCCTATAAGTTCCAGACACTTCCTAGTCACTTCGAGCATACTTTTATCATAGGCAATGGCGCCGCAGAGACTTACAATCTCGCGCGCCTATTTTTATTTTTATAGTTAGGAGTTGAATATAGATGTGTGGGATAGCAGGTTGGATTGATTTGAAAGAAAATATAATTGGGCAGAGTGCAGTGATGGAGACAATGGTGCGTAGCTTAATTCCCCGTGGTCCTGATGCCGAAGGTATCTGGCGGTCGTCTCATGCCATTCTGGGACATCGCCGCCTGGTGGTGGTCGACCCTGAGGGGGGGGCTCAGCCTATGACCCGTACCCATTATGGAAAGAATTATACCATCACTTATAATGGCGAACTGTACAATACCCTGGAAATAAGGCGTGTTCTGGAGAATTGCGGGTACCATTTTCAAACCCGAAACTCTGATACGGAAGTGCTGCTTACTGCTTATATTGAGTGGGGGACCGAATGTGTCACCAGGTTTAACGGTATCTTTGCATTTGCGATATGGGATGAAGAAAAGCAGAGCCTATTTATGGCCCGAGACCGCTTGGGAGTGAAACCTCTTTTTTATGTAAAGAAAGGAAACAGTTTTATTTTTGCATCAGAAATAAAGGCTCTTTTATTACACCCGAAAGTTGAACCAGTTGTAGATTCAGAAGGGTTGGCAGAAATATTTGTGCTGGGTCCGGCGCGCACGCCAGGAAATGGAGTATTTAAAGGTTTGTATGAAGTCAAGCCGGGACATACATTAAGTTGTGATTATCAGGGTATCCATATTCATCGTTATTGGTGCTTGAAAAGCTTTCCTCACCGGGAAGATCTGGATACAACTACAGGTCATCTACGGGAATTGTTCCGGGATACAGTCAAACGGCAACTGGTATCAGATGTACCGATTTGCACGTTTCTATCTGGCGGTTTGGATTCTAGCGCTATTACTGCGGTGGCAGCTCAAGTATTCCGTGAAGAGGGGCGTCCTCCTCTAAAAACTTTTTCCGTAGATTATTTAGAAAACGATAAATACTACCGTTCTAACTCTTTTGAAACCAGCGAGGATACTCCTTGGGCTGAGCGGGTATCAAAATACCTTTGTACGGATCACGATGCAATATTTATTGATAATAGGGAACTCTTCTATGCCCTAAGGCCATCGATGGAGGCCCATGATTTGCCAGGAATGACGGATATAGATGCTTCTTTATATTTATTCTGCCGGGAAGTGCGCAAAGGAGCGGTGGTGGCGCTTTCGGGCGAGTGTGCGGATGAAATTCTGGGGGGGTATCCTTGGTTCCGAGCAGAGGAAGATCGGGGTTTTGATAACTTTCCTTGGATTAGGATGCTAGATGAAAGAACTGCTTATTTATCACCTGAATTGGTGAAAAAAATGAATCCACAGGAATATAGCCGGGCAAGATACCTTGAGGCTATAGCAGAAGTACCGCGTTTGGAGGGGGAAAGCTTAGCTGAAGCCCGAGTGCGTGAAATGTTTTACCTTAACATAAGCCGATTCATGCCCACTCTCCTGGATCGTAAGGATCGCATGAGCATGGCCTGGGGATTGGAAGTCAGGGTTCCGTTTAGTGACCACCGCTTGTTGGAATATATTTGGAACATACCCTGGAGTATGAAGAACCATAATGGGATGAGTAAGGGTATATTGAGACGAGCCTTGCGTGGTTTTCTTCCTGATGAAGTACTCCTTCGTCAGAAGAGCCCATATCCCAAAACCCACCATCCTGTTTATGGTCAGGCAGTGCGCTCCGAATTAAAGGATGTCCTTAATAATCCGGCCTCACCTCTGTTACAATTGATTGAACGTGAAGCGCTTCAGGGCATCATGGATTCGCGCCGGGTTTTCCTGAAAATGCCCTGGTTCGGTCAGCTTATGGGCGATGTACAGTTTATGGCCTACCTGCTCCAGGTCGACCGCTGGTTACTGAAATATAAGGTAAAAATAAGCATTTAGGGTGCAAGCAGACATCTGCTGCACATCATTATTAATAGCGACCTGACGGGAGCACCAGCAACCTTAATAGTGAGCTGATGCGAACACCAGAAGTCCCCGAAGGGGGTAGTACCCGGAGGGTGAAATGTCCCCAAGGAAGGTGAAGGAATAGTACATCTGAATAAAAAGTGAAAAACCGCCATTTCTGGCGGTCATTTCATAGTTCTTGATGTTTATTATGTAGCAAGTAAATCTGTAAGCGGAGTTCTGTATTTGATAATCATCTATCTAGGATGCTAGTTGCCTAGCACCTCCAGCGACCTAACCCGGGAGCGAGGCGGGCGACCTCACTGCTCCTCTATTCGGTCTTGCTCCAGGTGGGGTTTACCTAGCCAGACAGTCACCTGCCTGCTGGTGAGCTCTTACCTCGCCGTTCCATCCTTACCAGAGAGCTTTCGCTCCTGGCGGTCTATTTCTGTGGCACTTTCCTTGGGGTCGCCCCCACTGGACGTTATCCAGCACCCTGCCCTGTGGAGCTCCGACTTTCCTCAGGTATAGGGACTGTAAAGGAATAAATAAGGTAGAATACGCCGAGGATTTTTAGTGTTATACAAGGCGTCACCCTCCGGGTACTACTGGTGCTCCCCAGAGGTCGCCAATAATGTTGCAAAACGTGGTGATACTGGGGGTATTGGCGCGTTTTGAGAACGAAGTATAGCGCTAAAAAGACCGGTGTAAATGACTGATTTATTTCTTTACAGTCCCTTGATACCCGCGACTATCTGACTTACTTGCTCACCTATTATACATGAATTTCTAACCTGTATCTAGAGCTTATTATTTGTTGGGGTTGAATAATTTTCTATTTTTCTAAAAAAAATATAATTGCTAGCAGGAAATTGCTTTGCTTTAGAGAATAGTGTAATTTATAGAAATGGGAGCATGAACGTATGTGAAATATAAAAAACAGAAAACCTTATTGTTTTACATCGTTCTTAGTAATAAAATATCTATTATGATAATCTTTTAAAAAAGAGGGGGTGAAAAGGTGTTAGCAATATTTGCTTCGGCTGCAGCAGAAGGAGAACAAACTGGATTATTTCATAATCCTCTTGTATTAATACTAATGGTATTGATTGCGATATATGTATTTGTCAAATTCTGCTCGTGGGCAAAGACATTTCAACTGTCAGGTCAACTAAAAAAATGGATGTTTATACTTACTGGTATTGGTGTGGTATTCTTCAATATACTTTATAGTCAGGGTAATTCGCAAATTATTGAAAGCGGTAATTGGGGCGGTGCTACTACTGCTTTGCTAGCTTCGCTAGCGTGGGTATTTGTATTTGCTTTTGTATTAATGGCGGAAACTAAAACCGATTAGTATTTTAACAGAAAAAGGCGGCTTAATGCCGCCTTTTTCTGTTAAAATACTAATTAAAGTTAAAGGTCTGTGTCCGAAACATTCTTGTAATTAAAAGTAAAATAAACATTGATTCCCATTTAAAAACAAATAAGGATTAATGAACAGTAGGTGAGGATATGTCGGACCAGGCGAAGATGACTATAGTAGAGCCTGATGGAAAAGAATATAGCTTCTGGACTTCCAAAGGTAAAAGCGTATGGGAGGTCCTGGAAATAATTGGCTGGGATACGAAAGGGGCATGTGGAGGTCTGGGAACCTGTGGTAAATGCAAGTTCCGATTAGCAGGAGGTGTTAGTGAGCTATCCCCGAGTGAAAGGGAGCATCTAATACCGGAAGAAATAAAAAACGGGCAGCGGCTGGTCTGTTTAGCTACAGTAAAGGGAGATTTTACACTATATATTGATTATTGGCAATCAGGCGGTACAGAAAAAAACGGATTGCTTAGATATAGATATCGGCCTGGAATTTTGAGTCAAAGTCAGGTAAGGTGCAAGGAATTTTTTGTCCCAGGACGGCAAAAAGATTATCCTACACCTATATATGATCGGATTAAGGGAGCCCTAGCCGATTACCGGCTGGAACTTAGCATTGACAACATAAACTACCTGATTGGTCTAGACCGTCTGGGACGGCCCACTCTGGAACTGCATGCGCTGATATTTGACGACGACAAGGTGCAATATGTGGGACGCCAGCGGGAGGTTTTATATGGATTGGCATTAGATATTGGGAGTACCAGTCTTTTCGCAGCTTTGCTTGATCTGGAGACGGGGCAGGCGGTTGCAATGGCCTCCCAGAGCAATATGCAGCGGATATACGGAGATGATATAATTTCTCGGGTAAATTATGCAATGGAAAATGAAGAGGGTGCCTTGACATTGCATCGCATACTTATCAATAACCTAAACAGCATGATAGAAGAAATGTTGGTCGAAACTAATGTGGTTCAAGAAAGCATCTACAAGGTAACCGCGGTAGGAAATCCGGTTATGTTACACTTTCTCTTAGGTCTGAACACCAGTGGTTTTGAAGCCGCCCCCTATTCGGGTGCCCTTTCGGAAGAAATGGAAATCCTAGCTAGCCCTCTGGGCCTTAAGGTGAGCCTGTTAGCCAAGTTGAACATCCTTCCACAGCTGGGTGGCTTTGTGGGTGCTGATACCACAGCCTGTCTTTTGACCCTGTCTCCAGGAGAAACTGACACTTTTCTAATGATCGATATAGGAACTAATGGAGAGATTGTAGTAGCTTATCGGGGAAAGATGTGGGCGTCATCAGCGGCAGCCGGACCTGCTTTTGAAGGTGGGGCAATAAGTTGTGGTATGCGCGCAGGCTATGGGGCAATAGACAAGGTATCCTCCGGTGAAGGGAAATTAGAGTTTAGGGTTATAGGTGAGGGGCTTCCCCGTGGAATCTGTGGTTCCGGTATTATTGACCTAATTGCAGTATTGATGAAAAACGGTTGTCTGGATGGGAATGGCAATTTTACGAAACAAGCTGCTCTTCAATTTGAAATGAGGGCAGGCGAACATGGTTCTGAAATAGTACTGGTTAGAGGGGAAGGGACCATGACAGGTACTCCCCTGATTTTGAATCAGGAAGATATCAGACAGGTGCAACTTGCCCGATCAGCAATAAGAACTGCGATTGATATTCTGTTGAAAAAAGCGAAAATTGATGTCCATAAGCTGGACAATATTTATTTGGCTGGAGCATTTGGAAGTTATCTGGATCCAGCTAATCTATTGAATATAGGTCTTATTCCAAGTGTAAATGTTAATAAAATTAGAAATATAGGTAACGCGGCTGCCGAAGGAGCGATTCTGGCTTTGTTATCCGACAACAAATTTAAGGAAGCAGCTATTATAAAATCGCAGGTGCAATATGTAGAATTATCACAGCAAGAAGAGTTTCAAGAAATGTTTTTAAAAAATATAAGTTTGTCAAATTAAGAAAGAATTAAACTGCCAACCAGTTACTTTTTTGCTCGGCCTGACTTTATCGACACTCTGAACGAGGGTAAATCACCCTCGTTTTTTATTGGCAATTTTGAATCATCTACTTTTATCCTATAAGATATACTATCTTGATTTATTAGGATAAGAGTGCTTAAATGTAATACGATAAGAGCAGTGGGAGGTACGCGATATGCTGGTGGATTACCATGTTCATGCGGTGGCTCACGGGGAATACTCCTATAGCCAGGAATGGGTTAATGAATTTCTGGACCGAGCTTTCCATCGAGGAATTCAGGAGCTTGGTTTTAGCGAGCATGAAGAGTATAGTGACCTGGTAGACATGAATATATTTAAAAAATTGCAAATAAATCGACGCAATAACATTGACATTAAACTAGGGTTGGAAGTTGATTACATTCCCGGTCAGGAGGAAAAAATAAGGGAGATTATTTTCTCCAATGAATATGACTATATTATAGGTTCAGTTCATTACATAGATGGATGGGGGTTTGACCATCCTGATCACCGAGCTGGATTTAATGATAGAGATATTGATGAAGTTTACGCTCAATATGCGAATATACTAATGAAGATGGTTCAGTCAGATTGCTTCGATGTGGTCGGGCATATTGATTTGGTTAAAATATGGGGTCACCGCCCTCGAAAGCGAACCTCACTTTACTATCTGGAGCCAGTTTTGAAGGCGATAAAAAAGTATGGGCTGGCAGTAGAAATAAACAGCGCGGGTTTAAGAAAGACAGTCGAAGAAATTTATCCAGCTTCTAATTTGGTGAATATGATGTATAGCTATAGTATACCGATTACTTTTGGTTCCGATGCTCACCATCCGGATCAGATGGGGGAAGGGTTAGAGGAAGCTTATCGCTCTGCTCGTCAGGCAGGGTACAGGTATTTGGTGAGGTTTGACCAGCATGAAAAGCTGGTTACGCCTATAGAGTATTAAGTAAGATAGAGAGGTTTGCTTGTTATTATGAGTGATATTGCTATTCTTGTTATCAGTTTGGGAATTATACTTCTAGGAGCAGAATTATTTGTCAATGGTGTTGAGTGGTTGGGGAAAATATTTGACTTATCGGAAGGTGCGGTTGGCAGTGTTTTAGCAGCGGTAGGTACTGCTCTGCCGGAAACGATTATACCAATTATTGCTATTGTATTCGCGCGAGGACCGCAGGGCAGCGAAATTGGTATTGGTGCCATCTTAGGAGCGCCTCTAATGTTGTCAACCCTGGCGATGTTTGTCACGGGTATGGCAGTAATTATCTTTAGGAAGAGGCGCAGGACTGGTATTAAAGTAATTGCAGACTATTCTAGTATGAGTCGTGATCTGAGTTTTTTTATGATTGTTTTTACGGCAGCTGTCTTAGCTGGTGCAATTCCACCTGAATTTAGAGGCTGGCAGATACTGATAGGTGCTTTTATGGTTGTTTCGTATATTTGGTATGTATATACAATGCTTACCGAGGAGAGGGATCTGGAATCTGAATCAGAGATTCCACCCTGCTATTTTGCCCGCCATCATGAAACGCCGCCGGCAATTAGGGTTGGATTGCAGGTATTATTAGCCCTGTTTTGTATTATTATGGGAGCAAATCTTTTTGTTCACTCCATAGAAATTGTAGCTCTGACTTACGGTGTGCCTGCTTTCGTGCTGGCTCTAATTATTACTCCTATTGCCACCGAGCTGCCGGAGAAGTTCAATAGTGTTATCTGGATATCTCGTGAGAAAGATACTCTGGCTCTGGGAAATATTACCGGTGCCATGGTGTTTCAGTGTTCTTTGATTCCTGCTCTAGGCATTTTTTTAACTGACTGGCAGTTGAATTCGGGGGCTTTTATATCCGCAATAATAACCTTGGGAGCGGCTGCTTTGTTATATGTTCAATTAATCAATAAAAAACATATAAGCGCGGGTATGTTATTGCTTTGCGGTGTTTTCTACGCGGTGTTTCTTTTGGCTGTGTTTAATGGAATAATTACCGGATGATGAAAAGATTATGGGAAATAAAAATGTAAAAGGTGGTATAAAGTGATGTTAAACCAGAATCCTTATGATAAGGCGCATGAGCTGGCCCGGGCAATAAAGGACAGTGAAGCTTTCCAGCGTTATGTGTTAGTCCAAAAACAATTGGAGCAAAACCCCGAAGCCCAAGAAAAAATTCGCCAATTTCGTACCCAGCAGATGGAAATAAATCAAGCTCAAATCTTAGGCCAAGCCTTAGATGACGAGAAAGTAACTCAGTTGACTGTGGAGTATGCTAAATTAAATATGAATAAAATGATTGCTGAGTTTTTTAATGCGGAGGGCATGTTTGTGCAAATGTTCACCGATATTCAGGAGATCATTCAGAAGAGTATGGAGAGCGAATTTACCGTATAATGGTCGAAAAACCAAGTCGAAAACAGGTATACAATATATTTGCGAAAAACATCTTTACATTTGTTGAATAAAGCTCAAGAATTTATTATGTATATAAGGTTTTAACTATAAATTAAATAATATGGTTAAAACCTATTTCTTATGTACCCGTAAGGTTGTGTTACATAAGTTAGTTGATTAGCGTTTGGAAAAGGGGTGTTCTTTATGACTTGCTGCTGCAAGGAAGGAAATAATTTGGACAAACAGTGTGATAGCAGCACACTGGATTTGCAGCTTTTAGAGGATTTAATGGAAAATTATCGGGGAGTGGATGGCAGTCTTATCACGGTTCTGCAAAAAGCCCAGGACATATATGGATATCTGCCACTTTCTGTCTTACAGCATATATCTGATAAATTTGGAGCCAAACGAGCCAAAATTTATGGGGTAGCCACCTTTTATACCCAGTTTAGATTAAATCCTATGGGCAAATACATCATTTTACTTTGTCAGGGGACGGCCTGTCATGTAAATGGTTCGGAAAAAATTGAGACAGCTCTTTGTGATGAACTAAAGATCAAAATGGGTGAAACCACGGCAGATGGTATTTTTACCCTTAACGAAGCTGCTTGCTTGGGTTGCTGCAGCCTGGCACCGGTTATGATGATAAATGGACGAGCCTACGGGCCTCTTACTCCTGACAAAGCGCGCAACATTATACGAGGCATTTATGCTGGGGAAAAGGAGTCGCAGAGGGAAGAGGTGGGAGCATGATTGTAAGGATAGGATTAGGCAGCTGCGGAATAGCTGCTGGAGGCCTGCAGGTATGGGATGCGGCAAAAGAGGAAATTGACCTCCGCGGACTGGATATTAAACTGGAACAAACCGGTTGTATTGGTATGTGTCACCATGAACCTTTACTTGATATTGTCTATGATGATGGAAGAGTTCATAGCTATGGAAGCGTAAGCCCGGAAATGGTTAAGGAAATATTTGCTGCGGAAAATGAAAATGGTCTATTAGAGAAATATTTGGTATCGACTGAAGAGAAGCCCAATGATTTTATGGCGGGACAGGTACGGGTAGCCTTGCGCAACTGCGGCATAATTGATCCGGAGTCAATAGATGATTACACCCACAATGGTGGTTATAAGGCCCTTGAAAAAGTTGTGTCAGCAATGACGCCTGAACAGCTTATAGAAGAAATTAAGATTTCTGGACTTCGGGGACGAGGAGGTGCCGGTTTTCCTACCTGGTTTAAGTGGAATGCTACCCGGCAGGAGAAATCTTCTGACAAGTATGTGGTTTGCAATGCTGATGAAGGTGATCCAGGGGCCTTTATGGATAGAAGCGTCCTGGAAGGCGATCCTCATGCAATACTTGAAGGTATGGCTATAGCGGGCTATGCAATTGGAGCCTCAACGGGTATTGTTTATGCCCGAGCTGAATATCCGCTGGCCATACGACGTCTGGAAATAGCAATAATCCAGGCCCGGGATAAGGGAATGCTGGGGAAGAATATTTTGGGGAGTTCCTTTTCTTTTGATATCTCAGTAAAACAGGGTGCCGGAGCTTTTGTCTGCGGCGAAGAGACTGCTCTAATTGCCTCCCTGGAAGGGGAGAGGGGTATGCCACGGTTGAAGCCGCCTTTTCCATCCCAGCATGGCTACTGGGATAAACCTACCAGTATAAACAATGTCGAAACCTTTGCTAATGTTCCCTGGATTATAAATGCTGGAGGTCAGGCTTTTGCTGCCATGGGTACTGAAGATAGCAAGGGAACCAAAGTATTCGCCCTAGCCGGCAGGATTAAAAGGGGTGGATTAGTGGAGGTTCCCATGGGAATGAGCCTGCGCGATATTATTTATGGTTTGGGCGGGGGAATAAAGGAAGATAAAAAATTTAAAGCGGTGCAGATGGGGGGACCATCTGGAGGGTGTATTCCAGAGGCTCTATTAGATACGCCGGTAGATTATAAGTCTATAATGAATACTGGAGCTTTTATGGGATCCGGTGGTATGGTGGTTGTAGACGATACTACCTGTATGGTTGACTTGGCTCGTTATTTCCTAAAGTTCACCCAGAATGAGTCCTGTGGAAAATGTGTTCAGTGTCGGATAGGAACCAAACGCATGCTGGAGATTTTGGAGCGTTTGTGTGATGGGAAAGGGAAAACAGGGGATATTGAACTTCTCCTCAATCTGGGCAATCAGATAAAAGAAGGTTCTCTTTGTGGATTAGGACAAGGTGCACCCAATCCGGTAGTAACTACTATTCGGTATTTCCGACATGAATATGAGGCGCATATTCATGATAAGAAATGTCCTGCCCTGCAATGCAAGGCTCTTATAAAGTACCATATTGACCCTGATTTATGTAAGGGTTGTGGTCTATGTGTTAAGAAATGTCCGGTGGATTGTATTGCAGGAGAAAAGAAGCATCCACATGTAATAGATGATAACAAATGTATTAAATGTGGTACCTGTTTGGAAGTATGCCCTTCCAAATGGAGTGCGGTAGTAGTTGAGTAAGAGAGGGGTGGATGTGGCTATGATTAGTTTAAATATTAACGGCAGAGAAATAAATGGTTATAAAGGACAGACTATTCTGGAAGTAGCCCGGGAAAACGGCATTGAAATACCGACTCTGTGTCATGATGATCGTATTAAAACCTATGGAGCCTGTGGTCTATGTGTTGTAGAGATAGAAGACAGCAGCCGTCTATTACGGTCCTGTTCCACCGAGATTGCTCCAGGTATGATAATTAATACTGAGTCTATGCGGGTTCAATCCTCCCGCAAAGTAACCCTCGAATTACTCTTGTCAGACCATAGTGGGGATTGTCGTCCACCCTGTGTGAATGCATGTCCGGCTCATACTGATTGCCAGGGCTATGTAGGTCTAATTGCCAATGGTGAATACCACGAAGCATTGAAGCTAATAAAAGAACAACTGCCAATACCAGCAAGTATTGGTATGGTATGTCCTCACCCCTGTGAGGAGGTCTGCCGTCGTCAGATGGTTGAGGAACCGATTGCTATTGCGGCACTCAAGGTTTTTGCGGCAGAACAGGATTTGAAAAGCGCTAGTATTTTTATTCCTGAAATTAAGGAAGCATCTGGTAAAAAAGTTGCTATTATAGGTTCGGGACCTGCCGGGCTTACCGCTGCCTATTTCCTAGCCCGTGCGGGGCATGGGGTTACGGTTTATGAAGCCATGCCAGAAGCGGGCGGGATGCTGCGTTATGGGATTCCTGAGTATCGATTGCCCAAGGTAATATTGGATCAGGAAATTAATGTTATTCATGCCATGGGGGTAGAATTTATTTATAATACCAAGATTAATGTGGATGTAAGTCTTGATTATATAAGAAAACATAATGATGCGGTTTTTGTGGGGATTGGAGCTTGGAAGTATTCACGCATCGGATGCTCTGGAGAAGATGTTTCCGGAGTAATAGGTGGTATTGATTTCTTGCGAGAAGCTGCTTTAAACGGGAAGATTGAAATAGGTAATCGGGTTGCCGTCGTTGGTGGGGGTAATACAGCTATGGATGCTGCTCGTACCGCTGTAAGGCTGGGAGCGAAGCAGGTTATGGTTTTATACCGTAGAACCAGGGCCGAGATGCCGGCAGAGGACATTGAAATTCGGGAGGCAGAGGAAGAAGGGGTTGAATTCAAGTTCTTGCTGGCCCCGGAAGAGATAATAGCCGATGGCGGAAAAGTATCTTCCATTCGTATGCAGAAAATGCAACTGGGTGAGCCGGATGCTTCCGGCCGTCGCAGCCCGGTGCCTATAGAGGGCGAGCAGGAACTAATACCTGTAGATACAATTATTGCTGCTATTGGGCAACAGGTTGATATGAGCGATTTTGGCGAAATCGGTGCCAGTAAGTGGCGAACCATAGCTATTGATGAAAACAGCTTTATGACTAATCTACCAGGAGTATTTGCGGGTGGTGACGCGGTAACCGGTCCGGGTATTGCAATTGGAGCAGTGGGTCAGGGAAGAAGAGCTGCGGATGTAATGATAAGCTATCTTCAGGGAGATTTGCTGCCGTATAAGCAATCCTACATTGTGGAAAGAAAAGATTTAACGAAAGAAGATTTTGTTGAGCTGAAAAAAGAAGATAGAGTGAAAATATCGCATATGGAACCCCAGGAACGTAAGGACAACTTTAGAGAAATTGCAGGCCGGATGTCTAACGAAGATGCAGAGAGGGAAGCCAGTAGGTGCTTGGAGTGTGGATGCCGGGACTATTTTGAATGCAAACTCATTAAATATTCCAACCACTATCAGGTAGAACCCCAGTATTTGCAGGGTGAAAAACACCAGGCAATTATGGTAGACGATCATCCGTTTATTGAGCGGGATTCAGCCAAATGCATATTGTGCGGGCTATGCGTAAGGATTTGTGATGAACTGATGGGGGTCAATGCTCTGGGTTTGGTGCATCGTGGTTTTGACACTGTGGTTAAGCCTGAATTTGGGATGGCCCTAAGAGATACTGCCTGCATCGCCTGTGGTCAGTGTGTAGCCGTGTGCCCAACCGGAGCGTTACTGGAACGCTACCCCCAGGTCAAAAATGTACCAGTGCATGTTAGAGAAAATACTACGGTTTGTTCATTCTGCGGTATGGGCTGTGGGCAGATTGTCAATAGCTGTGGAGAATCTGTTATGAGAATGCTGCCCCAAGAAAAAGAAATACTTTGTTCCCGGGGAAGATTTGCTTTTGGATCTTTTACTAAAAACCGGTTAACAAGCCCTCTAATAAGAAAAAATGGTGAGTTAGTGGAGAGCTCGTGGGAAGAAGCAATGATGCATATATCAAAGAAGACCCTATCCCTAAGGAGTCGGTTTGGGAATACTGCTTCAGCCGTTTTTGCTGCTCCTTTTCTGACTCTGGAGGAGGCCGGCCGAGCAGCATCTTTTGGCAAGATTATTTTGGGAACCTCTAAGCTTTCCAGTTTTACTAATAACTCGGGCAGAGGACTCTCAAAGGTATTTGGTGAGAACCTATCCACAAATACATTGGATGAGGTCGATGCAACCGATTTGATTTTAATGCTCGGTTCTTTTAATGAAAACCAGGTCATGGCTGTACGGGCCAGAAATGCAGTCAAGCGGGGAGCGAAGCTGGTGATTATCAGTCAGGAATCAAGCCTGGTTGATGATTTGGCCACAATACGGCTATCCCCGGATAATAATACTGGGATTATAAAAGAAATCCTGGCAGCGGTTATAAATCAGGGCAAGATAAACAGGGATTATATTGATAATAGAACAGTTGATTATGAAGTGCTGCAGGACTATTTACGTGGAACTATCCCAGGTGACCAAGCACTCGAAATTGCCGCATTGTATACCGGTGTAAAGAAGGCTATGATACTGGTTGATGGATATAAGGTTTCAGCAGTTGGGGTGGAGCTATTGGCTGATTTAGCCGTAATTACTGAACGAGTGGGTTCCTCGCGGAATGGGATAATTGTTGTGACTCCTGGTGGCAATGGTACAGGGGTATGGCATGCAGGTTTTACAAATAATTATAGCGATGTTATCAGTTCTATAGAGATGGGGGAAACTAAAATAGCATTTATACTGGGAGAGGATCCAATAGGTGGAGGAGCAGTTAAACCAGAGGTTTTAGCTGGACTTGAATTCCTGGTGGTTTTAAGTCCTTTCATGACAGCTGCCGCCGCCATGGCTGATATAGTACTACCAGCATCTACCCCTCTAGAGGTAACAGGTACCTATATAAGTGCAGATGGAAAGTTGGCAGTTCTGCAAAAGGTGAAGAGTGCCCCTGCTGGAAGAGATAATATTGATATATTGGGATCCCTAATTTCTGCAATGAACCCTGCGATCAGAGATGTTGATAATGAGATTGATAAGCTTAAGCTAGATAAGGTATGGAGAAAAGCTATAAAATTTGAGACAAGCTTTGCTTTTGAAGACGGGAAGGCAAGATTATCTGTTCCTGATGATAGTTTGTTGTTTGAAACCGTAGCAATCACAGATCCAGCCTTACTTAGATATAATGAAAAACTGCATATTAATCTATTAAGGTAATCATACTAGTAGGTAGTTTTATCATGCATACAATATATCTGGCTAAAATCTATTTACTTTATTTTTATAAAACATATAATTTTTCTTAGCTCATCAAATTTCACACAAATAAATAAAAAAGTATTTCGAAGGAGGAATGCAAAAAATGTCTTATGTTGAAAATGTATTGGAAAAGGTTAAGAAAACGAATCCAGGTCAACCTGAATTTATTCAAGCAGTAACAGAAGTTTTTGAAGCAATGGGTCCGGTAATTGAAAAGCATCCTGAATATGTCCAGAGTGCAATTCTGGAGAGATTAGTAGAACCAGAACGGCAAATCATGTTTAGAGTGCCTTGGCTGGATGATAGTGGAAAAGTACAGGTGAACAGGGGATTTAGAATTCAATTTAATAGCGCCATTGGACCATACAAGGGAGGTCTAAGGCTTCATCCTTCAGTTAATTTATCGATAATCAAGTTTTTAGGCTTTGAACAGATATTAAAGAATTCACTTACCGGTCTTCCTATTGGCGGAGCTAAGGGCGGCAGTGACTTTGATCCTAAGGGTAAATCAGATAACGAAATAATGAAGTTTTGTCAGAGTTTCATGACTGAATTGTACAGACATATAGGCGCTGACACGGATGTTCCAGCCGGAGATATCGGTGTGGGCGGACGTGAAATCGGGTTCATGTATGGTCAGTACAAGAAAATCAGAAATGCCTATGAAGGCGTATTAACCGGCAAAGGACTAACTTGGGGCGGAAGCTTAGCTAGAACTGAAGCAACCGGATATGGGTTGGTTTACCTTACGGAAGAAATGTTGAAAGCTAAAGGCGAATCATTCCAGGGCAAGACTGTGGTTATATCTGGATCTGGAAACGTTGCCATCTATGCTGCACAGAAGGCTATGGAACTGGGCGCCAAAGTAGTGGCCATGAGTGATTCTAGCGGTTATTTTGTGGACGAAGCTGGAGTAGACCTGGATCTCATCAAACGTATAAAAGAAGTTGAGAGAAAAAGATGTAGTGATTATGTTGCAGAACGCAGCAGTGCGAAATATTTCGAAGGTAACGGAATATGGACTGTTAAATGCGATATAGCTCTGCCTTCTGCTACGCAGAACGAACTGGATGAGCAGGATGCCAAGGCTCTAGTTGCTAATGGTTGTATAGCAGTAGCAGAAGGAGCGAATATGCCTTCAACTCCAGAAGCAGTTAAAGTATTACAGGATAATGGAGTACTCTTTGCCCCAGCCAAGGCTGCCAACGCAGGTGGAGTGGCCGTATCAGCTCTGGAAATGTCCCAGAATAGCATGAGATATTCCTGGACTTTCGAAGAAGTAGATGCCAAACTTAAAGACATTATGATTAATATTTACAAGAAGTCCAGCGAAGCTGCCAAGGAATACGGCTTTGAGGGTAATCTGGTAGCTGGTGCAAACATTGCCGGGTTCTTAAAAGTGGCTGAAGCCATGCGTGCTCAGGGAGCGGTATAAATAATCACTAAAACGGTAGATATATAAAAACTAAGAGGGGTTCCCATACGGGAACCCCTCTCTCTGTCTATATACTTAGGATACAACCTTGTCAGTAAGGGTTCCTACTGTGAACTGGCTGTTGTAAAGTTCTGCATAGAAGCCGTCCACGGCCAAAAGCTGTTCGTGGTTGCCCTGCTCTATGATTGCCCCATGGTTCATCACCAGTATTAGGTCCGCATCGCGAATGGTTGAAAGCCGATGGGCTATAACGAAACTGGTTCTTTCCTTCATAAGGTTAGTCATCGCTCGCTGGATTAAAATCTCGGTTCTGGTATCAATGTTACTGGTTGCCTCATCTAGTATTAGGATGGCCGGGTCAGCCAGAAAAGCACGAGCAATGGTAAGAAGCTGCTTCTGACCCTGCGAGATATTTGATGCCTCTTCATTTAGTATAGTATCGTACCCATCTGGAAGGGTCTTAATAAAGTGATGGGCATGAGCCGCTTTAGCTGCGTTAATTACCTCTTCCGCTGTTGCTCCCTCACGGCCGTAAGCAATGTTGTCCCTGATGCTGCCATTAAACAGCCAGGTATCCTGCAAAACCATGCCGAATAGAGTGCGTAAGTCGCCACGTTTCATGTCAACGATATCTACCCCATCGACGGTAATACGACCGCCCTGGACCTCATAGAACCGCATAATCAGATTAACCAGAGTGGTTTTGCCTGCTCCGGTCGGCCCTACAATAGCTATAGTTTGCCCTTCTTCAACATCTATGCTCAGGTCTTCCATAAGTGGAACATCATCTTTGTAACCAAATTTAACATGCTCAAATTTAACTTGGCCTTTGGGGAATTCTATAATCTTGGCATCTTCCTGATCCGGTATCTGCTCGGTCTCATCCAGGACTTCAAATACCCGTTCCGCTGAGGCTACTGTGGATTGCAGAATATTCGCTATATTGGCTACTTGAATGATAGGCTGGGTGAATTGTCGCATATATTGAATAAATGCCTGAATATCTCCTATCTCAATGGACTTCTTGGCTACCAGAAGTCCGCCGACCACACAGACACCCACATATCCAATATTGTTTACAAAGTTCAATGCCGGGAAGATAATTCCGGACACAAACTGCGCTTTCCATCCAACCTGATATAGCTCGCTGTTAATGCCCTTGAATTTCAATATTGAATTTTCTTCATGACCGAATACTTTAACTATCTTATGCCCTGAATACATTTCTTCGACATGACCGTTTAGTTCACCTATAGTTTTCTGTTGAGCGACAAAAAACTTCTGCGAATTCTTAGTAATTAATGTCGTTATCAAAACACTTACTGGTAAGCTTATCAAGGCAATAAGGGTCATTATTGGACTGATGGTCAGCATCATAATCAAGATTCCGATCACTGTTACCAAAGATGTTATCAACTGGGTGAGACTTTGCTGCAACGTAGTGGCAATGTTGTCCATATCATTAGTAACCCTGCTCAGAATCTCTCCATGGGTGCGTTGATCAAAATATTTAAGGGGGAGACGATCAAGCTTGCTCTTGACATCGTTACGCATTCTATAAACGGTTTGCTGGGACACACTGGCCATTATATAGGCCATTATATAGGTGAAACTGGCACTAATAATATACAGCACAATCAACAATATCAAGATTTTTCCTATATATCCAAAATCAAAACTGGGGATAGTATCGTTTCGCAGCTTGTTAATAACGGCTATAGGCATTTTCTTTTCGATAGCCATGTTCAACTGAATAAAATAGGCGTATTTGGCTAAAATACCCTCACCTAGTTTGGTAGTGGCCTTACCCATAATTTTGGGGCCTAAAATTGAGAATAGGGTACTTGCTATGGCCAAGAAGAACACGATAATAAGTCGATATCTATCTGGCCTAAGATACTCCACCAGCCTCTTAATTGTACCGGCAAAATTCTTGGCTTTTTCTACGGGCATACCCATCCCGGGTCCGCCGGGTCCACGCCCCCTAGGCCCTGGGACCCCATCTGGTCTTTTGGCACTTTGTTCGCTCATGCTATCTCCTCTTCCGATAACTGGGATAACACAATCTCCCGGTATACCTCACTTGTATTCATAAGCTCTTTATGTCTGCCCATCCCAACAATACGGCCTTCGTCTAAAACTATAATCCGGTCAGCATTCATTACGGTGCTTACCCTTTGAGCTACAATAATAACTGTAGAAGTTGTTGTCTCCTGGCTGAGAGCTGAGCGAAGACGGGCATCAGTTTTAAAATCCAGAGCCGAAAAACTGTCGTCTAAAATATAGATCTCGGGTTTCCGAACCAAAGCACGGGCGATGGAAAGCCGCTGCTTCTGACCGCCGGAAAGGTTGGTTCCACCTTGGGAGATTTGTGAATCATACCCGTTGTTCATCGTAGTAATAAATTCGCTGGCCTGAGCAACCTCTGCCGCGTGCACGATTTCACCCTCGGTAGCATCGGGCTTGCCGTAGCGGATGTTGTCAGCGATGGTTCCACTGAAAATAACTGGGGTTTGGGGAACAAAGCCGATTTTTGCTCGAAGATCCTGTTGGGTCATTTGTCTGACATCGACCCCATTAACCATAATTGCTCCGCTGGCTACATCGTAGAACCTGGGGATCAGGTTGATTAAGGTGGATTTACCTGAACCGGTACCACCTATTATTGCGGTCACCTCACCTGGATGCAGGGTGAAAGATATACCATTTATGGCAGGCTCTTCAGCGCCTGGATAAGAAAATACTACATTCTGGAATTCCACATTAGCCCTATTACCAGCAGGTTTTTGGCCAGATTGCGGATCGACAATTTCAGGCACCGTGTCCAGGACCTCATTGATGCGAATGGCTGATGCCTGGGCCCGAGGAACCATAATAAACAGAATGGTCACCATAATAATGGAAAACATAATCTGCATAGCGTACTGTAGGAAGGCCATCATATCTCCCAACTGCATAACATTTTGACTAATCCGAATACCACCAAACCATATGATCGCAATCGAGGTGAAATTCATGACCAGCATCATTATGGGCTGCATACCAGCCATAATTTTATTTACCTTTATGGATGTATCGGTCAAATCCAGATTGGCTTTTTCGAATCGCTCATTTTCACTGTCCAGGCGGTTGAAGGCCCGGATAACCCTTATTCCAGTCAAATTCTCGCGCAACACCAGGTTAACTTTATCCAGCTTGGCCTGCATCGATTTGAACAGGGGTACGATCAAGGTTGCAATTACTCCTATTAAGGTCAACATTAGCGGCAGAACTACTGCCAGTATCAGGGTAAGCCCCCGGTCTTTGGAATAGGCCATAATTATACCCCCTATACACATAATGGGAGCATTGACCATGAATCGTAAGCCCATGACCAGCAAGGTTTGCACCTGAGTAATGTCATTGGTAGTTCTGGTAATCAAGGAGGCGGTCCCTATCTTATCAAACTCGTGCAAAGAATAGCTTTCCACCTGGGAAAATACTTTGTCGCGGGTGTCCCGGCCAAACCCCATACCGATTACTGAAGACAGATAACTGCCGACAACGGCGCAGAGACCGCCACCCAGGGCTACTAACAGCATGTAGCCTCCATATTTCCAAATATAGGAGGTATCCCCCTTCATCATACCGTTATTAACAACCTCCGCCATTAGCGTAGGAAGATAAAGGTCAGCAAGTGATTGGGCAAATAGAAAAACTACGACCCAAAGCATTTGCCAGGTATAGGGCTTTAAATCTCTAAACAATCTAAGCATAAAATATAATCTCCACTCGATTTGATTTAAAAATCTCTTATTGAACGTTTACTAACATTTTGTCCGCCAGAACGTTGAGATTGGAAACGGCTATCCGCTCACCTTCATTGAGACCCTCGATTATTTGGGCTTCTTTGTCGCTTTTAAGCCCGATTTTAACAATCCGTTTGGAGGCTGTATTGTTTTCAATTACATATACGGAACTTTCGTTGTTGGTCTGTAGTATTGAAGATATCGGAACAATAATTCCCTGGGTTTTATTAATCAGGGAAGTATGGGCTGATAATCCGGCCATTAAGCCGCTATCGTTTTTAAGTGTAATTTCTACCGGAAAGACCTCGCCAGTGTTGACAGCAATGGGCCCAATGACTGTAACCGTACCCGAAAAAATGCTGTCCGGGTAGCTGTCTATCTTTATGCTCACTTGCTGGCCAACTGATAAGAGGTGTAATTTATCCTGAGTTATAGTGCTTTTCATTTTTAAATTTGTGGTATCCACAACTGAAATAAGTACGACGCCAGGTGATACTACTTGACCAAGGTTTAGATTCTGGTTGGTTATTATTCCGCTCAGGGGACTTTTGATAGTTGCATTTTGTATCTGCACATTAAAGTTCCTAATATTAGCCAAGGCGGTATTGATGGCAGCAGCGGCTTGGGCTTTGGCTGGGCCAAAGGCATTGTCATACTGCTTGGAAGCAATCCCCAGCTTATCCTGGGCGTCATCCATCTGACTTTGAGATACTGCGCCTGATTCAAACAGAATTTTGGTCCGGTCATAATAAATTTGCGCTGTATTCAAGTTAATCTTGCTAATGGAAGCCTGATTATCAGCTATTTGGGCTGCTGCCTGGGCCGACTGTAGACTGGCCTCTGCCTGCATAAGCTGTCCATTTAAACCTTCTGTATCCAAATTTATAAGAACGTCGCCAGCCTTGACAGGACTTCCAACCTTTGATTCCAGGGCTATTACCTGCCCCGATATCTTGCTGGATATATCAACCGTCTGGTTAGGTACCAGAACCCCACTGAATTCCAGCCTGGATTCTAATTCCTGGCTGCTAGCAACTGCCGTAGTAATCGTCACCTTTTGTTTGGCATTTTGACCAGCACAGCCGGAAACAGCAAATACTAAAAGCATGAATGTGAGTATTAATAAGGACCCTCTAATAAGCTTTCGCATATGGAAACCTCTTTTCTCTAATTGATATGGATTTTGACAGTTGCATTCATACCGGGCATTAGAGTCAAATTATCAGTATTTATAATAGCAATATTAACCGGTATTAACTGTGTAACCTTGGAATAGGTGCCACTGGTATTTAACGAAAGGGTCGTACTGAACGCACTGGTGGTAGCCTGGCCTATGCTCTCAACATTACCCTGGAAGGTCTTACTGGGGTAGGCATCAATTTTAATATCTACCTTCTGCCCGGGCTGAATATCTAGAATATTGGTTTCTTCAATATTGGCTTTAATATAAATGTGCGCAGTATCAGCTATTGTCGCAATCTCCATGCCGGGCGCTAGAACTTCGCCTTTTACTACATTGGACTTAATAACTTTTCCGTCGATAGGTGACTTTATATCCGCCTTGGAAATCATAGTGTCAGCTGAATTAACCAGGGCCTGAGGATTTAACGCCGTGCTGGTAATCATGTTGCTGGTATCCTGCCTGCCCAGAATCTGTCCTGCTTTTACCTGGTCCCCAAGTTGAACGTTCCAATCCTTTAATTTACCTGTGATTTCTGGAGTAATGGTTATCATGTCGGATGTTACCTGGGCATTCTGTGTTGAGAAGTAGTTGATGTTTTGGTAAATGTAGTAGGAAATCCCTGCTGCCCCACCGACCAGTATAACAATGCCCAGTATCATCAACGCTGTCTTCAATCTTTTCATTTCTTGACCCACCTTTAATGATTTTTCGAGTTCTTAATAGCTGGCAAATTTGCGATTCTATTTTGCAGTTTTGAGGATCTCCTGCATCCTGGTCACCATCTGTTTCAGTTCATCCAGTTCCTTATCTGGTATCTCACTAAGTTTTTCGGTAAAGTTGACTTTTATCTGGGCTAATAATGCTTTATTAGTGCTCCTGCCAAGTTCTGTAATTTCTATACGTACAATCCGTCGATCATTTTCATCTGTTTTTCTTACTGCCAGGCTGCTTTCGATTAGCCTAGCTATGATGGGAGTAAGCTGTTGCTTCGATATTTTCATCTCTGCCGCCAACTCTGACATGGGCAGAGAGTCTTTTCGGAACAGGATAGAGACGGCATGGAATTGGGCAGGACTTAAGCGTGAACGGGTGATCTGTTCAGCCGGTTTGAGGTAATTATCTCGAATGTATCCCAAAAGCCTGAGAAATTCTTCGGCAACACTTTCCAAGTTGCTCATTTTTTCACCTACCTATATTTTTAATAGAACCAGTATATACGAATTACGTAAACTAGTAAATACATATTTACTATCAAGTGTTGTTTACCATTGTTGGAAGATACTTCGTTTTTAGCAAATCAACAGTTGCCTATTGTTGTAACTAAAATATTTTAGATCCAAATCATCCAGCGAAATAGGCGTAGTTTTGTTAAGCAAGTAAGTAGATAAAATGATACAATTAATTGTGTTATTTTGGACCGCTTGGAGATTAGTGTTGATTCTTAATTTTGATAGGAGGATCTTAATATGGAAGCAAAATCAGCTTCGGCTTCTCGTGTTACTATGGCGCAGGTTGTACTTCCTTATCATGCCAATGCTGCGGGGAACATGCACGGGGGTGAAGTCATGAAACTCATGGATTCTGCCGCCGGAGTGGTAGCGCAACGTCACTGCTTATGTAATGTAGTTACCGTCAGTGTTGATAAGCTGGTCTTTAAGGAACCCATACTAGTAGGGGATTTGGTAGTTTGCGATGCGGAATTGATATTTACAGGTAGGACATCGATGGAGATATATGTTACGGTGAAGGTGGAGAACCTTAGACTTGGGGAAATCAAACTAGCCCTAGAAGGGTATTTTGTTATGATAGCCTTAGACCGGAATGGACGTCCCACACCTGTGTCTCCGTTAAAATTAGAGACAGCAGAGCAGGAGCAACGCTTTCAAAAAGCTCGAGAAAGACTGAATAAGTCTTAAGGATGGGCGTAATAACTTGCGGTAAAATCCGCTTAAAAACGGTAAGTAATTTGTTTGCAGTTTCTTAGCTAGTTGACAGCTAACAACCCATAGAGGGGTAATTCACAGTCAATTTTTTAATTAGGAGGGAAATCATGCGGAAGAGAATCAGTTTGTTCTTGGCCTTAGTATTATTACTATTCATTGTAGGATGTAATTCTCAAAAACAGGCAAGCCCGGCTATTGCTGAAGTGAATGGGGAGAAAATTAGCCAGAGCGAAATTGACCAACGCTATGCTATGCTCAAAGTCAGTTACGAGGCTCAGCAGGGGGTTAAGATTGATGAGGAAAAAGATAAGGAACTCATCAAGAACCTCAAGGATAGAAGCTATGAAGATATGGTGTTACAGAAGTTGGTTTACCAGGATGCTAAAAAACAGGGCATCAAGGTGATTAATGAGGATATAGACAGTACGCTGAACAGTTTTAAACAATCACAAAATAAGGCAGGAGTAGATGGTTATAAGTTGTTCTTAGAGCAAACGAAAATAACCGAAAAGGATCTGCGCACGGAAATTGAAACCTCACAATTATTTCAGAAGCTTGAGGATAAAGTGGTAGGCAATACCAAGGTCAGTGATGCCGATGCTCAGAAATATTATAATGACAACAAGGATAAGCTTCAGGAGCCAGGTGGAATCCAAATCTATCATATTTTAGTGGATAGCGAGCAGAAAGCCGAGGAAGTAATGGGGAAAATCAAGCAAGGTGGAGATTTTGCAGCTCTGGCGAAAGAATACTCTACAGACACAGTAAGCAAGGATAAGGGTGGCGATGTCGGAATTGTTAATGAGACTACCAATTTCGTACCTGAGTTTAAAACAGTGGCTCTGGCTCTGCAGCCAGGGCAGTTAAATCCGCAGGCAGTTAAAAGCCAATTTGGCTATCATATTATCAAGGCTGGAGAGAAGAAAGTTCCCACCCCCTTGCCTTATGATCAGATAAAGGTACAACTTATAAAGCAGTTAGAAACGGAGCAGAAAGATAATGCTTTTAATACCTACCTGGAAAAACTGAAAAGTGTTGCCAGTATTAAAGATTTACGGCAACAATAGTAATTTTGTGCATTAGCCTACGGGAGGTATACAGTATTTTCACAAAAAAAACCTTGTCAAATGAATCGTATATTATATAATTAGTTTGTAAAAAATAATAAATCAGAGGGCGAGGGTGTCCGTGTTATAGTCAATGTAATTTGACTATGGTGCGGGTACCTATTTTTATGTGAGGCAGGTGATGGCGAATTGTGTCGAAAGCAAGGATCATAATTGCCGATGGTAACGAAAACGGCAGGCGTCGGTTAAAAGCAATGTTGACCGGATATGGTTATCTGGTTCAGGCTGAGGCGAGCAATGCACCTGATTTACTAAGAAAAGCTCGAATGATGTTTCCTGACCTAGTTATTCTAGATTCTAGACTGGAAGGCGCGAGTACCCAGGAGATAGTCGGTATACTTGAAGGTGATGAACTGAGTAATGTTCTAGTATTGGTAGACAGTTCTCACCCCCGACAACTTGATGAGATTGCCCACATTAACAAGCCCTATAGTGAAGAAACATTGATGTCGGTAATTGAGGTTTGTCTACTCTATCAAAACAGATTCAACTCGATCAAGCAAGAGGTAGGTAAGTTGAAGAAGAGTCTTACCACCCGTAAAGAGGTGGAGAAAGCCAAGGGGATATTGATGAAGAAAATGAGTGTTGACGAAGCAGAGGCATATCGCATGATGCAGAAGGAAAGCATGAACCGAAGCATATCCATGATAGACCTATCCAGGGCCATTATTATTGCCGATGATACTGAAATTAATAATAAGGAGAGATAAGCATGAGCAAATACACAAAGCAGGAAATAATGAATATGTTAAAGGAAAATGACGTAAGATTCATCAGGTTACAGTTCACAGACATTCAGGGGGTTATGAAGAACTTGGCAGTGCCTATGAGCCAAGCGGAAAAAGTTTTGGATGGAGATATTATGTTTGATGGTTCTTCAATAAATGGTTTTGCCCGGATAGAAGAATCTGATATGTACTTGGTGCCAGATTTAGATACCTTCAATCTTTTTCCGTGGAGATCTTCCAATGGTAAGGTAGCCAGGTTAATATGTGATATTTATAATCCGGATGGTACTCCCTTTGCCGGTTGTCCGCGTAATAACCTAAAAAGGGTACTAAAGGAAGCCCAGTCCTTGGGATACACCATGAATGTAGGACCCGAAGCGGAATTCTTCCTTTTCCTGGCTGATGAAAAAGGTCAGGCTACCACACAGGTTCATGATGATGCCAGCTATTTTGATTTAGGTCCTCTGGACTTAGGGGAAAATGTTCGCCGGGATATTGATAATACTCTAGAAGAGATGGGCTTTGAAGTTGAGGCCTCTCATCATGAGGTGGCTCCTGGACAACATGAGGTTGATTTTAAATACGGGGATGCATTGCACATTGCTGATGCTATAATGACTTTTAAGTTAGTAGTAAGAACCATAGCTATGAGGCATGGATTGTATGCTTCTTTCATGCCCAAGCCAGTCTTCGGTATAAACGGTTCTGGAATGCATACCCATCAATCATTGTTCAAAGACGGGGAAAACTGTTTTTATGATGCCAATGGTCAGGATCAGCTTAGTGATGAAGCGAGAAGCTATATGGCAGGAATCATTAAGCATGCTAGATCATTTTCGGCAGTAACCAATCCCACGGTAAATTCCTACAAGAGATTGGTGCCGGGTTATGAAGCCCCCGTAAATATAGCTTGGTCAACAGCTAATAGAAGCTGTCTGGTTAGGATTCCTGCTAAAAGAGGAATTAGTACCCGCATTGAGGTTAGAAATCCTGATCCCACCTGTAACCCCTATCTAGCTCTGTCGGTTATGCTAGCTGCCGGTTTGGATGGTATGGCTAAAAAAATGGTAGCTCCGCCAGCAGTAGATCGTAATATTTATCATATGGATGATGCGGAAAGACATGATTTGGCAATAGAGAGTATGCCTGGCAGTCTTATAGAAGCTATATATGAATTAGATAAGAATGAATTGATTAAGGGTGCTCTGGGTAAGCATATTTATGAGAAATTCAGAGAAAACAAGATGAAGGAATGGCAGGATTACAATATTCAAGTATCTCCCTGGGAGGTAGCCCAGTATCTAACTAAATTCTAGCTACAATGTTAAGGGGTTAAGGATTAGTTCCTTGGCCCCTTAACTAAGTATACATAATTGAGGTATCCCCGATAAGAGGGCATCCATGATTCTTTCATCTTCAACCAGACTCAAAGCTATGCTGGTATCTTCATCGGTGAATGCCCTAAGACCCTTTTTTAGCATTTCGCGTGTAATGTCGCCCATTCGCGGTATATCAAATAAAGGCTTCATATACTGCTGATCCCTGAGCTGCAAGGTTATTTTAGACAGGTCACCGGCATGGTCTGCTATGCGCTCCAGGTCAATGACAAAATGCAGGGCCATACCTATTCTCCTTAAGTTCTTGGCCATAGGCTGCTGACCTGAAGATGTACTGTAAAGTCCCAAGAGTCCGTATCCCAAGACGATCACCCGAAGTATATGCGCATCGTTAGAGATAGGGTATTAAACAGGTACTTTGCGGCATGGTATCCATCAAAAATGTATACAATATTTCTTCATAGTACCTATTGTATTAACAATGTTATGCATGTAAAATAAATTCGAAAGCTAGATTGATCAATTGACTTGGATTAAATGAATATTTTATGGACAACGGCGTCCTTAAGTTAGGTTGTAGCAGTGATCATGCTTAAACCATATCTTAGGGCGTTTTTTTTATTGCCTTTTATGGAACATAATATTTAGTGCTAAGGGCAGGATGAGGCCAGCGTGGGAAAGAGGTACAATATGAAAATAATAGAAGAGTTTAGAATAATTGCAGGCGATATAAAAATTATCGACAAACCGGAAGAGAAAGAGATGTACAGCCATGACATCGGCGACGTACCCATGACCAAAATGTTATTTGAAACGCAACCATCCTTCGTGGTGCAGCCTAAAAACGTCGCAGAAGTTAAAAAGGTTTTAGCCTTTGCCAATGAGAAGAATATCCCGGTTATACCACGCGGATCCGCTTCATCAGGATTTGGCGGCGTCATCCCCACCAAGGCCGGGATCGTGGTTGATCTGTCCCCTTTTAGAAAAATCATCGAAATCAACCCGGAACAAAAGACCGCCCGAGTTGAAGCGGGTGCGCGCTGGAGTGATATAGACATCTTGGCAAAAAAGCAGGGGATGTCCTTGATGACTTATCCATCAAGCAAATTTTCCACAGTGGCGGGATGGATTGCAACCGGCGGCTACAGTATCAACAGTTTCCGCTATGGCCACCTGTCAAAACAAATCCAGTCCATGACC